>JAJZTS010000052.1 GCA_021848725.1 Pseudomonadota bacterium
GGTCATTCTGAATTTGTGCATCAATGCGCGAGACGCAATGGACGGCAAGGGGCGCATCGCGATCGGCCTGCATCGGGTCGATAATGTGGACGCCGTCTGCCGGTCTTGCCATGGCGTCGTTGCCGGGACGTTCGTGGAGATCTCGGTCGAGGATAGCGGCAGCGGTATTTCGCCCACGATTATGAACCGGATCTTCGACCCGTTCTTCACGACCAAGGATACCGGCAAGGGTTCCGGCATGGGACTGTCCATGGTGCATGGCATCGTGCATGAGCATGGCGGGCATATCCTGGTGCGCAGCACGCCCGGCGAGGGCAGTGTTTTCAGGGTGCTGCTACCCATAGGGCCAAGCGAAGTCACCTCGACGGGCAGCGATCCATCTCGGCAACCGGCCGATGCGCCGGAGTCGCGTACTTCTTCACGGCATGTGCTGGTGGTGGATGACGAAGAGTCGGTCGCCAATTTTGTCGGCGACTTGCTCGGCGGCTACGGTTATGCGGTGACGGTGATGTCGAGCAGCCAGGGGGCCATGGAGCGGTTTAAACAAAATCCGGCGGTCTTCGATCTGGTGGTGACCGATCAGACCATGCCTGGGTTGACCGGGGTCGAGATGGCGCAGGCGATGCTTGCGGTGCGTCCCGAACTACCGATTGTTTTATGCACCGGGCATAGCGACCGGGTCGATGCCGAATATGCCTTGGCCTTGGGTATTCGGGCCTATTTGACCAAACCGTTTACGATGGCAGCGCTGTTGCGCAAGCTGGACGAGGTGTTATCGGAACAAAAAGAAATGTCCCCATAAGCAACCGGGGGTTCTTCAACACAGCCCACAAAAAAGGGCGAAGGAATGTTAAGGGAGAAATGCACATGTCACACTATCATTTAGGCCTCAATCTTGGGCATGATCGGTCTGCAGCCCTGGTGCGGGATGGCGAGGTCGTCGTCGCCATTCATCAGGAACGGCTGGATCGGCTTAAGCATAGCGTCGGTTTCTTACACCAGGCAGTCGGCGATCCGGCGCAGATCCAACTGCCGCATGAGTCCATCCAGTATTGCCTCGAGGCCTGCGGCATCGGCCTGTCCGATGTGGCGACCATCAGCGCCAATATGCCTGGCATCGACCATGGCGCAGATATCCTGCGTCGTAGCCTGCCGCCGGAATTTGCCGACAAGGTGCGCGAGACGCCGAGTCATCACCTGATGCACGCCTATAGTGCCTATTGGCCCTCCGGCTTCGACGATGCGGTGGTGTTCGTCGTCGACGCCTCGGGCAGTAGCCATGACCGGCAAACCGAGTCCTATACCCTCTATAAAGCGAGTGGCAACAAGATCGAGATGCTGCACGAAGAGAGCGTGCCTTCGCATCTGGCTTCGCTTGCCACGTTGGGCTTTCTTTACGAGTACGTCAGCCGCAAGGCGGGTTTTTCCACTCGCGTCGGCGCCTCGGTCAATGTGCCCGAGGCGGGCAAACTGATGGGCCTCGCACCCTATGGCAGCCTGCAAGAGCACTGGCATCCCTGGATTCGCGTGCGCAAGGATAGCTATAGCCTGGATATTTCCGCCTATGACGTATTCTTGGAAGTCGCGGCATTGGAGAAGAAATACGATGACGGCGCAGGCAAGGCTTATCTGCGGCCCTATCTGGTCGACCTCGCATGGAAGATCCAGCATGAGTTGGAGCAGGCCCTGTTGCATGTTGCCGGTCTCGCGCTCAAGCGTACCGGCATGCGCAAACTATGCCTGGCGGGCGGCGTCGCCTTGAACTCCGTCGCGAACTACAAGATGTTGCGCGAACTGAACCTTGAAGACATCTTTGTCTTCCCGGCCGCCGGCGATGCCGGTATCGCCGCCGGCTGCGCCTTGTGGGCCTATGCCGAGCATGAGGGTGGGCGCAAGCGGCCGATCATGAAGCGGGCGACCCTGGGGCGTTCCTATGGCGAGGCGAGCATCGCGTCGGCCCTGGAAAAATTTGCCGACCAGATCGTCGTGGAGCGGCTCGATCAAGCCGCGGTGGTCGAGCAAACGGCCCAAGCCTTGGCCAAGGGACATGTGATTGCACGCTTCGAAGGCGGTTCTGAGTTCGGGCCTCGCGCCCTAGGCCACCGTTCCATTCTGGCCGATCCCAGTTTCGAGCGCATGAAGGACATCCTCAACGCACGGGTCAAGTTCCGCGAGGCCTTCCGGCCGTTCGCCCCGGTCATCCCGGAAGAGGACATCGAGCAGGTGTTCGAGCAGAAGGTGCCCTCGCCCTTCATGCTGGTGGTGTCGCAGATTCGGCCGGAGTTCCATAAGCAAATCCCCGCCGTGACCCATTACGACGGCTCCGGCCGCGTGCAAACGGTCACGTCCGCGGACAACCCGTTCATGCATAAGCTTTGCCGTACCCTGGTGACGACGCGAAAAGGGCCGCCGGTGGTGCTCAACACCAGCTTCAACGTCGCGGGCCAGCCCATCGTGGAGACCCCGGAAGAGGCGATTGCCACATTCCTTTCTACCGATATCGATTACTTGTTTCTGGAGAATCTACGCATTGCCAAGAAGCATGTGCCCGTGCTCGATTATGAGCACCACTTGGCCAAGGTGACCGACGGGGCCTTGCCGCATGGCCTGGACGCCGGTCAGTCGTCGCCCACGGAGTTGATGCGGCAATTGGACCGCGCATTGTTCTCCGGCGAAACCGAGGGGTGTCCGTGGAGCGAGGACGAATTGCGCGAATTGTCGGCCAAAGGCGCACGTTACAAGGAGACCAGCCGCTTGTTCTCCGAGAGCCCCTATGGTGCGCCGGTACGCAGCCAACTATCCGCCCGCGCGGTATTGCTGCTCGATCCCTTGAGCGGGTCGCAGTTGTTGGATACCGATGGCATCGTTCCGGCCAGTCGCTTGAGCCAGGCCGAGGTGCAGCTGCTTTTGACGCTGATCGACGGCGATGCGGTGCGGCTAGAGCGCCTGCGCACCGAACAGCAGGCGACGACCCTGGAGTGGCGCGAGAAAATCGGGGCGATGATCGACCGCATGCGGGCTTATGCGCTGAAATTGGATATGCCCAAACAGACGCTTGCCGAAGACCATGCCCTGCCCAAAGAGGCCGGCATGACCTTGGCCCCCTTCGCCGACGAACACTACCGTTTGCCACAGACTGCGGCGGCCCTGCGCGCGGTGCTCAAAGAGGCAGGCTACGAAGAGGCGACGATCTGTGGTTTGCTCAAGGTGGAGTCGCTGCAACTGATCGAACCGACCCGCCTGCATTACTACGACCGCTTCCTGCTGCCCGAATCGCCCCTGGCCGATCTCGTTCGCTTGTTCTTGCTGAGGGTGGCCCTGCCGGAGGTGCGCGCGCGCGCACTGTTCGGGCATGCCCTGTTCGATGCCATGGTGCGCCTGGATTTGCTCCAGCCGCGCGATGGTCGTTGGGCTTCACGGGTCGACATTTTCAGTGTCGAGGGGCTCTATCTGGTGACCGATCATCGCTATATGCTGGATCGCGAGGGGGATCGGATCGACGAGAGCCCGGTCATGTACATCGGTCTGGATAGCCGGGGTTTGGTGCATTCGGCACCGCGCAAGGCCTGTGGCAAGCTGCTGGACCTGTGCACCGGCTCCGGCGTGCAGGCCTTGAGCGGTAGCCGTTACGCGCGAGAGGTGGTCGGTGTCGACTTGAATCCACGCGCAGTGCGCTTCGCGCGGTTCAATGCCCAACTCAACGGTATCGACAATGCACGTTTCTACCTCGGCGATCTTTATGCGCCGCAGAAAGACATGCGCTTCGATGTCGTTTTGGCAAACCCGCCCTTCGTGCCCAGCCCGCACGGCGACCTCGGTTTCCGCGATGGTGGTCGCACGGGCGAGGGCGTCCTGCAGCGTATCGTCAGCGAAGCTGCGGCGCATCTCAACCCGGACGGCGCCTTGTGCATCGTGACCGATTTGGTCGATGTGCCAACCTACCAAGCCAAGTTGGAGGGCTGGTGGCAGGGCGATGCCGCCCATATGCTGGTGCTGCATACCGCGGATCGCGACGAGATTTTATTCTCGGTGCCGCATAGCCATGCGCCCTTCGGTCAGAGCTATGAGACCTACAACGAGGAACTCGACAAGTGGGTGCGTAACTATCGCGACGCCGGGCTCAAGGCGGTCAACTTCGGCTATATCTTCATCCGCCGTCTGCCTGGCGCGCATGTCGGCACCTATTACAGCCGTGTCGTGCACAACCCTTCCGCACCGATCCATAAGGAAGTGGCGCAATATTTCCGTCAGCGTCAGCGCCTGAGCGATTTCGAACAGGGCGTCAGCCGCAAGTCTTACTTGCGTTTGACTTCGGGGCTGCGTATCCGGCTCGAAATCGATACCAATGGCGCAGAGCAGAAGATCGAATTGAGCGTGCCCGGCAATCCTTATTTCACGACCTATCAGGTCGATGGTGGGCTGTATCGTGAGCTGCAGTTCATCGCCGAGCGTCATCCAGCCCTCGAGATCTTCGCCGATGGCGAGCGTTGGGCTTGCATCGCCGATCTAGTGCTCAAGGGGGTATTGGAGTTGACCGGGCCGGCACAAGCCGGGCAGCCGCGCCAGGGTATCCAAGGCCTAGTTATCCCGGGTTTGGCGGCGAAAGCAGTCGAGCCTGCGGCCAAGTCGAACGGTGCGAGTGCACCGCCGGCAGGCATTCGCGAGATGGAGACCAAGACGACGCCCACCTGCTTGTCGTCCTATTTGGCCTGATCGCTTTGCACCCTGCGGGCCTGCATTCGCCGGGAGGCGGTGCAGGCCTGTTTTTTCAAGGCCTTTCTGCTGTCATCAGAAACACCGGGTAGGCGCGAGAGCCGCCTTCGGTTTCCTTGACGATCTCGAACACGGTGTCGAAGCGAATTTGGCTGAAGCCGGCCTGCTCGGCTTGGGCCGTCAAGGCGGTGCGGTCGAAGCCGTGATGCACGTCGATCTCGGGGCCGTGGAAGGAGCCATCTTCTTTATCCAGGTCGGCGAGGCAGAGCCTACCGCCGGGATTGAGCAGGCTGTGGAAGACCTGCAGGATCTTCCCGGTGTCCGGGATGTGGTGCAAGGTCATCGAACTGTAGATCAGGTCATAGCGCTCGTCGGGCAGCGGTTCGGCCGTAAGGTCGGTCTGGTGGACCGCCATATTGACCACGCCTTGAGCGGCGATCTTTTCCCGCAACACGTCCAGCATGCCGGTCGAGGTGTCCTTCAGTGTGATGTGGCCCAATGCGTCTTTGAGCGGAAAACTCAGCAGGCCCGTGCCGCAGCCGTAGTCCATGGCGCGCATGGTCGGTTTGAGTGCTACTTGGCCGCGGATCGCCTCGGCGATCTTGCGGCCGCGTTCGACGAAGACGGGATTCTCGTCCCACTGGCGGGCCTTGCTGTCGAAATCGATCATCTTGCGAATACTCCGATGTGTGAGGGTCAGGTCTGCTCGAATGGAGCGCGGGCTTGCCAATAAGTTCAGCGCCGCCCACCCAAGATCGAGCCGAGTACGCCGCGGATGATGGCGCGGCCGAGTTGGCTGCCAATGGCGCGGGCGGCGCTTTTCATCATGGCTTCGGCCACCGTCTGCTGATTGCGTCCGGTGCGGCGTTCGGTCGTGCGCGATGGGGCCGGTTCGGCGGTCGTTTCTGGCGCGGTTTGTTCGGTCCGGCCCCTGAGGATCTCGTAGGCCGATTCGCGGTCGATGGCCTGTTCGTAGTGGCCATAGATGACCGAGCGCTTGATCAGGGCGCTGCGCTCGGCGGCAGTGAGTGGGCCGATCTGGCCGCGCGGCGGCACGATCAGCGCGCGTTCGACCACCGTGGGCTGGCCCTTGGCGTCGAGGCAGGAGACCAGGGCCTCGCCGACGCCGAGCTCGGCGATGGCCGCGGCTTCGTCCAGTTGTGCGTTGTCGCGCAGGGTCTCGGCCGCGGCGCGCAGGGCCTTCTGGTCCTTGGGTGTGAAGGCGCGCAAGGCGTGCTGCACCCGGTTGCCCAGCTGGCCGGCCACGGCATCGGGCACGTCGGCCGGGTTCTGGCTGACGAAGTAGACGCCGACGCCCTTGGATCGGATCAGCCGCACCACCAGTTCGATCTTGTCGAGCAGGGCCTGGGGCGCGTCCTTGAACAAGAGGTGCGCCTCGTCGAAGAAGAACACCAGCTTGGGCTTGGCCAGGTCGCCCGCTTCGGGCAGGTTCTCGAATAGCTCGGCCAACAGCCACAAGAGCAGGCTGCCGTAGGCCTTGGGCGACTGCATCAGCCTGTCGGCCGCGAGCAGATTGATCACGCCGCGGCCCTGGGCGTCGGTCTGCATCAAGTCGTCGATGTTGAGCATGGGCTCGCCGAACAACCGGTCGCCGCCCTGATTTTCCAGCGCGAGCAGGCCGCGCTGGATGGCGCCGATGCTGGCGGCGGAGATGTTGCCGTATTCGGTGGTGAATGCCTTCGCGTGCTCGCCGACATACTGCAGCATCGCGCGCAGGTCCTTGAGGTCGAGCAGCAACAGGCCTTGGTCGTCGGCGATCTTGAACACCAGATTCAACACGCCTTCCTGGGTCTCGTTCAGATTGAACATGCGCGCCAGCAACAGCGGCCCCATGTCGGACACGGTGGCGCGCACCGGGTGGCCCTGCTCGCCCCAGACATCCCAGAACACCACGGGGAAGGCCTCTGCCGCGTAGTCGGCGAGGCGCAATTGCTGGGCCCGTTCGGCCGCCTTGCCGCTGCCGCCGGCCTTGGCCACGCCGGACAGGTCGCCCTTCACGTCGGCCATGAACACCGGCGTGCCGATGCGGCTGAAGGCCTCGGCCAGGGTCTGTAGGGTGACGGTCTTACCGGTGCCGGTGGCGCCGGTGATCAGGCCGTGGCGGTTGGCCATTTGCGGCAGCAGAAATATTTCGTGGTCGTCGCGCTGGGCGATCGGCAACGGTTCGGTCATGGTCGGCCCTTGTGTTCAGGATTCGCGGCATTATATGGGACGCATAGACCGGAGACCCGCGATGATCACCCTGCGACCGCACGACCGCCGCGGCCATGCCGACCACGGCTGGCTGAATTCCTGGCACAGCTTCTCTTTCGCCGATTACTACGACCCGAACGAAATGGGCTTCAGCGTGCTGCGCGTGATCAACGACGACACCGTGGCGCCGGGCGGCGGGTTCCCTACGCACGGTCATCAGGACATGGAGATCGTTTCCTATGTGCTCGATGGTGCCTTGCAGCACAGGGACAGCCTGGGCAACGGCTCGGTCATCCGGCCCGGCGACGTGCAGCGCATGAGCGCCGGGCGCGGCATCCGTCACAGCGAGTTCAATGGTTCGGACGCGGTGCCGGTGCATTTCCTGCAAATCTGGCTGCTGCCGGTCGAGCGCGGCATTGCCCCCAGTTACGAGCAGAAACACTTCGCGCCGGAAGACAAGCGCGACCGCTTGCGCTTGGTCGCTTCGAGCGACGGTCGTGGCGGCAGCGTGACCCTCCATCAGGACGCCAGCCTCTATGCCGGCCTGCTCGGCCCCGGTGCAAATGTGGTCTTCGATCTGCCGCCGGGGCGTAAGGCCTATCTGCATCTGGCGCGCGGTAAGATGCGGTTGAACGGCCAGCCGCTGGTGAGCGGCGACGGCGCCAAGATCGCCGACGAGACCCGGCTCGAACTGATCGGCGAGGACGAGGCCGAAGTCCTGCTGTTCGATTTACCCGCTTGACCGTTCACGGAACGGTCTCCCTCTCTCCTAGCGCTCTCCCGCTAGCGGGAGAGCGGGGCGTGCTTCGCTTCGCGAATTTTTTTGAGGAACAACATGACCCGTATCCTGGTTTTCGCCGGCAGCACCCGGCAGGGCTCGTTCAACAAACAGTTGGCCCGCCTGGCGGCGCGCGATGTCGTCGCGGCCGGGGCCGAGGCGACCTTTCTCGATCTGCGCGAATTTCCCATGCCGCTCTATGACGGCGATCTTGAGGCTGGCGACGGCCCGCCGGAGCACGCCTTCCGTCTGCAGGAGATCGTGGCCCAGCACCACGGCCTGATCGTCGCCTCGCCCGAGTACAACAACTCGATCTCGGCCGTGCTCAAGAACACCCTCGACTGGGTCTCGCGCACGCCGCGGGTGCGCGGGGCCAATCCCTTCGCCGGCAAGCCGGCGGCGCTGATCAGCGCTTCGCCCGGTGGCCTGGGCGGTCTGCGCGGCCTGGATGCGGTGCGCAATGTGCTCAATACCGTGGGCATGTTGGTGCTGCCGGGCATGGTCGCGGTGGGTCATGCCGATCAGGCCTTCGCCGCCGACGGTGGGCTGAAGGATGCCAATCTGGCCCGTCGTCTGCGCGAGTTGGCCGCCGAGACGGTGCGCACCGCCCGTGCCTTGTCGGCCTAAAGCCATGCCGGCGGAGTAGAATACGGCCTTTCATTTTGTGGCATTAGGCAGGGATCATGGCCGGACATAGCAAATGGGCGAATATCCAGCACCGCAAGGGCCGTCAGGACGCCAAGCGGGGCAAGATCTTCACGCGACTGATCAAGGAAATCACCGTGGCCGCCAAGATGGGTGGCGGCGATGCGGGCGCCAACCCGCGTCTGCGCCTGGCCATCGACAAGGCCAAGGCCGAGTCCATGCCCAAGGACAACATCGAGAACGCGATCAAGCGCGGCACCGGCCAGCTCGACGGCGTCAACTACGAAGAGGTGCGCTATGAGGGCTACGGCCCGGGCGGCGCCGCGGTGATCGTCGACTGCCTGACCGACAACAAGACCCGCACCGTGGCCGACGTGCGCCATGCCTTCGCCAAGAACGGCGGCAATATGGGCACCGACGGCTGCGTCGCCTTCCAGTTCAAGCATTGCGGCCAGATCATCCTGGCCCCCGGCGCCAGCGAGGATGCGGTGATGGAAGCGGCGCTGGAGGCGGGCGCCGAGGATGTGGTCACGAACGAGGACGGCTCGATCGAAGTGATCACCGCGCCCTACGACGACCTGACCCATGTGAAAGAGGCGCTGGAAAAGGCCGGCCTTACCGTGGCCATGGCCGAGACCGTGATGAAGCCGCTGAACGAAACCGAAGTGAGCGGCGACGACGCGGTGAAATTCCAGAAGCTGCTCGACATGATGGAGAGCCTGGACGACGTGCAGGAGGTCTACACCTCCGCGATCCTGCCGGAGTAAGCGCATATGCGCATCCTGGGCATCGACCCTGGTCTGCGCGCGATGGGCTATGGGGTGATCGACCAGGATGGCCAGAAGTTGAACTATGTCGCCAGCGGCGTGGTGCGCACCAAGGACGGCGAGTTGCCCGAGCGCATCCAAACCCTGTTCGCCGGCGTGCAGGAGATTATCGCGACCTATCGGCCCGAGGCCAGCGTGGTCGAGAAGGTGTTCGTCAACGTCAACCCGCAATCCACCCTGCTCTTGGGCCAGGCCCGCGGCGCGGCGATCGCTGCGCTCACTCATGTCGGCCAGTCGGTTTTCGAATACACCGCCTTGCAAGTGAAGCAGGCCGTGGTCGGCAATGGCCACGCCGACAAGCAGCAGGTCATGCACATGGTGATGCGCCTGCTCAAGCTGCCGGGCGAACCCAGTTCCGATGCGGCCGATGCCCTGGCCTGCGCCATCTGCCATGCCCACGGCGGCCACGGACTGGGTGGCCTGGTCACCGCCGGCCGCCGCCGCCGCGCCGGCCGGATGTTGTAAGGAGAGTACGAACGTGATCGGACGCCTGACGGGCACCCTGTTGGAAAAACATCCGCCGCAGATCGTGGTCGATGTGAACGGCGTCGGCTACGAGGTCGACGTGCCCATGAGCACCCTGTACCACCTGCCGGCCACCGGCGAGCGGGTGACGCTGCTCACCCACTTCGCCGTGCGCGAGGATGCCCAGCAGTTGTATGGTTTTCTCAGCGCAACGGAGCGCGACACCTTCCGGCAATTGATCAAGATCAGCGGCGTCGGCCCGAAGCTGGCGCTGTCCGTGCTCTCCGGCCTGTCGGTGCAGGACCTGGCCCAGGCCGTCGCCCTGCAAGAGACCGGCCGCTTGACCAAGATCCCGGGGGTCGGCAAGAAGACCGCCGAGCGCCTGTTGCTGGAACTGAAGGGCAAGTTGGCCGACGAGATCGGTGCCGGCGGGGCCGTCGCCGCCCGAGGTGCCGGCGGCGACGTGCTCAACGCGCTGGTCGCGCTGGGCTACAGCGACAAGGAGGCGGCCTTGGCCGTGAAGGCCTTGCCCGAGGACGTCGCGGTGGAGGAGGGCATCCGCCTGGCGCTGAAATCCCTGGCCAAGGTTTGACCTGCCCTTGCGACTCCGCTAACTTGCCAACGCTATGCTGCAACCCGACCGCCTGATCTCGCCCGCCGCCACCTCTCGTGAAGAAGAGGCTTTCGAACGCGCCCTGCGCCCGCAGAAGCTGGCTGACTATGTCGGCCAGGCCCGCGCCCGCGAGCAGCTCGACATCTTCATCACCGCCGCCAAGAACCGGGGTGAGGCGCTCGACCACGTGCTGCTGTTCGGCCCGCCCGGCCTGGGCAAGACCACGCTGGCGCACATCATCGCCAAGGAGATGGGGGTCAATCTGCGCGTCACCTCCGGCCCGGTACTAGAGCGGGCCGGCGACCTGGCCGCGCTGCTGACCAACTTGGAGCCGCGCGATGTCCTGTTCATCGACGAGATTCATCGCCTGTCGCCGGTGGTCGAGGAAATCCTCTACCCGGCGCTGGAGGACTACCAACTCGACATCATGATCGGCGAGGGCCCGGCCGCGCGCTCGGTCAAGCTCGACCTGCCGCCGTTCACCCTGGTTGGCGCCACCACCCGCGCCGGCATGCTGACCAACCCGCTGCGCGATCGCTTCGGCATCGTCGCCCGGCTGGAGTTCTATAACGCCGACGAGCTGACCCACATCGTCACCCGCTCGGCCCGGCTGCTCAATATCGAGATCTCGCCCGAGGGCGCGCTGGAGATCGCCCGCCGCTCGCGCGGCACGCCGCGCATCGCCAACCGCCTGCTGCGCCGGGTGCGCGACTATGCCGAGGTCAAGGCCGAGGGTCACATCACCGCCGAGGTGGCGGACAAGGCCTTGGTCATGTTGGAGGTGGACCAGGGCGGCCTCGACGTGATGGACCGCAAGCTCTTGCACGCGCTGCTGGAGAAGTTCGCCGGCGGCCCGGTCGGCTTGGAAAACCTGGCCGCCACCATTGGCGAGGCGGCCGACACGATCGAGGACGTGCTCGAACCCTATCTGATCCAGCAGGGCTTTCTCGCCCGCACCCCGCGCGGCCGGGTGGCCGCACCGCTGGCCTACCGCCACTTTGGCCTCGCCGCCCCTACGCGCATCCAGAACCAGGATTTGTTCGATGAGTGAGAAGTTGTCTCATAAAACGACTGCGCTTGCCATCTTCGACTTGCGCGGTGCTCGCTCCTCGCCGTACTGGCGTGTACTGTCTCGTCGCTGCGCGCCGGGCGCGTCGAACCTGGCTGCGCTCACTACGTTGTCTGAGACAACTTATGGGGTCGGCTTGAATGCCTGATTTTGTCTGGCCGGTGCGGGTGTACTGGGAAGACACCGACGCCGGCGGGGTGGTCTATTACGCCAATTACCTCAAGTTCATGGAACGGGCGCGCAGCGAGTGGCTGCGCAGCCTGGGCGTCGAACAGCCTCTGCTGGCCGAACAGGACGGCCTGGTCTTCGTGGTGCGCCAGGTCGCGGTCGATTATCTGAAGCCCGCCCGCTTCGACGATGCCCTGGCCGTCGTTTGCGCGCTGGCCGAACTGAACAAGGCCAGCCTGACCATGAGCCAACGCATCGAGCGCGGCGGCGAACCGCTGGTCACGGCCCAGGTCAAGATCGCTTGTGTCACCCGGGATGCATTCCGGCCCGCTAAAATCCCGGTCCATATCCAACAACGTTTGGGGTGCTGAATGGCGCTGTCGCTTGAAACTGAACTGTCCCTGGTCAATCTGGTAATGAGCGCCAGTTGGGTGGTGAAACTGGTGTTGCTGCTGTTGCTGGCGGCCTCGTTCGTGTCCTGGTGGATGATCTTCGCCAAATACTTCACCCTGAAGCGCGAGCGGCAATTGGCCGAGGAGTTCGAACGCGAATTCTGGAGCGGCGGCGAGTTGAATACCTTGTACCAAGACGTGAACCAGATGGGCGAGCAGGCCAGCAGCATGGAACAGGTGTTCGGTGCCGGCTTCCGCGAATTTCTCAAGCAGACCCGGCAGCCCGGCCTCAACCCGCAGGCCATCCTCGACAGCTCGCGGCGCGCGATGCGCGCCGCCTACCAGCGCGAGATGGATGCGCTGGAGGCGCACCTGCCCTTCCTGGCCACGGTCGGCTCGGTCTCGCCCTATGTCGGCCTGTTCGGCACGGTCTGGGGCATCATGAACGCCTTCCGCGGTCTGGCCAATGTGCAGCAGGCCACCCTGGCCCACGTCGCGCCGGGCATCGCCGAGGCCTTGATTGCCACCGCCATCGGCCTGTTCGCCGCGATCCCGGCCGTGGTCGCCTACAACCGCTTCACCCATGACATCGACCGTCTGGCCAACCGCTTCGACGTGTTCATGGAGGAGTTCTCCAACATCCTGCAACGGCAGACCCTGAAGGGTTGAGTTCCAGCATGAATCGCCGCCCGCGCAAGGCCATGAACCAGATCAACGTCGTGCCCTACATCGACGTGATGCTGGTGTTGTTGGTGATCTTCATGGTGACCGCCCCCTTCGTCAATCCGTCGCAGGTCGAGCTACCCAGCGTCGGCAAGAGCACGACGCCGCCGACCTTGCCCTTGGAAGTGACGATCAAGGCCGACGGTTCGCTGTGGTTGCGCGACCGCAATACGGCTGGCGAACCGACACCCGTGGCCGATTCCGCCTTGCCCGCCAAGGTGCGCAAGATCGCCAAGGTCGATCAGCCCGTGGTGATCGCGGCCGACAAATCGGTGCGCTACGAAGTGGTTATGCGGGTGATGGATACCTTGCAGCGAGCCGGGGTGGCGCGGGTCGGTCTGCTGGTCAAGCCCGTGCCGTGACCCCGCTCAGTTCGCGCGAACAGTTTTCCGCCGGGGCCTTGGCCCTGTTGTTCCATGTCGTCCTGTTCATGGCGCTGGTGTTCAGCGTGTCGTGGCGACAGACGCCGAACCTGCCTGCGCAAGCCGAATTGTGGTCCAGCTTGCCTGCGCCGCGGCCGGTGCCGCCGGTGAAGGTGGTGCCCAAACCGGCACCCAAGCCGGAACCGGCCCCCGAGCCGCCCAAGGCCGACATTGCGCTCCAACCCAAGAAAAAGCCTGAACCGCCCAAGCCGGAGCCAAAGCCCGAGCCCAAACCCGAGCTAGTGAAGGCTAAACCCGAGCCGAAGCCGGAACCCAAAAAAGTGGAGCCGGACAAGAAACAACTCGAACGCGAGGCGCAGAGAAAAGCGCTGGAAAAGACCTTGGCCGAACAGGCCGATAGCGAGCTGGCCCAAGAGGCGGCGCAACTCAACCGGATGCGGCAGCAACAGCAGGCTAGCGCCGCGCGCGACAAGTTGATTGACGATTATCGGGCCAAGATTATCCAAAAGGTTCGGGGTTACCTACGGCTGCCGCCAAATCTGACCGGCAATCCCGAAGCGGTATTTCGCGTCGATTTGTTGCCGAATGGCGAGGTGATAGGTACGCCGGTGCTGGTCAAGTCGAGTGGTAATGCCCTCTACGACCGCGAGGTGGAACGGGCCATCATCAAGGCCTCGCCGTTGCCATTGCCGCCCGATCGCGAGGCGGCCGCCGTTTTCCGCAGCGGCCTGACGCTCAAGTTCCGACCCAAGGAAGGTTAAATGGCTGTTAAGCCAAGCTTAAGTCTTCCTTGAGGAAGATTGCGCGGCAAACTGATAATATCGGCTGCTATCT
>JAJZTS010000053.1 GCA_021848725.1 Pseudomonadota bacterium
AATTTCTGACACCTTCCGGCACAAGCGCTTAGGTTCGCCTAGCATGCGCATCCCATATAGCGGATATATTGCTTTATCCCTGGCGTGCCGAGATAAACAAAT
The DNA here is from genome assembly GCA_021848725.1 of Pseudomonadota bacterium. Classification (GTDB taxonomy): domain Bacteria; phylum Pseudomonadota; class Gammaproteobacteria; order Burkholderiales; family Thiobacillaceae; genus Sulfuritortus. The sequence goes on from JAJZTS010000053.1 coordinate 103, forward strand.
TCCTCGGCGTCAGTTCCCGCCCGCAGAACTCCGCCAACCTCACCCGATAGCCTGCCCGCTCCAGGTACAACGCCCGATCCAGCGCCAGCCAAACCTCCAGCGGCCGGCGAAAAACATGGCGCACCAGGGACAGCCGCATGACCTCGCGCTGGCGCTGCCAGCCGTGGGCTTCGAGCGCGAGCCAATCGTAGTGGGCCGGCACATTGATGCCTTCGCGCGCGGCAAGTTGGCGGCACCACGGCTCGAACCCCAGCGCCAGCCAACTCGCCGGCACCGGCTTGAAGGTGCGCGTGCTCGGCACGTTCGCCAACGCCTCGCGCAACTGCACAAAGGCCAGCTTCCAGGCCATGGCCCGGTCGCGCAGCCTTCTATCGCGCGCGCCGGCGGTGGCGGTGTCGGTCACCGGCAGGTGCAGTTCGTCGCGGCTGAGTTGCAGCGTGCCCTCGGGATTGAGCGGCCGATACACGGCATCGGCGGTGCGGTAATAGCAGCAGGGCGACAGATCGACCGCGGCGGCATGGTGGGCAACGGCGCCATGCAGCAGAGCAAGATGCAGGTCGCCGCAGGCATGCAGCGCGACGGCATGGCAGCCGGCGAGGTGATGTGCGGTATCCGCATACAGCGCATCGGCGCAGACGAAGCGCTGATCGACTTGGGCGCGCTCGGCCAAGAGTTCGCCTTCTCGGCACAGCGTGGCATCGTAATCCAGGCTCAGCACCGGCTGCTGGGCGCGGGCGGCGAGCAGGCGGCCGAGGTGACCCTTGCCGCCGCACCATTCCAGGATCGGCTTTGCTATCGTGTCGACCGCCTCGGCAAAGGCCTCGACCTGGGCCTGTTTGCGGCCGGGCATGGCCCAGGCGAGATGGCCGGATACCGGCTCGGCATCGCCCGGCAATTCGAGGCGCGGCAATTCGATCAGCGCTTGCAGTTCGGCCAACGCCGGCAACCGGTGCGCGGCCCAGTCGATCAACGCGACGTTGTCGGCGTTGAGCCGCTCGACCTCGGAATCGTCCAGGGCCAGGGCTTGCGCGGCCCATTCGGGATACTGCACACACCAATCCGGTCGCGCGATGTGAAATGGCGCTGGCCGCCAAAATGACGCATAGCGGTTCAGCGCATCTTGTAGCGCGAGATAACGAGCGAGGAAATCCATGGCCGGATTGTCAGGCCAAGCCCAGGCATTTGAAAGGAGGGAATGGCGCCTGGCCGCGCCCGCGCCGTGCGGGACACGCGGCCCCGCTCACCCCAAGCGCGCGACCCAAAGTTCGACCGCAGGCCGGATCAGATCGAGCACGAGCGATGGGAACAGGCCGGCAGCCAGTATGAGCAGTGCCAGCGCGATGAGCATGGCCAACTCGCGCGGGTGCAAATCCGTGCCGGCACTCGGCGTCGCGGCGCGGCCGAGGAAGATCGCGCGATAGGCCAGCAATAGGCCGGCCGCGAGCGGCACCAGGCCGACCAGGGCCAGCAGCGCAGCACCGGTGTGAGTTTGGATAGCCGACACCAGCACCAGCAACACGGCCGGAAAGCCGACGGTGACCGGCAACGCGATAGCGGCCAGCGCGAACAGCAGAAACAGGCCGGCCAGGCGCGGCATGGTGCTTTGCAAACCGCCGAGCCCGGCCAGCTCAGTCGTGCCCATGCGCTTGTGCAAGAAGTCCGCCACCAGAAACAGGCCGCCCAGCGTCGGCGCCAAGCCGAGCAAATGCAGCACGGCACCCTGCGTGCCTTGCAGATTGAAGGCCGCGATGCCGAGCAAGACCAGGCCGGTCTGTGCCAGACCGACATAGGCCAGCATCGCGCGCAGGTTGCTTTGCGCCAAGGCCAGCAAGGCGCCATACAACACAGCGGCCACACCGAGGCCGGCGAGCAGGCCATGCAGTTCTTGCGCGACCTGTGGCGCCAGCGGCACGGCGAAGCGCAGCAGGCCGTAGATACCGACATTCAGGCCAACCGACAGGCCAAGCACGGCGGTCGGGCCCTCCATCGCCAAAGCCGGCAGCCAGGCGTGCAGCGGGAATATCGGCGCACGCAGGCCGAAGCCGAACAGCAGCAACAGGAAGGCTGCCCATGCCAGGGGTTGCGGCACGGCGCCCTGCATCAGACTGGGTAAATCGAAGGCCAGCCCGCCCGTCGCCGTGGCATGGCCGGCGACGAGCGCTAACAAGCCAAGCAACACCGGCAGCATGCCCGCCAGCATCAACTGCGCATATTTCCGCGCGACGCGTTTGGCATTGGGGCCGACGCCGCAATGGCTGAGCAACAGGTAGGCCGGCAGGATGGCCAGGCTCATGAACGCGACGAACAACACGACATCGAGCGCGCAGAACACGCCGAGCAAAGTGGCCGCCTGCAACAACAACAAGCTGTAATACAGCTGCGGTGCCGCCAGCACCCGATCCCAGGACGCCACGACCGCGCCGACCAGAAGCAAGCTGCCGATCGGCAGGAACAACACGGAGATACCGTCGAGCCCGACCAGATAGTGCACGCCCAGGCTCGGCATCCAGGCCATGCGCTCCAGCATCTGGAAATCGGCGCGCGCCGGATCGAAAGCGAACAAGATCGCCAAGCTGAGCAGCAAACCCGTCGCAGCGGTGGCCAGCGCAACCCAGCGCGCCCAGCCGGCGCGCGGCAGCAGCCAGATCGCGCCGACCCCGACGGGGAAGACTAGCAACAAGAGGCTGGGCAAGGACAGCACCATATCAGTATCCAAAGCGCAGGCTCAGCGCCTGCATGGGTGTCGCCACCAGCTCGGCCCACGGCGCCATGTAATAGCCGGCGGCCAGCAAGATGGCGAAGGCAACGCCGGCCAGCAGGTATTCCATCACTGCCATGGCTTCAACCTCGGGCCGGGCCGGCTCGACCTCGGCTAGCGCAGCCGGTGCCGCAAAAAAGGCGCGCCGGAATGCCCACAACAGAAAGCCCATCGCCACCGCGTTGCCGACCGCCGCGGCGATGGTCGTAAGCGAGCCCAAGGGCAAGATCGCCCCTTCCAACAAGCCATGCATCGCGTCGAAGCCCGGCGTGCCGGGCAGGCCGATCAGAGCGACGCCGCCGGCCATGAACACGATGCCGAGCAAGGGCACGCGCTCGGCCAAGCCGATCGCCCGCAAGTCGGTCGACCGGGCACGCCAATAGATGCGCCCCAGCATCAGCAGCATCACGGCAAAGGCCAGGCCGGCATAGGCGGTCATCAGGGCCGTGCCCATGAGCGAGGCGGCATCCAGGCTGAAGACGCCCAGCACGATCAGCGCCGCATGGCTCAACGCGGCAAAGGTCAGCAGGCCGCGCAGATTGCGTTGTTGCAGCACGAACACCAAGCCATAGAACACGCCGACGACGGCCAAGGCCGCAACGGCTTGGCGCCAAGCCAGCGCAGCCGTCGGCAACAGCGCCAGCACGAAGCGCAACAGGACATACAGGCCGACGTTCGCGCCCAACAACAACAGCGGCGCCGCGATGTCGCCCTGGCGCATGACCACGGGCAGCCAGCCATGCACCGGAAACAAGGGCACCCGAACCGCCACGCCGAGGCACAGCAACAGAAAGGCCAGATTGCGGAAGGAGCGGACGACCGGCACCTGTTTCAGGTCCATCAAATCGAAGCTCATCGCACCGTGCGTGCTATAGCCATAGCTCCAAGCCACCATCAATAGCCCGGCGAAGCACAGCAGCAGGCCGGCGTAGTGGAATTGATAGAACTTTCTTTGCGCGCTGCGCGGCTCGGGGCCAGCCCCCCACGCGCCGAGCAGTTGCCCGAGCAGGCCGATCTCGGCGACCGAGACCAAGACGAACCAGAGCAGATTGACACTGAGGAACATCGACACCAAGGCCACTTCGATGCCTAGCAACCACATCAAGCGGGCACCGGCATCGGCCTCGCCACGAAGCGCGCCGGCCAAAACCAGCAAGGCGATCAGGACGGTGACCAGCAGCACGAACAACACCGAGAGCCCATCGGCCGCGACGTGGTATGACAGCGGCCCGAGCAAGTCGCCATACTCGGCAAATTGCGCGGCGGGGCTGTGCACATCGAAATTGGCATAGAGCGCGATGGCCAAGCCCAGCTCGACGACCGCGATGAAGCGCGCAAAATGCACGACCCAAGCGCGGTTGCGCAGCCAGAGCAACAGCCAGCCGCCCGCCAGCGGCAGCACTTGCATGAAGCCCAGCAGCGGGAAGCCGGTTTGCTGATTCCAATAGATCTCGCCCACGCCCACTCCTATAAAGCCGCCGCCAGCACGGCCGCCACGATCAGCAGCAAATAGCGCGGTTGCTCCAGCAGCTCTTCCAGTGCCTGAAGCCACACGCCCAATAGGCGAAGCACGCGGGTCATGCGCCCTTCGGCATCGACCAAGAGGCTCGCTTCGATCCGATACAGCGCGGTCGCCAGCGCGTTGAACGCACGGCCCAGGCCGCCTAGGCGTTCGCCGGCCTCGCCGTGCATGGCGACCTCTGTTTCGTCCGGCCGGCAATTGAAGATCTGCGCCTCGATCACGCGCATGTCCTGTGCCAGCGTTTGGATCGGCCGCACCCAGGCCGCATCGACCCGTGCCGACAGGGCGCTGCCGTCGGGCCGGAACACGCGCTGCCACAGCCAGTGCGCGGCGGCGGTCAAACGCGCCTCGGCCGCCGTCAGGGCGGGGCTATAGGGTGCCATCGGCACCATGCGATAGGCACGATATGCCCAATGCAGGCCGAGATAGGCCACCGCCGGCACCGTCAGGCCAGCGCCGCACAACAGGCACATCAGGCCCAAGTGCCCCATGTCCCGCATCGGCGCCCGCTCGGGTCGAGCGCCATAGCCGAGTAGGAAGCCATAGACCGCGCTGGCGATGCCCGATGCGATGAGTAGGGCTTGCAAGGTCGGGGCTTGGCGCAAGATCGGCTCGATACGGATCAGCAACACGATGCCGAGATAGGCCGGCCAAGTGGCGAAGACCCGCACGCCTTGCCCGCCCTGCCCGCTCGGCAGCAGTAGCCAGGTTGTAAATGGCAACAGCCCCGCCATGGCACCGGCTGCCAACACGAAACCGAAGCCCAGCAGGCCGGCGGCCAAACCATTGAGTTGCGGCACCGCCGAGCCCATCGTCGGCCAATCGATTCCGCCGAGCCAGGCGTAGGCCAAGGCCAGCGCGAAGACGAAACCCAGCGTGCCGATATAGTCGGCAATGAATAGGCGGACGGCAAAGCCGCTCGCCGCTTCACTCGCCGCCTGGTGCCATAACAGATAGGCACTTGCCGCCGCCAGCAGCCAGGCAAGCAACAGCATGGCTGCGTTTTCCGACAAGACGGCCAGCAACGCGGCGGCCACGACCAAGCAAGCCGCCGGCAGAAAATTCGCCGCGTGCGGCTCGTCCAAGCGCAATGGATTGGTGAACCGCAGCGCAACGAAGGCCGCCGTCGCCAGCAGTGTGGCCAGCGTCAAGCCCAAGGGGTCGAGCGCGAACGCCAAGGGCAAATAGAAGCGGCCGGCCGCGAACCAGATGCCCCAGTCGACCGCACCGGGCGCCCCCTGGTACAAGGCCGCCACGTCGATGCCCAGCAGGATCGACACACTGGCCGCCAGCGCGAGCAAGGCCACGCGTTCGCTCTGCCAAGCAAAGGGCCGGCCGCGCCGCTCGGCCAGCCAACGCGCTACGGGCAGGCCGATGGCCGCCGACAACGGCAACAACGGCACCAAGGCGATCAGCGATAGGGCCAGAATCTTCATGAGGCGAACAGCTGTGTTAAACGCCTGGCCGACATCGCCAGCAATTCAAGGAACGGCGTGGGATACAGGCCAAGCCCGATGCCGCACGCGAGCAAGCCGATCGCCGCCGCGGTCTCGGTCAAGCTCAGGTCGGAGCCGTATGCCACCTCCGCCCCCGGCGTGCGCCAAAGCTGGCTCGACAAGCGGACGAGATAGGCCGCGCCGATCAAGGCCGCGGCGCCGGCCAAGGCGATCCAGCCCCCCCACTGCCAATAGCCGCCCAACAAGAGATGGATGACGGCGACGAAGCCGCCACTGCCGGGCAGGCCAAGCGCCAGAAAGATCGCCAAGGCCAGAAGGATGGCGAATCTCGGCAAGACCGACATCGGCGCGCCCCAATCGGCCGCCGCCAGCATCGGGTGGTGCCGTTCATAGCGATGCAGCAGAAAAATCAGCGCAGCCAAAGCCAGGCCGTGCGCTGCGAGCTGGACCACGGCACCCAAGATCCCCGCGACGTTGAGCGCAGCCAGGCCGATCATCACCCAGCCCATGGCGGTGATCGAAAGATAGGCCAGCACCGCGCGCAAATCGAGTTGGCGCCACATCTGCACCCCGCCGTAGAACACGCCGAGCAGGCCGATCACGAACAGCGGCAATTGCAACGCATGGATACCGGCCGGCAACAGGCCCGCAACGCGAATCAAACCATAGGCCGCGAGACTGAGCACAACCCCGAGCAGCAGTAGCAGGATCGGCATCGGCGCACTGCGGCACAAGGGCAGCAACCAGGCCTGCAGCGGGAACGCGGCCATCGAGATGGCGAAGCCGACCAGGAAGGTGGCGAGCAAGGTGGCCTGCATGGCCTCCGACAGGCTGCGACCGCCTTCCTGGATCAAGGTCATCTCGAAGGCGTTACTCGGCACCGCGTCGTAGAGGGCGAGCAAGGCGCCCAGGATAAAGACCGAGCCAAAGGCGGCGTAGACGAAGAAATTCAAGGCGGCGCGCCGCCGCTCCTCACCGCCCCAATAGGCCAGCAACAGGAAGACCAAGACCAGCAAGCCTTGCCAAAAAATGAAAAAGGTCGACCAGTCGCGTGCCAACAACACGCCGAGGGCGCCGGCCTCCAGCGACAAGACCAAAATGTGATAGCGCTTGACGCGCCGCTGCACGACCTCGGAGATCAGCAAGGCGACCAGGAAGAGCAGGGCCACCAACAGCATCATGGCCAACGAGATGCCGTCCACGGCCAGGACGAAGGCCGTGCCGAGGCGTGAATTCCAGATATGGCTTTCGTAGAACTGGATATCGGCGAAGCCGGGGGTGAATATGGCATACAGCCAGCCGGCGTAGACCAAGGCCGCCGCCGCTGCGGCCATGGCAATGCCGCGCAACAGCGCGCCGAAGCGTGCCGGGACGAGCAGCAGCAAGGCGATGCCGATCAGTGGAACCAACAGCAAACCGCTGAGGATCACTCCAATTGTCCCCTTAAGAATTCGACCGAGCCCCTGCCTGCGGCACTCGATCCCGATCGTTTTTAAGCGGTCCATTGTAATTCGCGAAGCGGCCGGCGCGCCAATTCGGCCCTTTCGCTCCGGCCACGAGCTTGCGACAATGCTCGCATGCATATCCTAGTCATCGAAGACAACCCCGATCTCGCCGCCAACCTGAGCGACTACCTGGAGGCCAAGGGCCATCAGGTCGATATCGCCGGCGACGGCATCACCGGCTTGCACCTCGCGGTCAGCCACGACTACGACACCATCGTGCTCGATCTGATGCTGCCCGGCATGGATGGCCTGACCCTGTGCCACAAGCTGCGCGAAGAGGCCCGGCGCGACACGCCGGTGCTGATGCTGACCGCGCGCGATGCGTTGAACGACCGCGTGGCCGGCCTGGAAGCGGGGGCCGACGACTATGTGCTCAAGCCCTTCGCCCTGCGCGAAGTCGAGGCGCGGCTCAAGGCGCTGATCCGGCGCGCCCGCGGCGCGACGGCGCCGCAGACCCTACGCCTGGCCGACCTGGAATACGACCCGGCATTGCTGCGGATTCGGCGCGGCGAACGCGTCTTTGCGCTGGCACCGATCCCACTCAAACTGCTGGAGACCTTGCTGCGCGCCTCGCCGCGCGTCGTCCGCCGCGAAGAATTGGAGCGCGCGATCTGGGGCGACAACCCGCCGGACAGCGATGCGTTGCGCGCCCACATGCACGTATTGCGCACGGCGGTGGATGCACCGGGCGAGCCGCCGCTGATCTCGACCGTACGCGGCTTCGGCTACCGGATCGCGGCCCCCGATGCGTTTCTCGCATAGCCTACGCTTCCGCGTCGCCACCACCTTCGCCGCCTTCGGCGGCTTGGCCAGCCTGATCATCGCGGCCGGCCTCTATATCGGCGCCCAAGACACCGGCCAGCGCCTGATCGACGAAACGCTGAATGCCGAAGTGCAAGATTTCCTGGCCCGACGCCTGCGCAACCCGCAATCGCTGCCCCCCGCCACCGCCACTTTGATCGGCTATGCCACCGACGCCGGCAGCCCGCTGCCGCCCGACGCCATCGCCCGCTTGGCGCCCGGCCGCTACACCCTGAACTATCAAGACCGCCCCTACCGCGTGGCCGTGGTCGAGCAAGCCGGCATCCGCTATTACCTGCTGTATAACGAGACCTTATTCCGCGAACGCCAGGCCCGTCTGCTGCTTTATCTCGCCGGCGCGGTCGCGCTGATGGCCTTGTTGTCCGGTGTCTTCGCGCTTTGGGCGGCGGAGCGCGTCATCGAACCGGTGAAGGAACTCGCCCGCCGCGTACGGGCCATCGGGCCGGACAGCCAACTGCCCACGCTGGCGGAAGATTTTCCGCACGACGAGGTCGGCGACCTGGCCCGTGGTTTCGAGGATACCCTGCATCGCCTGGCCGGCTTCATCACCCGCGAGCGCGCCTTCACGGCCGACGTGAGCCACGAGCTGCGCACACCGCTGGCGGTGATCCGCGGCGCCGCCGAAGTCCTGCTGACCCAACAGGACTTGGCCCCAGTACTGCGCGACCGGCTGGAGCGCATCGAGCGCGCCGCCACCGACATGGCCGAACTATCCAGCGCCTTGCTTGCCATGGCACGAGAGAAGGACGACGCCCTGCGCGAAGCGATCGACATTGCCTCGCTGATCGAGGATACCGTCGACAAGCAGCGACCGCTCTTGCGCGGCCGTCCGGTCGAGGTGGTGCTAGATATCCTGTCGCACCCCAGGCTGGCGGTCGACCCCAATCTCCTGGCTATCGTCGTCGCCAATCTGGTGCGCAATAGCTTCACCCATACCGAACGCGGCGAGGTGCGCATCCGCCTCGACGATCACGGCCTGGTCGTGGCCGATACCGGCCTCGGCATTCCGCATGAGGCACTGGCCCACGTGTTCCAGCGCCATTTCAAAGGCCAGACCAGCCAGGGCGAGGGTATCGGCCTATCGTTGGTGAAAAAGATCTGCGACCGTTATGGTTGGCGCATTGCGTTAAGCAGCGAACCGGGCCAAGGCACCCGCGCCGAGGTCCGCTTCGTTGGGGTTTGACGTTTATTTAACAATCCCTAGACTGTCGATTGACGCGCGGAACGCTAAGATAAGGGAGTCGGCCTTGCCGTTATCCCGAGTCTTCCTTATCCCCTGGTGCCCATAATGTCATCGTCTGCTACGGATCGCCTGCCTGCCTGGCTGAAAAGTTTTACCCCCTTCCTGCTCTGGTGGCCCCGCGTCAATCGTGAAACCACACGCGCCGACCTGATGGCCGGCCTGACCGGCGCCCTGGTCGCGCTGCCGCAGGGCGTGGCCTTCGCCACCATCGCCGGCATGCCCCCGGAATACGGCCTCTACGCCGGCATGATCCCGGCCGTGATCGCCGCGCTGTTCGGCTCGTCCTGGCACCTGGTCTCGGGCCCGACCACCGCCGCCTCGATCGTGCTGTTCTCGGTGCTGTCACCCCATGCCGAGCCCGGCACCGCGCAATATGTCAGCCTGGCCTTGACCGTGACCTTCCTGGTCGGCGCGATCCAGATCGGCATGGGCCTGGGCCGCCTCGGCGCCCTGGTCAACTTCATCTCCCATTCGGTGGTGACCGGTTTCACCGCCGGCGCCGCGATCCTGATCGCCACCAACCAGGCCAAGCACTTTTTCGGCCTGGACATCGCGCGCGGCTCGTCCTTCGCCCACACCTGGGAAACCGTCTTTACCCATTTCAACGAGATCAATACCGCGATCTTCACCGTCGCGCTGGTGACCCTGCTGCTGGGCATCGCCGTGAAGAAATGGCTACCGAAATTGCCCTACATGATCGTGGCCATGCTCGGCGGCAGCTTCTTGTCGGTCGGCATGATCGCTTGGCAGGGCGTGCAGATCCCGACGGTCGGCGCCCTGCCGGCCAGCCTGCCGCCGCTGTCGGCGCCGGACCTGTCGCTCGACAATATCCGAACGCTGGCCTCCGGCATCGTCGCGGTCACCCTGCTCGCGCTGACCGAGGCGGTCTCGATCGCCCGCGCCCTGGCGGCGCGTTCCGGCCAGCACATCGACGGCAATCAAGAATTCATCGGCCAGGGCATGTCCAACCTGTTCGGCGCCTTCTTCTCCGGCTACGTCGCGACCGGCTCGTTCAACCGCAGCGGCGTCAACTATGCCGCCGGCGCCAAGACCCCGGTCGCGGCGATCCTGGCCGGCCTGTTCCTGCTGATCGCGGTGCTGTTCGTCGCACCCTGGGCACAGTACCTACCCAACGCCGCGATGGCCGGCATCCTGTTCCTGGTGGCTTGGGGCCTGATCGACTTCGAGGAGATCTTCCACACCCTCAAATTCAGCCGCGCCGAATCGGCGATCATGGTGATCACCTTCCTCTGCACCCTGCTGCTGTCGCTGGAAGACGCCATCATCGCCGGGGTGATGCTATCGCTGGGCATGTACCTGTCGCGCACCTCGCGGCCGCAGGTGCGGGTGCGCGTACCCGACCCGCGCAGCGCCAAGCGCCGCTTCACCGATGCCGACCACGCCCCGCAATGCCCGCAGTTACGCTTCGTGCGCATCGACGGCTCGATCTACTTCGGCGCCGTCGCGCACATCCACGAGTCGCTGGCCAAGCAGGATCACGCCAACCCCGGCCAAAAGCACGTGGCCATCGTCGCCCATGGCATCAATTTCATCGACCTGCCCGGCGCCGAGTTCCTGGCCCAAGAGGCCAAACACCGGCGCAAGCATGGCGGCAGCCTGAACTTCATCAACTTCAAGGACACGGTCTATGAACAACTGGCCGAAACCGAAGCGATGAAGGCCATTGGCGGCGATCACGTGTTCGATTCGAAGACCGATGCCATCGCCGCGCTCTACCAGCGCCTGGACCGCGATATCTGCCGCACCTGCAAGGCCCGCATCTTCCGCGAATGCGGCGCAGCCGAAGCCAGCGTGGCGCCGAACCTGGACCCGGCCCACGCCTAAAATGCGTGAATACCGCCGCCTGCTCGCGCTGGTCGGCCTGGATCGCAGCGGCGAGGCCATCGTTCGCCGCGCCGACACCCTGGCGCGGCTGAGCGGCGCCGAATTGATCCTGTTGCATATCATCGAACCGGACAGCAGCAGCGACGGTGGCTACCCGAGCCCAAGCCCAGGCCAGGTCGCCGCAAGCTACGAAAGCGCGGGCCTGCGCCGGCTGCGTTACCTGGCGGCGACGCAAGGCGCCAACGTCGACGCCTGCCGCGCCGTGTACGGGTCGTTGTCGAACAGCATGCAACGCTTCACCGCCGACTGGCAGCCCGACTTGCTGATCGCCGATGCCGCCAATGCAGCCCGGCTAGGCTGCGGCACGTGGGATGTCTTGGTGGTACAAACCGCACAGCGCGGCCAAGGCGGCCGCCGCGGCGTGCTGGACCGGCTGCTGGGCTGGGTCGCCCCGCTTCAGAATTCGTTGCGAATCCGCTTGTAACCCTTCACCAATTCGTTATTGGCCTGGGCCACGCTCTCGGAAAAGCCGGCCTGATCCGCGCTGACCGGCTTGATCATTGCCAGATCGGCATCCGAATGGACGTTGGTGGTCGACGGGATGTGGAAACCTGGCGGCACGGTGCAACCTTCGACCACCGAGTTGTGGCGGACAACCGAACCCTCGCCCACCTTGCAGTTGAACAGCACGGAATTGAAGCCGATAAAAACGTTGTCGCCCACCACGCACGGGCCGTGCACGATCGAGCGGTGGGCAATCGAGGCCTGCCGGCCGATGGTGACGCCGCCACCGGCCTTGCAGTGGATGACGACACCGTCCTGGATGTTGGAATTGGCGCCGATCACGATCGGTTCCATATCGCCGGCGGCATTGACCTCGTCGGCGCGAATCACGGCATAGGGACCGATAAAGACGTTTTCCTCGACGATCACCTTGCCGCACAAAATGGCGGTGGGATCGACGAAAGCCGTTTCGTGGACGACTGGCACATGGCCACTGGGATTCTTGCGGATCACGTATCTGCTCCTCAAGCTGGGCGAAAAAAGAGCGGCCATGAGGCCGCTCCGAATGATACCTGAACTGGACGTTTCAATCCGCGTAGCCGTCGACCGCGGCCAGAGGTTCGTGCTGCTTGCGGTGCTCGCGGATACCGCCGATCAACGCAGTCAGCACCGTGACCGCGCCCAAGATCAAGGCCAGCGCCAGCACGCCGTCGCCGATCAGCTTCAAGGTCTTCACCGTGCCCTCTTGCAGCGGCTCGATCATACCCATCGTGCCCAGATAACCGGGGATGTAGAAGATGCGCGAGAACAGCACCGTCAACATGATCACCGCCATGGTCAGCTTGACCTGATAGTCCTTGACATAGGTCGTGCCGATGGCGCCGACCTGGATGCCGAACAAGGAGCCGAGCAGGATCAGCATGGCCAGACGGATGTCCACCACGCCCTCCAAGCCGTAGAAGAGGGTGCCGCCCAGGCCCATGATGAAGGCGATCACCAGTTCGGTGGCCGAGGCCATGATCGCCGGTACGCCGAGAATATAGATCATCGCCGGCACGCCGATAAAGCCGCCGACCGCGATGGCCGAAGCCAGGAAGCCGGTGGCGAAACCGAGCGGCACCATGAACAGGAAGGAGATCTCGGCCTGCGCGCCCTTGGAGTAGATCATCGTGCCCGGAATGCGCACCGACTGCACCCAGCGGGCCAATTGGGTGACCTGAAACTCATGGCCGGCATCGCCCATGGCCTTGAGCTTGCGGTAGTCGCGCAACACGAAGCCGCCGACGATGGCCAGGGTGACGACGAACATCACCGAGACATAGAGATCGGTGCCGACCGCGCCATAGGTGTTCTTGATGTCGGTCATCACGTGCTTGCCCCAAAGTACGCCGAATTCGGCGAACAGGCCCATGACCAGGCCCAGCTTGACGTCGACCTGGCCGTACTTGTTGCGCTTGACCGCGCCGACCAGGGCCTTGGGAAACTTGTGGCAGATATTGGAAGCCACCGCGACGATGCCGGGCGCGCCCAGGGTCATCATGGCCGGCGTCAGCACGAAGGCACCGCCGGAGCCGATGAAGCCGGACACCATGCCGCCGACGAAGCCGACCAGGATCAAGAGGACGATGCTGACCGCATCAAGCTCGACAAAGTTAATCAGTTCCATTTCGCTTCCTTATTTTTTTGCTTTCAGACCCAGCGCGTCCCAGAACATGCCGGTGAAATTGCCGTGCGCGTAAGACAGCACGAAGGCCATCGCGATCGGGGCGAACACCTTGAGCCAATTACCCGGAATGAACACGCCGCCCTGCTCGGCGCAGAGCTCGGGCGTCGCCTTGTTGTAGTAGATCGTGCCCGCGCCCGCTTGGACGGCACAGGCATCGAGCGTGGTGTGCGCCAGTTGCTGGAATTCGTTCGCATATTGGAATAAAAACCAATAGAGCGCGGCACTGACCGCCCCCCAAAACAAGGTCTTATTCAAGCCGGCTTGTTCAGTTGCCATGTGTTTCTCCGACAGGTTGCTTAGAAATCGGGCCGCCTAACCCTCGCACACCA
>JAJZTS010000054.1 GCA_021848725.1 Pseudomonadota bacterium
TGGAGAACAACCAGATCAAGGGCCTGGCGCCGCGTTACAACATCCTGTTCCGCGACGACAAGTCCTATCCCTATCTGCTGCTGACCGGCCATGGCTATCCGCGCCTGGCCTATTTTCGCGGCACGCCGGACAAGCGCGACCGGGTGTTCGGGCCGTTTCCGAATTCCTATGCGGTGCGCGAGAGCATCCAGATCCTGCAGAAGGTGTTCCGCCTGCGTACCTGCGAGGACACGGTGTTCGCCAACCGCTCGCGGCCTTGTCTGCTCTACCAGATCAAGCGCTGCAGCGGGCCTTGCGTCGGGCTGATCGCCGATGCCGATTACGCCCGCGACGTGGCCAATGCCTTGCTGTTCCTGCAGGGCAAGGACGACGAGTTGGCGCGGGAACTGACGGCGAAGATGGAGGCGGCCTCGCAAGCGCTTCGGTTCGAAGCGGCCGCCGGCTACCGCGACCAGATTCAGGCGCTGACCCGGGTGCGCGAGAAGCAGTTCGTCGAGAGCCGCAGCGCGCAGGATGCCGACGTGATCGCGGTGGCGATCAAGGCGCCGGTGGTCTGTGTCTATCTGACGATGATCCGCGGCGGCCGCAGCCTGGGCGGCCGGGCCTTCTTTCCTGGCGCGGCCGAGGGCATCGAGGCGGCCGAGGTGGTCGAGGCCTTCGTTTCCCAGCATTACGCCGGCCGGCCGGTGCCGCCGCTCTTGGTGCTGGACGCCGCCGCCGCGCCCGAGGGCCTGGAGGATTGGCTGAGCGACGCGGCCGAGCGCAAGGTGCAGCTGCTGACCAACCCGGTCGGCGAGCGCCGCGCCTGGCTGGCCATGGCCCAGAGCAATGCCGAGCTGGCGCTGACCGCACGCGAGGGTCAACGGGCCAGCCAGGAGAAGCGGCTGGCGGCCTTGAACGAGGTGCTGGGCGAAGAGGGCCTCAACCGCATCGAGTGCTTCGACGTCAGCCACACCCTGGGCGAGGCCACGGTGGTGTCCTGCGTGGTCTACGACAAGGGCGCGATGCAGTCGTCGGAATACCGTCGCTTTAACATCACGGACATCACGCCGGGCGACGATTACGCCGCCATGCGCGAGGCCTTGACCCGACGCTATGGCAAACTGGCGGCAGGCGAGGGCGTGCTGCCCGATTTGCTGCTGATCGACGGCGGCAAGGGCCAGTTGAACGTGGCGATCGAGGTGTTGACCGAACTGGGTCTGGCCGAGTTGCCCATGGTCGGCGTGGCCAAGGGCGAGGAGCGCAAGCCGGGGTTGGAGCAGTTGTTCCGGCCGGGCGCGGAGCAGGCGGTCACGCTGCCCTCGGATCACCCGGCCCTGCACCTGATCCAGCAGGTGCGCGACGAGGCGCACCGCTTCGCCATCACCGGCCACCGGGCCAAGCGGGCCAAGCAGCGCACCAGCTCCAGCCTGGAGGGCATCCCCGGCGTGGGGCCGAAGCGGCGGCAGAGCCTGTTGCAGCGCTTCGGCGGTCTGCGCGGCGTGGTCGCCGCGGGGGTGGAGGAACTGGCCCAGGTGGAAGGAATTAGCCGAGAATTGGCGGAACGGATTTATCGGGAGTTGCACTGAATGCCTTTGAATTTGCCGAATGCGCTGACTTGGCTGCGGATCGCGCTGATCCCGCTGTTCGTCGTGGTGTTCTACCTGCCCGAGGGTTGGCTGCCCAAGCATTCGGTCAATCTCAGCGCGACCCTGATCTTCGCCTTCGCGGCGATTACCGATTGGCTCGACGGCTATCTCGCGCGCAAGCTGAACCAGATGTCGGCCTTCGGCGCTTTTCTCGATCCGGTGGCCGACAAGCTCATGGTCGCCGCGGCGCTGATTGTGCTGATCGATCTGGATCGGGCCGGGGTGACGGTGTCGCTGATCATCATCGGTCGCGAGATCGCGATCTCGGCCTTGCGCGAATGGATGGCGAAGATCGGCCGCAGCAAGAGCGTGGCGGTGTCCTTTGTCGGCAAATTGAAGACGACGGTGCAGATGGTGGCGATCTTCATGCTGCTCTATTACGACCCGGTGTTCGGTTTTGCCCAGGTGGCATTGGTGGGCAGTTGGCTGCTCGATCTGGCTGCGGTGCTGACCTTGATCTCGATGGCCTACTACCTGCGCATGGCGTGGGAGGCATTGAAAGATCAGCCTGCGGCTTGACAAGATCGCGCCGATGCATAAAATGGCGCCTCTTTGACGCGGGAATAGCTCAGTTGGTAGAGCGCAACCTTGCCAAGGTTGAGGTCGCGAGTTCGAGTCTCGTTTCCCGCTCCAGAATTCCCGGGGAAAACACTGGGTTTTGGTCGGCGCAATACGCAAAGGCGTGTTGGCCTTCGCCGAAACTAGGTTTTCCCCTTTTTATTCTTGAGCCGGTTTTCGGCGCGGTAGCAAAGCGGTTATGCAGAGGATTGCAAATCCTTCCAGGGCGGTTCGACTCCGCCCCGCGCCTCCAGTTGCTTCCCCTAGTCGTTGCTGAAACTGATCGCTGCCCGCCCGGGTGGTGGAATAGGTAGACACAAGGGACTTAAAATCCCTCGGCCGCAAGGCCGTACCGGTTCGAGTCCGGTCCCGGGCACCAGCCAAGTCGTGCCGAGGGGCATTTTTTCTAAAATGTTGTTATAATCGCAGGGTTTACGGAATGGGCTTTGAGCCCATTTTTTGTTTCTGCGGGATCGAGTTTATGGATGTGCAGGCACTGATCGAGCCGACCCTGGCCGGTATGGGCTACGAACTGGTGGCGCTGGAACGCGTCGGCCGAGGCTTGCTGCGCTTGTTCATCGATAAGCCGGGCGGTATCCAGATCGACGACTGCGTGCGGGTGAGCAATCAACTGACCCGGCTGTTTGTGGTCGAGAACGTCGATTACGACCGGCTCGAGGTGTCGTCGCCGGGTCTGGATCGGCCGCTGGTGAAGGAAGCCGACTTCGTCCGCTTCGCCGGTGAGCAGGCCCAAGTGAAGCTGCGCCTGCCCATGGACGGCCGGCGCAAATATGTCGGCCAGTTGCTCGGCGTGCAGGACGGCGCGGTGCAGTTGCGTACCGAGCAGGGCGAGGTGGCGATCCCGATGGCGGAGATCGAGTCGGCCCGCCTGGTCCCGCAGTTTTGAATGGTTGAAGGATTGACCCGGAGGAAGCGATGAGTCGGGAAGTGTTGTTGTTGGCGGATGCGCTGGCGCGCGAGAAGAACGTGGAGTTGGATGTGGTCTTTGGCGCCATCGAGTCCGCCTTGGCCCATGCCACCAAGAAGCGCCTGAGCGTGGATGCCGAGGTGCGGGTCGCGATCGACCGCAAGACCGGGGAATACGAGGCCTTCCGCCGCTGGGAAGTGCTGCCCGACGAGGCCGGCTTGGAGCATCCGGATCACCAGTACCTGCTGTCCGAGGCGCAAGAGATCGATCCCAATATCCAGATCGGTGAGTTCATCGAAGAGCCGCTGGAGGCCGTCGAGTTCGGCCGCATCGGTGCCCAGGCTGCCAAGCAGGTCATCCTGCAGAAGATCCGCGATGCCGAGCGCGAGCAGGTGTTGAACGACTTCCTGGCCCGCAACGAGGCCATGGTTACCGGCACCATCAAGCGGATGGATCGTGGCAACGCCATTATCGAGTCCGGCCGGATCGAGGGCTGGCTGGCGCGCGATCAGATGATCCCCAAGGAAAACCTGCGGGTCGGCGACCGTGTCCGCGCCTATCTGCTGCGCATCGAGCGCAGCGGCCGCGGCCCGCAACTGGTGCTGTCGCGTACCGCCCCCGAGTTCATCATGGCCCTGTTCGAGATGGAAGTGCCCGAGATCAGCGAAGGCCTGATCGAGATCAAGGCCGCCGCCCGCGACCCCGGCATGCGCGCCAAGATCGCGGTCAAGTCGAATGATCCGCGTATCGACCCGCAAGGTACCTGCATCGGCGTGCGCGGCACCCGCGTCACCGCGGTGACCAACGAGCTGTCCGGTGAGCGGGTCGACATCGTGCTCTGGTCGCCCGAACCGGCCCAGTTCGTGATCAACGCCCTGGCCCCGGCCGAGGTGTCGAGCATCGTGGTCGACGAAGAGAAGCACAGCATGGACGTGGTGGTGGACGAGGAGCAGCTCGCCAACGCCATCGGCCGCGGCGGCCAGAACGTGCGCCTGGCTTCGGAAATGACCGGCTGGAACATCAACATCATGACGGTGGACGAGGCCGATCAGAAGCACACGCAAGAGGCCACCAGCATCCGCGACCTGTTCATGGAAAAACTGGACGTCGACGAGGATGTGGCCGACGTGCTGGTGCAGGAAGGTTTCTCCACCTTGGAAGAGGTGGCTTATGTGCCGCTGAACGAGATGTTGGAGATCGAGGCCTTCGACGAGGACACCGTCAACGAATTGCGCGCTCGCGCCCGCAATGCGCTGCTGACGGCGGCCATCGCCCGCGAGGAGACGGTGGAGACGGTGAACCCGGACCTGATGAGTCTGGACGGCATGGATGCCGACACCGCCGCCTTGCTGCAATCCAAGGGCGTGGCGACGACCGAGGATCTGGCCGATCTGGCCGTGGACGAACTGGTCGAGCTGACCGAGATGGACGAAGAGCGCGCCAAGCAACTGATCATGACCGCGCGTGCCCCGATTTTGGCGGCAGGTGGCGAGTAACGAGGAATAGATGAACGTCGAACAGTTCTCCAAGGAACTTAAAGTTGCGGTCGAAATGCTGCTGGAGCAGTTGCAGGCGGCTGGCGTCTCGGTCAAGAACGCTAAGGACGAGCTCAGCGACGAGGATAAGACTCGCCTGCTCGATTACCTGCAGAGCAAACACGGTGCCAAGCAGCCCAAGACCAAGATTACGCTGACGCGCAAGCAGACCAGCGAGATCAAGACTGCGGACAGCAGCGGCAAGTCGCGCACCATCCAGGTCGAGGTGCGCAAGAAGCGCGTGTTGGTGAAGCGCGAGGAGCCGCAGGCCGCACCGGCCGAGGCGGTAACCGAGGTGGTGACCGAGGCCCCTACGCCAGAACCGACACCCGCGCCGGCGCCGGTCGAGGAAGTGACCGCCGCGCCGGTCGTTGCGGAGAAGCCCAAGGGCCGCAAGAAGGCCGAGGTGATCGGCGAGGCCGAGCTCAAGGTGCGCGAAGTCGAGGCGCGGCGCCAAGCCGAGTTGCGTGCGATCCAGGAGGCCGAACTCAAGGCCAAGCAGGAGCGTGAGGCGGCTCGCAAGGAGGCCGAAGCCAAGGCGGCCGCGGTGCCGGCTGCCGAGGCAGCCAAGCCCAAGCCCGCCGGTACCGTCAAACCGACGGTTAAGCCCAAGACCGACAAGGCAGGCGGCAAGAAGGGCAAGGAAGAAGAGGCTGGCGGCAAGAAGGGTGGCCTCAAGGTGCGTGGCGCGGTCGAGTCCGAACAAGGTTGGCGCGGCCGTAAGGCCAAGCACAAGGGCGAGCATGAGGCGCAACATGCTTTCACGGCGCCGACCGAACCGGTGGTGCACGAAGTGCTGGTGCCCGAAACGATCTCCGTCGCCGATTTGGCGCACAAGATGGCGGTGAAGGCGACCGAGGTGATCAAGACCCTGATGAAGATGGGCTCGATGGTCACTATCAACCAGGTGCTGGACCAGGAAACCGCGATGATCGTGGTGGAGGAGATGGGGCACGTGGCCAAGCCGGCGCCGATCGATACGCCGGAGTCCTATCTGGAAATCGACACCGGCGAGCACAAGGAAGTCGAACTTAAGCCGCGGGCGCCGGTGGTCACCGTCATGGGCCACGTCGACCACGGCAAGACCTCGCTGCTCGATTCCGTGCGCCGCGCCCGCGTGGCCGCCGGCGAAGCGGGCGGCATCACCCAGCATATCGGCGCCTATCACGTCGATACGCCCAAGGGCATGATCACCTTCCTCGACACCCCCGGCCACGAGGCCTTTACCGCGATGCGGGCACGGGGTGCCAAGGTGACCGATATCGTCATTCTGGTGGTGGCGGCCGACGACGGCGTGATGCCGCAAACCAAGGAGGCCATCCACCATGCCAAGGCGGCGGGCGTGCCCATCGTCGTGGCCGTGAACAAGATCGACAAGCCGGAGGCCAACCCCGAGCGGATTCGCCAGGAGGTCTCGAGCGAGGGTGTGGTGCCTGAGGAGTGGGGCGGCGACGCCATGTTCATCAACGTCTCGGCCAAGACCGGCGTCGGCATCGACAACCTGCTCGACGCCGTGCTGCTGCAGGCCGAGGTGCTGGAGCTGAAGGCCGCGACCGATTCGCCGGCCAAGGGCGTGGTGGTGGAATCGCGCCTGGACAAGGGCCGCGGCCCGGTCGCCACGATTCTGGTGCAGTCCGGCACCTTGCGCCGGGGCGACGTCATGCTGGCCGGCACCGCCTTCGGCCGCGTCCGCGCCATGCTCGACGAGAACGGCAAGCCGGTGGAGGCGGCCGGTCCGGCCATTCCGGTCGAGATCCAAGGCCTGTCCGATGTGCCGGGTGCCGGCGAGGATGTGCTGGTGCTGCCGGACGAACGCAAGGCGCGCGAGATCGCCTTGTTCCGTCAGGGCAAGTTCCGCGATGTGCGTCTGGCCAAGCAGCAGGCGGCCAAGCTGGAGGGCCTGTTCGAACAGATGGGCGAGGGCGAGGTGAAGTCCCTGGCCCTGATCCTCAAGGCCGACGTGCAGGGTTCCTACGAGGGCCTGTCGCACGCGCTGGGCAAGCTGTCGACCGACGAGGTCAAGGTCAACATCATTCACGCCGCGGTCGGTGCGGTGTCGGAATCCGACGTCAACCTGGCCATCGCGTCCAAGGCGGTGATCATCGGCTTCAACGTCCGGGCCGACGCCCAGGCGCGCAAGCTGGCCGAGACCGCGGGCGTCGACATCCGCTACTACAACATCATCTACGAGGCGGTGGATGAGGTGAAGGCGGCGCTGTCCGGCCTGCTGTCGCCGGAGAAGAAGGAAAGCGTGCTCGGCATGGCCGAGGTGCGCCAGGTGTTCCGCATCTCCAAGGTCGGCGCCGTCGCCGGCTGCATGGTGACCGACGGCCTGGTCAAGCGGTCGGCTCACGTCCGGGTGCTGCGCGACAACGTGGTCATCCACAGCGGCGAACTCGACTCCCTCAAGCGCTTCAAGGAAGACGTCAAGGAGGTCAAATCCGGCTACGACTGCGGCCTGTCGATCAAGAACTTCAACGACATCGAAGAGGGCGACCAGCTCGAATTCTTCGAGGTGGTGGAAGTCGCCCGGACGCTGTAATTCGGATGCGCGGGACCTTCGTCCCGCCGCTGGAAGCCTAGATCGGATTGCCTCATGCCCGCTGATTTCCCCCGTGCCCGTCGTGTCGGCGAACAGATTCGCCAGGAGCTGGCCGACATCCTCTGGCGGGAAATGAAGGACCCGCGGGTCACCGGGGTCACCATCACCGCAGTCGAGGTCACGCCCGATCTGGAGCATGCCAAGGTCTATTTCAGCGTGCTCACCGGCGAACCCAAGCAGGTGACCCAAGCCCTGCAGAAGGCCGCAGGCTTCCTGCGCAGCGAGCTGTCCCACCGCATGCGTCTGCGCATCGTGCCCCGGCTCAACTTCCAGTTCGACGAATCGCTCGAACGTGGCAATCGCATCTCGCACCTGATCGACGAGGCCATCGCCGAAGACGAGCGCCATCACCAAGATGACTGAGCCCCGCCGCCGGGCACCTCGGCGGAAGGTCAACGGCGTATTGCTGCTGGACAAACCGACCGGGCTGACCTCGAACAGCGCCCTGCAACGGGCCAAGCGCCTGTTCGAAGCGGAAAAGGCCGGCCATACCGGCACCCTCGACCCTTTCGCCTCCGGCCTGTTGCCCATCTGCCTGGGCGAGGCGACCAAGTTCTCCCAGTTCCTGCTCGATGCCGACAAGGCCTATCGGGCGGAGATTCGCCTGGGTGTGCGCACGACCACGGCCGACCCCGAGGGCGAGGTGATCGAGACCCGGCCGGTCGCGGTGACGCTGGAACAAGTGCATGAGGTGCTGCCCCGCTTCTTGGGCGAGATCATGCAGGTTCCGCCCATGCATTCGGCCTTGAAACGCGACGGTCGGCCGCTGTATGAGTTGGCACGGCAGGGCATCGAGGTCGAACGGGCGCCACGCGCGGTGCGGGTGTACCAGATCGGGGTCGAGTTGCTGGCCGGCGACGTGTTGACCGTGGTTGTCCATTGCGGCAAGGGGCTCTACGTGCGTACCCTGGCCGAGGATATTGGCGCCGCCCTGGGCTGCGGTGCCTATCTGCAGGCCCTGCGCCGGCTTGCGGTCGGGCCGTTCCGTCTGGACGAGGCGGTCGGCCTGGCGGAATTGGAGGCGCTGGACCTGGCCGAACGCGATGCCCGGCTTAAGCCCGAGACCATTCTGGTCGCCGATCTGCCGCGTATGGATCTGGATGTCGATGCGGCTTGGCAACTTTGTCACGGCCAGGCGATCTGGCGTCCCGGCCTGGGGGTGGCGCAGCGTTTTGCCCTATTCGACCCGGCCGGCCGCTTTCTCGGCGTGGCCGAGGTCAACGACGATGGCAAGTTGGCGCCGCGCCGTTTGCTGGCGAGCTGATCGGTCGCGCCGCTTTGCTCTTGAGCGGCAGAATTACTTGAGAAAACAGAGGATTTACGAGTAAAATCCGCCCCTTTCCAGTTTGTTTTGGAGTTCTGAACCATGGCTATGACCGCCGCCGATAAGGCGAAGATTCTGAAAGATTTCCAGCGCGGCGCCGCCGATACCGGCTCGCCCGAGGTCCAGGTTGCCCTGTTGACCGCGCGTATCAACGACTTGACGGGCCACTTCAAGGCCAATGCCAAGGATCACCATTCCCGTCGCGGCCTGCTCAAGATGGTCAGCCGCCGCCGCCGTCTGCTCGACTATTTGAAGTCTCGCAACACCGACGCCTACCGCGCGCTGATCGAGCGCTTGGGTCTGCGTAAGTAACGCCCTGCGGGTCTTCTGCATAAGTAAGCCCGCAGCGCCCGCTTTCGCGGCGTCTGCGTCTTTATCGGTATAGCGAACTCATCGACGAGGTCAGCGTGAATCCTGTCAAGAAAAGCTTTCAATACGGTCGTCACCAAGTAACCCTGGAGACGGGCGAGATCGCCCGTCAGGCCGACGGTGCGGTGATAGTCAACATGGACGACACCGTGGTGCTGGTCACCGCCGTGGCCAAGACCGACGTCAAGCCCGGTCAGGACTTCTTTCCGCTGACGGTCGATTATCAGGAAAAGACCTATGCCGCCGGTCGCATTCCCGGCGGTTTCTTCAAGCGCGAAGGCAAGCCGACCGAGAAGGAGACGCTGACCTCGCGTCTGATCGACCGCCCGATCCGCCCGCTGTTCCCGGACGGCTTCTTCAACGAGATCCAGGTCATCGCCACGGTGATGTCGTCCAACCCCGAGGTCGACTCCGACATCCCGGCGATGATCGGTGCCTCGGCCGCGTTGATGCTGGCCGGCGTGCCGTTCAACGGCCCGATCGGCGCTGCCCGCGTCGGCTACATCGATGGCCAGTACGTGCTCAACCCCAGCAACACCGAACTGAAGAACTCCAAACTGGATTTGGTGGTCGCCGGCACTGCCCATGCCGTGTTGATGGTCGAGTCCGAGGCCGAGCAGCTGCCCGAGGACGTGATGCTGGGCGCCGTGGTCTTTGGCCACGATCAGATGCAGAAGGCGATCGACGCGATCATCGAACTGGCCGACGAGGCCGGCAAGGAGCCGTGGGACTGGTCCGCGCCCGAGACCGATGCCGCCTTGGTTGCCCAGATGAAGTCGTTGTGCGAGGCCGATCTGTCCAACGCCTATTCGATCAAGCAGAAGCAGGCGCGTATGAGCGCGGTGGACGATATCCGTAACCGTGTGTTCGCCGCGATGATCACCGAGGACATGGACACCGAGCGGGCCAATGCGATCAAGGACCTGTTCCATCATCTGGAAGCCCAGGTCGTGCGTGGCCGCATCCTGGCCGGCGAGCCCCGTATCGACGGCCGCGATACTCGCACCGTGCGCCCGATCACCATCCGCACTGGCGTGCTGCCGCGCACCCACGGTTCCGCCTTGTTCACCCGTGGCGAGACCCAGGCCCTGGTGGTCGCCACCTTGGGCACCGGCCGCGACGAGCAGACCATCGAGGACTTGACCGGCGGCTACAGCGAGCACTTCATGTTGCACTACAACATGCCGCCGTTCGCCACCGGCGAGACCGGCCGTGTCGGCAGCCCCAAGCGGCGCGAGATCGGCCACGGCCGCCTGGCCAAGCGGGCCTTGTATGCCTGCCTGCCGGCCAAGGAAGAGTTCGGCTACACCATTCGCGTGGTGTCCGAGATCACCGAATCGAACGGCTCCAGCTCCATGGCCTCCGTCTGTGGCGGCAGCCTGGCGCTGATGGATGCCGGCGTGCCGATGAAGGAGCACGTCGCCGGTATCGCCATGGGCCTGATCAAGGAAGGCAACCGCTTCGCGGTGCTGACCGACATCTTGGGCGACGAGGATCACCTGGGCGACATGGACTTCAAGGTGGCCGGCACCGACAACGGTGTGACCGCGCTGCAGATGGACATCAAGATCGAAGGTATTACCAAGGAGATCATGCAGGTTGCGCTGACTCAGGCGCGCGAGGCCCGCATGCACATCCTGGGCCAGATGAAGGCGGCCATGGGTGCCCCGCGCCAGGAGATGTCCGCCTTCGCCCCGCGTATCGTCAGCATGAAGATCAACCCGGAGAAGATTCGCGACGTGATCGGCAAGGGCGGCGCGACCATCCGCGCGTTGACCGAAGAGACCGGCACCCAGATCGACATCGCCGAGGACGGCACCGTCAAGATCGCTTGTACCAGCTCCGAGGCGGGCGAGGCCGCGAAGAAGCGGATCGAAGACCTGACCGCCGAGGTCGAGGTGGGCCGTATCTACGAAGGCACCGTGCTGAAGATTTTGGACTTCGGCGCCATCGTCAATATCCTGCCCGGCCGCGACGGCTTGCTGCACATCTCGCAGATTGCGCAGGAGCGGGTCAATGCCGTGACCGATTACCTCAAGGAAGGTCAGGCAGTCCGGGTCAAGGTGTTGGAAGCCGACGAGAAGGGACGTCTGCGCCTGTCGATGAAGGCGGCTTCGGAAACCGCCGCGCCGGCCGAACAGACGGCCGATCAGCCTGCCGAGACGGCAGCGCCGACCGCGCCGGAATCCGCGGCCTGATCCGAAACGGCCAATAAAAAAAGCGGCCTCGGCCGCTTTTTTTTTCGTCGCTGATCCACGTGCTTAAGCGTGGTGGATAGCCTCCAGGAAGCCCTGCCACCAGCGGCGGCGGTTCTGCGGAACGAAATGGCTGGGGGTGAGGTCGGAGGGCGGGGTGAGCGACATGACCCAGCCGGGTAATACGCGGTAACCGACGGAGCCGCAGGAGCTGCCGAGGTGATTGGGATCGTAGATCTTGACGATCTTGGGGCGGTTGAAATCGTCGGTGTAAACGATGCCGCAATAGTCTTCGTGATGATCCTTGTGCAGTAGCGCATCGATCTCGCGGATGAAGGTCCCGACGTGTTCGGCGTCGGCTGCGGCCTCCGGGCGGTCCTCGCCGATGGCATAGAGATACCAGCCTGCCGCCGTGTCGATGCGCGCCCAGAATTCGGCCAGTTGTTTCCACGACATCAGGCTATACAACATGCCGTCGAACAGTGCGTCGAATTCGGGATTTTGCTCGGGGCGGATCATGAGCGGCCTCTAGCGGGAGTGGTTGGGGAAGAAATTTTACCCCTGAATGACTTTGCAATGAACAAATGGTTTAACGACGATGACTGAATTAAAAGCTTTGTTATTCGATGTCGACGGCACCTTGGCCGATACCGAGCGGGATGGCCATCGCCCTGCCTTCAATGCGGCCTTTCGCGAATTTGGCCTGGACTGGGACTGGGATGTCGCCCTGTATGGCCGGTTGCTGGCAGTGACTGGCGGCAAGGAGCGCATGAAGTTCTACGTCGAGCGCTTCCGGCCCGATTATCACAAGCCGGCCGATTTCGACGACCTGGTCGCCGAATTGCATCAGGCCAAGACCCGGCATTACACCGAATTGCTGGCCCAGGGCGGCATCCCGCTGCGGCCGGGGGTGAAGCGCCTGTTGCAAGAGGCGCGTGAGGCCGGCTTGACCCTCGGTGTGGCCACCACCACGACGCCGGAGAACGTCACCGCCCTGCTCAAGCATAGCCTGGCCGAGGACGGCGCCGACTGGTTCGCCGTGATCGCCGCCGGCGACATCGTGCCGGCCAAGAAGCCGGCGCCGGACATCTATGTCTGGGCCATGCAGCAGCTGGGCTTGGCGCCCGAGCAGTGTCTGGCCTTCGAGGACTCGGAGAACGGTATTCGCGCCTCGCGCGGCGCCGGGCTCAAGACCGTGGTGACGGTGAACGACTACACGGTGGACCACGACTTCGGCGGCGCGCTGGCCGTCTTGTCCGATCTGGGCGAGCCGGGCGCACCGTATCGCCGGCTGGACGCCGACGAGGTCGGCTATGTCGATGTGGCGCGGCTGAAGGGCTGGTTTACCGCTTAAGGGTGGTGAACGGCGGCGGCTTCCAGGGTATTTTGCAGTAGGGTGGCCACCGTCATCGGGCCGACCCCGCCCGGCACCGGGGTGATCCAGCCTGCTTTTTCCTTGGCCGCTTCAAACTCGACATCGCCGACGATGCGGCCGTCGTCCAGGCGGTTGATGCCGATGTCGACCACGATGGCGCCGGGCTTGACCCAGGCGCCCTTGACCATCTCCGGTCGGCCGACGGCGGCGACCACGATATCGGCCTGGCCGATGTGATGAGCCAGGTCGCGGGTGGCGCTGTGGCAGACCGTGACCGTGCAACCGGCCAGCAGCAACTCCAAGGCCATCGGTCGGCCGACGTGGTTGGAGGCGCCGACCACCACGGCGTGCTTGCCACGCAGCGGCTCGTCGGTCGCCGCCAAGAGTTTCATTACACCGTAAGGCGTGCAGGAACGCAGGGTCGGCAGGCGCACCGCTAGGCGGCCGATGTTGTAGGGGTGAAAGCCGTCGACATCCTTGCCGGCGCTGATCCGCTCGACTACGGCCTCGTCGTCGATCTGCGCTGGCAGCGGCGCCTGCACCAGGATGCCATCGACGGTCTCGTCCGCATTCAGCTGGTCGATCAGCGCCATCAGTTCTTCCTGCGTGGTCGAGGCCGGCAGGTCGTGGGAGATCGAACGCACACCGGCCGTTTCGCAGGCCTTGCGCTTGTTGCGCACGTAGATGCTCGAGGCCGGGTCGCCCCCGATCAGGATGACGGCCAGGCCCGGCACCGGTTTGCCGGCGGCGACGCGCGCATCGACCTGGCGTTTGATGTCCTGAAGCAGGTTGGAGGCGATGGTCTTGCCGTCGAGGATGCGCGCGCTCATAGTGCTGGTAGGCGGAAGGGTCGAAGAGTGCGATTTTAGCCGAGCCGGGGGGCGGCTCGCATTGATTTTTACTGCATCGGTCGGTATAGTTCGCGGCTCGGTTTCGGCATGACGCCGGCTTTTCGGCGCTGTGCCTACACTGAAACTCAGTTTCGGGGTGTAGCGCAGCCCGGTAGCGCGCCTGCTTTGGGAGCAGGATGTCGGGGGTTCGAATCCCTCCACCCCGACCAGGCGTTAACCGGGTGTTGTTGCATCCAGCCCGCGGGAGATCTGCCCGTAGCTCAATTGGATAGAGCACCAGCCTTCTAAGCTGGGGGTTACAGGTTCGATCCCTGTCGGGCAGGCCAGTTTTAGTGGCGGTGGTAGCTCAGTTGGTAGAGCACTGGATTGTGGCTCCAGGTGTCGTGGGTTCGATTCCCATCCATCGCCCCATCTTCTTCT
>JAJZTS010000010.1 GCA_021848725.1 Pseudomonadota bacterium
AAGCCAAGGCGGTGTTGCGCGATTACGGCATTGCCACGCCGAATGGCGTGACGATTCAAGAGGCGGCCGAGTGCACCGCGGCGGCCAGTCAATTGGGCGGCACGGCCTGGGTGGCCAAGGCCCAGATTCACGCCGGTGGTCGCGGCAAGGCCGGCGGCGTCAAGGTCTGTCAGTCGGTCGACGAACTCAGTGCCACGGCCAAGGCCTTGCTCGGCAGCCGCCTGGTCACCTACCAGAACGCGCCGGACGGCCAGCCGGTGGGCACCCTGTTGATCGAAGAGACCCTGGCCATCGCGCGCGAGCTGTATCTGTCGATCACCGTCGACCGCGCCGCCGAGCGCATCGGCATCGTCGCCTCCAGCGCCGGCGGCATGGAGATCGAGGAGGTCGCCACCCGCGAGCCGGAGAAGATTCTGCGTGAGACGGTGAACCCCATCACCGGCCTGATGGACTACCAGGGCCGCAACCTGGCCTTCGGCTTAGGCCTATCCGGCGAGCAAATCGGCGCCTTCGTCAAGATGCTCAAGGGCTTCTACCGCATCTTCATCGACAAGGATCTGGCGCTGCTGGAGATCAATCCGCTCATCGTCACCATGGACGGCCGCCTGCTGCCGCTCGATTGCAAGATGGGGCTGGACGACAACGCGCTCTACCGGCAGAAGACGCTGGCCGAGCAGGCCGACCTGTCGCAGATCGACCCCAAGGAGGCCGAGGCCCTCGCCCACAACGTCAACTACATTGCGCTTTCCGGCAACATCGGCTGCATGGTCAATGGCGCCGGCCTGGCCATGGCGACCATGGACCTGATCAAGCTGTCCGGCGGCATGCCGGCCAACTTCCTCGACGTCGGCGGCGGCGCCACGGCCGAGACGGTGGCCCGCGCCTTCCAGATCATCCTGGCCGACCCCAACGTCAAGGCGGTGCTGATCAACATCTTCGGCGGCATCGTCCGCTGCGACCTGATCGCCGAGGGCATCATCCAGGCGGTGAAGGAGGTGGGCGTCAAGGTGCCGGTGGTGGTGCGCCTGGAAGGCACCAATGCCGACCAGGGCCGTGAGCTACTGGCCAATTCCGGCCTGGCCATCATCGCGGCCAACGACCTGACCGAGGCGGCCCAGCGGGCCGTAGAGGAAGCAAGAAACTGATTCGTCGTTCCCGCGAAGGCGGGAACCTAGTTAATTTGCCTGGATTCCCGCCTACGCGGGAATGACGGGTGGAGAGAAGCAAATGAGCATCCTCGTCAACAAAGATACGAAAGTCATCTGCCAGGGCTTCACCGGCAAGCAGGGCAGCTTTCATTCCGAACAGGCCATCGCTTATGGCACGCAGATGGTCGGCGGTGTCACCCCCGGCAAGGGCGGCCAGAGCCATCTCAACCTGCCGGTGTTCAACACCGTGAAAGATGCCGTGCGTGCGACTGGGGCCAACGCCAGCATGCTCTACGTGCCGGCGGCCTTCGCTGCCGACGGCATCCTGGAGGCGGCCGATGCCGGCATCGAAGTGATCGCCTGCATCACCGAGGGCATCCCGGTGCGCGACATGATCAACGTCAAGGCCGCGCTACGGGCCAACGGCGCCAAGCTGATCGGGCCCAACTGCCCGGGCCTGATCACGCCGGGCGAATGCAAGATCGGCATCATGCCCGGCTTCATCCATAAGCCGGGCAAGGTCGGCATCGTCTCCCGCTCGGGCACCCTGACCTACGAGGCGGTGTGGCAGACCACGCAACTCGGCCTGGGTCAATCCACCTGCGTCGGCATCGGCGGCGATCCGATCAAGGGCCTCGATTTCATCGACTGCCTGGCGCTGTTCCAGCACGATGCCCAGACCGAGGCGATCATCCTGGTCGGCGAGATCGGCGGCACGGCGGAAGAGGCGGCGGCCGAATACATCAAGGCCCATGTCAACAAGCCGGTGGCGGCCTACATCGCCGGCCTCACCGCGCCCAAGGGCAAGCGCATGGGCCATGCCGGCGCGATCATCGCCGGCGGCAAGGGCACGGCGGCCGAGAAGATCGCGGCGCTGGAGAAGGCCGGTGTCGTCGTGGCGCAATCGCCGGCCGGCCTCGGCGCGGCGGTGGCGGAGGCGATGCGTCGGGCAACCTAGTAGGGTTTAACGCCTTAGCCGTTCCACTACTCAGACCTGTTATCTGGCATCCGGCTTGCTTGTCTTGATTACCCCAATCCAAGGCAAGCAGGAGGATTCCATGGACATCGGTTCGATCTTTTTTGACAAAAATTTCGCAAACTCAGCCAGCGGTTCCAAGGTTACCCAGGAAACGGGCAGCATGGTTTTTTGGGATCATCTAAGGGCCGCGCAAGAGAACGTAAGCAAATCATTGGCCGGCAATACGCGCCAAACTTCTAAGGCTTGTATTTCGCAGACGATGCAGACATCGCAGATGGTGTCCAAAACCAGTGAGCCACAGGTGCAGGTGAGCAAGGAACCGAAAATGTGGTTCCCACCGGGCTTCCCTGAGGATATGAAGCGTGAGCTGACGAACTTTATAGATAATTCAAACCTATCCAGCGCGGAAAAGGATGCCATGTGGGCCACGACAGTCGTCAGCCTTCATTTGATGAACTGTGGGCCGCCTGGATTCAGAAAATACCTCACCGAAGATACTCGGTTTGGCTCCCCCAGCTTTAACCCCGTGAATCTGATAGCGCAATATGGTAATGCGCTTGCCTCAAGGGGCTACCCGAATATCGGCAAAGCGGTGCAGGATTATCTGAAAAATGCCGACCGATCTGATGCGGCAAGTTTTGCCTGATCGGCATTATTTGCCGCCCAGTGCGCCTTGCTTGTTGTTTTAGGCAATGCAAGGCTTTGGTGGTTATTTTTCGCAGACCTCAAATACAGAGAGGCAACAAAAATTGCCTCTCTGTCTAGTGGCGTCAGGGCAATTGGGCTACGGGCTGTCCCATGCCTTCTTAAAATTTGCAACGGAAATGGCCTTGCCCTTTGCGATTGCCCCTACATAGAGTCCCAGGCCCTTCAACTTGGCATGGCTACCAAAATAAATTTGACGTTTCATGGTGGGGCCGTCAAATGGGGCGCGTGTGAAGGTTGGCGTGTCCGGTATCTGTCCTGGCTTAACCTCGATCCAGCTCAACGCCGGGTCGGTCGTGGTCGTGTTGTACGCGTAAAACTTTCCCCCAAGGACGGCAATCACATAGACATCGCCTACGGCATCTACGGTTTCATTACCTTCCGCCGAAATGGACAAGTCGAGCGTACCGTCTGGGAAGCGAATACACCAGTCCGGATGCCCAGGGAATTGGCCGCATGACAAGGTGATGTTAGAGACATCCTTTGTGTCCACTTTCGCTGCGGAAGACACCGCTGGCAGCAGCAGTGCGGTAATTGAAAAACCCAATATGGAAAAAAACTTCAGCATGATTTGCTCCCTAAAATTGAATTGCGGAAATAAATTAGTCACTGTGTGGTATCCCCTTCTTTATGGGATATATGTTCGCCAATAGCGCGAACCTCCGCTCCAATAATCTGTTACTTCAAACAAGCTCCCGCTTGTGCAGCTTGGTGTGCTGGATGTTGTGCAATACCACATGTCACTCCACCCAATTACAGTATTTGTGGAATCTTCAATCGGATATCGTGTGTACCAGAGTGCTGATGTGCCGGCGTATTTCGCAACTTGTAAGGCGTAGTAGCCGCCAGTAACCACCCAGAAACCCAACCACGCACCTCCTTCATGCCAATTTGCGCTAAGCGCGGGAGATGGCATGATGTCCCAATTAAAGTTTCTTGCATCAGAAGGGAGGGGATAGCTGTTATACAGTTCCGAGGTGGCGCCATATAGCCACAAAGCCCACGGGTCTGATGCTGGTGCCGCGCGAGCAGGCAGCGCGATCCCAAGTAGAAGTGGCAGAGCCATTAATTGCACAAACAGCTTCCGCCAATAAAGCTTTGCATGCTTAAAGTTCATAAATCTCTCCCTGGTATCTTGTTCATTCTCAAAAACGCCTCTACGGCATATGGATATGTCCTGTTGTGCCAAAGTGGGACACTGAATAGTTATGTTCATGCGATCTCCCTATTGTGAGTGCTTAATCAAGATGCGTTGATTTGATTGTCAGTTCGATGTGCGGAATGCCCTCCTTTCTTGTTAATGTGGCTTTTACCACACGTTGTGGGGGCGTAGGCCTGTGCTAGGCCCGATGCCTTCTGCATTATCATCAATAAGGAAGTAGAGTGGACATATGCCATTCGATATAGCCATTAGGCCGAATGGTCATGTTTTTAGGCCATCTAGGTGTCATGGCCGGTAGGCTATTTATGCCGATGCAGCCCCAGCTCGACGGCGAACGGGTGCGCCCGCATATGGAAGGCGACCGGGCCGTCCTCCTCGGCGTGGATGAATTGATGAACGAAGGGGTCGCGCGACGCCAGCATGTCCTTGGCCGGGCCCTCGGCCACCACCACGCCGCCGTCGATGAAGTAGACGTAGTCGACCACCTTCAGCGATTCGGACACGTCATAGGTCACCACGATGGAGGTGACGCCCAGAGCGTCGTTCAGGTTGCGAATCTTGTTGGCGATGACGTTGAGCGAGATCGGGTCGAGGCCGGCGAAGGGCTCGTCGTACATGATCAGCATCGGGTCGAGCACGGTGGCGCGGGCCAGGGCGACGCGTCGCTCCATACCGCCCGAGAGTTCGGCCGGCATCAGGCCATGGGCGCCGCGCAGGCCGACCGCGTGCAACTTCATCAACACCAGATCGCGGATCATCGCTTCCGGCAGGTCGGTGTGCTCGCGCAGCGGGAAGGCCAGGTTGTCGTAGACCGACAGGTCGGTGAACAGGCCGCTGACCTGGAACATCATGCCCATCTTGCGCCGCAGGTCGTACAGTTCGCCGGTGTCGAGCGCGTGCACGTTCTGGCCGTCGATGTGGACGCTGCCCTTGCGCGGCTTTTCCTGGCCGGTGATCACGCGCAGCAAGGTGCTCTTGCCGCAGCCGCTGACGCCGAGAAAGGCGACGATCTGGCCGCGATGGATGCTGAGGTTGATGCCCTTGAGCACGTGGTGGTGACCGTAGGCGAAGTGCAGGTCCTTGACCTCGACCAGTGGCGTTTCGCTGGCTGCCATGATGTTCCTCGATTGCTGTTCGGCCAAATTAAACCACTGGCGGGGGTGAAGCGCCATGCCTGCGCGTGCAGTATGATGGCGGCATGACCCGAGTCGATTTCTATTTCAACGCCGACAGCAAGGCCGAGGTGGCGCGCAAGGTTGCGGCCAAGGCCTATCAGGCCGGCCAGCGCGCCTTGATCTTCACGGCGGACGAGGCGCTGGCGAACGCGGTGGATGTCGGCCTGTGGACCGCGCCGCAACTGTCCTTCATCCCGCATGTGCGCAGCGGTCACCCGCAGGCAGGGCAGACGCCGATCCTGATCGGCGCCAGCGACGAAGGTATGGCCGCACGCGATGTGCTGATCAATCTGGACGACCGCTGGCCGCCGCCGTTCAGCCGGTTCGAACGCTTGATCGAAATCGTCACGCGCGACGCGGCGGATCGGGAAAAGGCGCGCGAACGCTACCGCTTCTATCAGGAGCGGGGCTATCCTTTGCACAAGGTAGACCTCGAGCGCAAATAGCCATGGCCGAGCAGAACAACAGCGATTTTTTTGGCGAGATCTCCGCCCTCTACGGCAAGATGGACAAGTTGTTGGACAAGCGCGGCCCGGACGCGCTGGTCGAGCATGCGCCGGCCGCGCCGGAGGCAGCCGACTTCCCGTGCTTGACCGATGTGGTCGAGGCCGCCCCGGCCAAGCCCGCGGCACGGCAGGCCGTTGCCAGCGCGGCAGGAATCGAACCCTCGCCGGAGCTCATGGCTGCCATCGAGGCCCGTCTGTCCGATCTTTTGGCCCGGCATCGGCAAGAAATGGACGAGGCCGTGCGCCGCATCGTCCAAGAAGAGCTGGCCCGCCGTGGCAAGTAGGCCGCCTCTCCCGCTTCCCTTATAATTCAGCCTTTTACAAGATTGCGGGCGCTGGCATTGGCCGGCGCCTTTCATTTCGCTAAGGGCGCCATGGAATTCACGAAACGCGAGCTCGCCAAGAGCTTCGAACCCCACGAGATCGAAAAACGCTGGTACCAGACCTGGGAGCAGGCCGGCTGGTTCGGCATGGGCCGGCAGGAGGCCAAGCCCTTCTACTGCATCATGCTGCCGCCGCCCAACGTCACCGGCACCCTGCACATGGGCCACGCCTTCCAACACACCCTGATGGACGCCCTGACCCGCTACCACCGCATGCAGGGCGACAACACCCTGTGGCAGCCGGGCACCGACCACGCCGGCATCGCCACCCAGATCGTGGTCGAGCGCCAGCTCGACGCGCAAAAGATTTCCCGCCACGACCTCGGCCGCGAGAAATTCCTCGAGAAAGTGTGGGAGTGGAAGGAGCACTCCGGCTCCACCATCACCCGCCAGATGCGCCGCCTGGGCACCTCGCCCGATTGGTCGCGCGAGCGCTTCACCATGGACGAGGGCCTGTCCCACGCCGTCAGCGAGGTCTTCGTCAAGCTCTACGAAGAAGGCCTGATCTATCGCGGCAAGCGCCTGGTCAACTGGGACCCGGTGCTGCAGACCGCGGTGTCCGACCTGGAAGTGGTCAGCGAAGAGGAAGACGGCTTCATCTGGGAGATCAGCTATCCGCTGGAGGACGGCTCGGGCCTGCTCACCGTCGCCACCACCCGGCCGGAGACCCTGCTCGGCGACACCGCCGTCGCGGTGAACCCCGAGGACGAGCGCTATAAACACCTGGTCGGCAAGAGCGTGCGCCTGCCCATCGCCGAGCGCAGCATCCCCATCATCGCCGACGACTATGTCGATCGCGAATTCGGCACCGGCGTGGTCAAGATCACCCCAGCCCACGACTTCAACGACTGGCAGGTCGGCCAGCGGCACAAGCTGCCGGCGATCAGCGTGCTCACGCTGGACGCCAAGATGAACGACTTCGCCCCGGCCGAATATCAGGGCCTGGACCGCTACGATGCGCGCAAGCGGATCCTGGAAGAGCTGCAGGCCAAGGGACTGCTGGTCTCGGCCAAGCCGCACAAGCTGATGATCCCGCGCGGCGACCGCACCCATGCCGTGATCGAGCCCATGCTCACCGACCAGTGGTTCATGAGCATGGAAGGCCTGGCCAAGCAGGCACTCTCCGTGGTCGACCGCGGCGAGCTCAGATTCGTGCCGGAGAACTGGACCACCACCTACCGCCAGTGGCTGGAGAACATCCAGGACTGGTGCGTGTCGCGCCAGTTGTGGTGGGGCCATCGCATCCCGGCCTGGTACGACGCGAACGGCAAGGTCTACGTTGCCCGCACCCTGGAAGACGCGCAGAAGCAGGCCGGCGACGGGATCGAGCTGAGCCAGGACAACGACGTGCTCGACACCTGGTTCTCCTCGGCCCTGTGGCCGTTCTCGACCTTGGGCTGGCCGAACGACAGCTGGGAACTCAAGCACTACCTGCCGACCTCGGTGCTGGTCACCGGCTTCGACATCATCTTCTTCTGGGTCGCCCGCATGGTGATGATGTCGCTGCATTTCACCGGCAAGGTGCCGTTCCGCGAGGTCTACGTCACCGGGCTTGTCAGAGACGCGCACGGCAACAAGATGTCCAAGTCCAAGGGCAACGTGCTCGACCCCATCGACCTGATCGACGGCATCACCGTGGACGACCTGGTGGCCAAGCGCACCACCGGCCTGATGAACCCCAAGCAGGCCGAGAGCATCGCCAAGACCACCAAGAAGGAATTCGCCGAGGGCATCCCCAGCTTCGGCACCGATACCCTGCGCTTCACCTTCGCCAGCCTCGCCACCCACGGCCGCGACATCAAGTTCGACCTGCAGCGCTGCGAGGGCTACCGCAACTTCTGCAACAAGCTGTGGAACGCCACCCGCTTCGTGCTGATGAACTGCGAAGGCCAGGACGTCGGCCAGGACGAGGCGCTGCCGCTGGAATACAGCTTCGTCGACCGCTGGATCGTCGGCCGCCTGCAAGAGGCTGAGGCCGCCGTGCGCGAAGGCTTCGACCAGTACCGCTTCGATCTGGCCGCCCGCGCCATCTACGAATTTGTCTGGGACGAGTATTGCGACTGGTATCTGGAACTGGCCAAGGTCCAGATCGCCAACGGCTCGGAAGCCGCCCAGCGCGCTACCCGCCGCACCCTGGTGCGGGTGCTCGAGGTGGTGCTGCGCCTGGCCCACCCGATCATCCCCTTCATCACCGAGGAGCTGTGGCAGACCGTGGCGCCGCTGGCCAACCGGCAGGGCCAGAGCATCATGCTCGCCGACTATCCGGCGCCGAACATGGGCAAGGTCGATGCCGCGGCCAAGGCCGAGATGGCCACGCTCAAGGCCCTGATCAATGCCTGCCGCAACTTGCGCGGCGAGATGAATCTCTCGCCGGCGCAGAAGGTGCCGCTGATCGTCGAGGGCGATGCCGAGCGCGTGGGTGTCTACACCCCCTACATGCAGCTGCTCGCCCGGGTGTCCGAGGTGCAGGCCGTGGCCACGCTACCCGACAGCGACGCCCCGGTCGCGATCGAGGGCGACTGGCGGCTGATGCTCAAGGTCGAGATCGACCGCGCCGCCGAGACCGCCCGTCTGGACAAGGAGATCGCCCGTCTGGCCGGCGAGATCGCCAAGGCCCAAGCCAAGCTCGGCAACAGCAGTTTCGTCGACAAGGCCCCGGCCGCGGTGGTCGAGCAGGAGAAGAAGCGCCTGGCCGACTTCGTCGCGACGCTGGACAAGGTGCAGGCGCAGCGTGCGCGTCTAGGCTAAGGGGCTGAAATGAGTCGCTGGTGGCGGGATGTCAAGGAGGCCTTGGGCGACCGCCACTTCTGGGCGCTGTTCGGCTGGAGTTTGCTGGCCTTATGTGCCTTCGGTTATCTGTTTTGGCTGGCCATCAAGGTGGCGAAGAACTTTTCGCTGGTCGATCCCATCCTGTGTGGCGCATCGCAAACCGAGTGGCGGGTCTTGGGTTTAATCTTGGTGGGGCCTTTCTTCGCGGTCAGCGTATTGTCCGCTATCGGCGAACTGTGGAATGTCCTCAGCCTGCGGCGCAGGGGACGGCGTGTCCGTTTCACCGGTTTTGCCGGCTATGCCGTGCTGACTTTCGTCTTAGGGAATGCCCTGTTGTTGGCCTTGAGTTGTTAAGGTGGCCATCACCCGGCTGACGATGGGGTTAAGCTGTTTATACTAGGCCAATTGACCGAGGGTTATAACCAACGTGATAATCGATCACCCCGTCTTGGGATGCGCGCCGAATGGTTTTTTCATGTCAGGTACAAGTTCCAGCGTTAGCAGGTATGCGGTACCTCGACTGATCGGCTAGCCGTTCCCCGTTTCTATTCATGATCTTCGATATTCTCTCTGTTGGTTTGGTCGCGGTCGGCGGCGTTTGCCTGGCCTTCGCCCTGCCGCTTGCCAACGAGATTCGCACCGATCAGGTCGCTCAGCCTGGGCGTACCTGGGCCTTCCTGGCCTTGATGGTGGCCGGCTTTATCGCGGGTTATGTGGCCTTTGCGGCCATCTTATTGCTCAGGCCGACCTCCGGTACCGATCTACTGCTCTCGATGATCTTGGCCGGTGGCGGTGCCTTCGTGTTGATCGTGCTGCGCAAGAGCGCCTCGACCGTGGCCGAGATCAAGCGCATCGCGGCATTGGAGCGGCACCGCGCCCTGCATGACGATCTGACCGATCTGCCGAACCGGGTGTCGATCCGCGATCACATCCGCAAGGCGGTGCAGCAGGCGTGTGGTTCTGGCCAGCAAGTCGCCGTGCTGGTCATGGACGTCGACCGCTTCAAGGAGATCAACGATACCCTCGGCCATCACATCGGCGACTTGGTGTTGAAGCAGATGGCCGAACGCTTGCGTGCCACCTTAGGGGAAAAAGATGCCATCGCACGCCAGGGTGGCGACGAGTTTGTCGCCGTGCTGCCAGACATGGGGCAGGATGCGGCGGTCGCATTGTGCAAACGCATCATTCCCGAGATGGAGCCGGCATTCCATGCGGACGGCCATAATCTGGTCGTCGGCATCAGCATCGGCATCGCGGTGTATCCCGACCATGGCAGCGATGCCGAGAGTCTGTTGCAGCGGGCCGACGTGGCCATGTATGTCGCCAAGCGCAGCAACAGCGGTTATGCCGTCTACGATCCCAAGCAGGACACCTATACGCTGAGCCGCCTGACCATGGGCGCGCATATGCGCGATGCGATCAAGAATGGCGAGATGGTGCTGCACTATCAGCCCAAGATCGACATCCCCACCGGCCAGATCATCTCAGTCGAGGCGCTGGTGCGCTGGAACCGGCCGGGCCATGGCATGGTGTCGCCGGAAGAGTTCATCCCCTTGGCCGAGGAGACCGGGCTGATCCGGCCGTTGACCACGTATGTGCTGAATGTCGCCTTGTGCCAGGCCGAGGCGTGGCGCAACGAAGGCGTCGACATCGAGATGGCGGTGAATATCTCGACCAAGAGTTTCTGGGACGGCGACTTCGTCGATATGGTGCAGAAGACCCTGCTGCAGACCAATACGCCACCTTCCCGTCTGACCTTGGAGATCACCGAGAGTAGCCTGATGGAGGACCCGGTGCGGGCCTACGAGATCATCTCCGAGCTCAGCGCGTTGGGTGTGCAGTTCTCCATCGACGATTTCGGCACCGGCTATTCCTCGCTGGCCTATCTCAAACAACTGCCGGCGAACAAGATCAAGATCGACAAGTCCTTCGTGATGGACATGACCACCGACGACAACGATGCGGTCATCGTGCGTGCGATCATCGACCTCGCCCACAACATGGGGCGCGAGGTGGTGGCCGAGGGCGTCGAGTCGAAGGATGCCTACGATCTATTGGAGATCCTGGGCTGTAATTTCGGCCAAGGCTTCCATATCTGTCGGCCCTTGCCCGCAGAGGATATCGGCCCCTGGATCAAGGGTGGTTGGTGCCCGGTGCCGCGCTAGTTTTGGCTTTGCCAGCGCGCGGCGGCCGCGTCATCGGACTCACGCGCTTCCACCCAACGCTCGCCTTGCGGCGTAACCTCTTTCTTCCAAAACGGCGCCTGGGTCTTCAGGTAGTCCATGATGAACGCGCAGGCGGCAAAGGCGTCTTGCCGATGGCTCGAGGCCACCGCGACCAGCACGATCGGTTCGGTCGGTTTCAATTCGCCGACGCGGTGGATCACCGTGCAGTCGAGGATGTCCCAACGGCCTTGCGCCTCGTCGACGATCTTCGCTAAGGCCTTCTCGGTCATGCCCGGATAGTGCTCTAGCGTCAGCGTGGCGACGCCGTCGCCCTCATTCACGTCGCGCACCAGGCCAAGGAATGTCGCCACCGCGCCGACCTTGGGGTTGGCGGCATAGAGCGCGGCGACCTCGGCATTGAGGTCGAAGGGGGCGGTTTGAACGGAAATCTTCATCGCACGATAAGTCCCATGTAGGGTGCCTCCGCTGCGTGAGGATAAACGCTGCGCGCACCATGTAATGGCGATGCCTTATGAAGGGTGCACAAAGTGCACCCTACGGGTGTAGTCATCAGCCCCCCGTCACCGGCGGAAAGATCGCCACCTCGTCGCCGTCGTTCAACACGGCTTCAAGGTCGGCCATGTCCTGGTTCACCGCCAGGCGGTAGGTGCGGCCCTCGGCCAGTTCGGTCGCCCAGTTGCCGCCACGGGCGCGCAGCCAGGCGAGCAGATCATTCAGGGTTTTCACCTCGGCCGGCAGCGTGGCGGCCTCCGAGCCGGTGCCGAATTGTTCGCGCAGGCGGGCGAAGTAGAGCAGGGTCACTTTGGTCATTTCAGCAACTCCGCAAGCGGCCAGAAGCGCACGCTGTCACCCTCGTGCACGGTGTGGCCGGTGTCGATGTCGACCAGGCCGTCGGCCCAGGCGGCTGAGGTCAGCACGCCCGAGCTCTGGTTGGGGTAGAGCACGGCGCGGCCGTTCTCGATCTTGGCGCGCAGAAATTCGCGGCGCTGGCCTGGTTTTTTCCAGTCGAATGCCGCCGGTACGGTGAAGCTGAGCGCCTGGGTGTTCGTCGCGCCCATGCGCGCCAGCAGGAAGGGGCGGACAAACAGGCAGAACACGACGAAGGCCGAGACCGGATTGCCCGGCAGGCCGAGGAAATCGCTGTCGCCGATCTGGCCGTAGACCAGGGGCTTGCCTGGCTTCATCGCCACCTTCCACATCTCGATGTGGCCCAGTGTTTCCACCGCCGCCTTGACGTGGTCTTCCTCGCCGACCGAGACGCCGCCGCTGGTGATCACGACGTCGGCGTGGCGGCCGGCCTGCTCCAGTGCATTCACCGTGGCGTCGAAGTTGTCGGCCACGATGCCGAGGTCCCGCACCTCGCAGCCCAGGCCTTGCAGCAGGGCAAGCAAGGTGGTGCGGTTG
Organism: Pseudomonadota bacterium; assembly: GCA_021848725.1. GTDB lineage: Bacteria > Pseudomonadota > Gammaproteobacteria > Burkholderiales > Thiobacillaceae > Sulfuritortus. Next base: position 12,418 of record JAJZTS010000010.1, read on the forward strand.
GAGTTGTAGATCTGGCCGGGCTTGAGCGGGTGGCCGGGCAACACGATCTCGTCGCCGGTAAAGAACAGCGCCACCCTCAGCCGGCGATGCACGGTGAGTTCGGTCGCGCCGACTGAGGCGGCGACGCCGAGCTGGGCCGCGCTGAGCCGGTCGCCGATGTGCAACACGGTTTGGCCGCGAGCAATGTCTTCGCCGACGCGGCGGATGTTGCCGCCCGGCTTGGGGGCTTTAAGGATGCGGACATGATCGTCCTTGGTTTCGCAGTCCTCTTGCATCGCCACAGTGTCGGCGCCTTCGGGGATGGGCGCGCCGGTGAAGATGCGCGCGGCGGTGCCGAGCGTGAGCGGATGGCCGAGCTGGCCGGCTGGGATGCGCTGGGCCACATGCAGCCACTTGTCCTCGGCCCAGTCCGCCAGGCGCAGGGCGTAGCCGTCCATGGCGCTGTTGTCGAGCGGCGGCACCGTCACCTCGGCGATCAGCGGTTCGGCCAGCACCCGGCCCAGGGCCGCGTCGGCAGGGATGGCCTCGGTCTCCAGCACCGGCCTCGCATTGTCCAGGAGTTTCGCCCGGGCCTCGTCTGCGCTCAGCATGTCGTGTTTCCTTCGATGTTCAGGGTGTCCAGGATGAAGCGGCCGATGGCTTCGACATCGTTCAAATCAATATGGCGCGGCTTGTTGATGGGGGACGCACCCGATTCATATCCCCTCTCCCCCCGGGAGAGGGGTAGGGGTGAGGGAAAGCGCTCGGCGGGGCGCCCTTCGGCGCCATTTCCCTCACCCGGCTGCGCCACCCTCTCCCGGTGGGAGAGGGTTAAGTGTGTTTGTGTGGGCGGCGCATCCGAGGCCACGGCCAGGATGCGCCCGTCTTCCGGGTGCAGCCAGGGCTTGGCGTTGGCGCTGCGCCAGACCTCCAGCTTGGGCAGTTCGGCCCGCTTGAAGCCCTCCACCAGCACCAGATCGCAGGGCGACAGCCGAGCGATGTGCTCGTCCAGGCTCGGCTCCGGCGCGCCGCGCAGCTCGTGCATCACCGCCCAGCGATAGGGCGAGCTGATCAGCACCTCGTAGGCACCGGCCTGGCGGTGCCGCCAGCTGTCCTTGCCGGCCACGTCCAACTCGAAATCGTGGTGGCTTTGCTTGATCACCGCCACCTTGAGGCCGCGGGCCATGAACCAGGGCAAAAGCCGCTCGATCAGCGTGGTCTTGCCGCTGCCGCTGTAGCCGACGATGCCGAAGGCCTTCATTGCAATAGGTGACATTATTGTCTTGAATGAGGGAGTGCTATATTCTGGCAGATATAACGCTCAATTTCTAGGCACATGAGTGAACTGATCGATCCCTTCGGCCGGCGCATCGAATACCTCCGCATCTCGGTGACGGACCGCTGCGACCTGCGCTGCAAATACTGCATCCCGGAGGGCTTCACCGATTTCGAGGAACCCGGCCACTGGCTCTCCTTCGACGAGATGGAGCGGCTGATCCGCATCTTTGCGCGCCTGGGTTTGAAGCGCGTGCGTCTCACCGGTGGCGAGCCGCTGCTGCGCAAAAACATGAGCGAGCTGGCCGGCCGCATCGCCGCCGTGCCCGGCATCGAGGACCTGTCGCTGTCGACCAACGCTACCCAACTGGAAAAGCACGCCGCCGCGCTCAAGGCCGCCGGGGTGACCCGGCTCAACGTCAGCTTGGATTCGCTTCGGCCCGGGCGGATCGAACGCATCAACGGCCGGCCGGCGCACGACAAGATCATGGCCGGCATCGCGGCGGCCAAGGCCGCCGGCTTCGCGCCGATCAAGATCAACATGGTCGCGCTGGACGGCGACAACGACGACGAGATCGACGCCATGGTCGCCTGGTGCATGGAACAAGGCTTCATCCTGCGCCTGATCGAGAACATGCCGATGGGCGATACCGGCCGCAACGTGCGTTATTTGAATTTGCAGCCGGTGAAGGAACGGATTCGCCAGCGCTTCGGCCTGGTCGAAACCGTGCTGCCCGGCGGCGGTCCGGCCCGCTACTTGGGCACCGCCGACGGCCGCTTCACCGTCGGCTTCATCACCCCGATCTCCCAGCACTTCTGCGCCACCTGCAACCGGGTGCGGCTCACCGTCGACGGCGTGCTGCATCTCTGCCTGGGTCAGGAAGACCGCTTCGAGCTGCGGCCATTACTGCGCAGCGGCGCGACGGACGACGAGATCGTGCAGACGATTCTGGGCGCCGTCGCCAAGAAGCCGGAGCGCCACGAATTCCGCGAACAGCCGCAGAAGCTGGTGCGGTTCATGAGCATGACCGGCGGCTGAGTCCGTCGCCCACGCCCCTTTTCCACAAGGGTCTTCCCGTCGCTTGTTTCAAGGCGCACCGGTAGCACGCACATCGACAGGCGTGCGCTCCGCCATGGTGCCGCCTGCACATCGGGTCGTCGCCATGGTCCGGCGAATCAAGGTCTTGGCGAATGGCACGGCTTTTGCTGAAGCCCCTCGGCTTCTAATCAATATGCCAACACGTGGGAAATATGACACTCAAAAGCGACTTCATGAATCTGAGCCGTGCCGAGCGCGGCTGGCTGCCCTGGTTCGGCAAAACCGGCAAATTCGCCATGTCCTGGTCCTGCTATCTCAATCGCGGCCATTACGCCTCGGTGGAGAAGACCTTCGAGGGCATTGCCCAGACCCGCAAGCAGATCCTCACGCTCTGGGCCCAGGGTCAATGGGAGCACTTGGCCGGTCTCGCCGAGCGGCTGGCCACGGCTTTCCCCGAATTTGCCGTCGATGATCTGCAGGCGAAAAAGGCGCAGATGCCGGACGTCTCCGAGCTGTTCGCGATCGATGGCAAGGGCAAGGTGCTGGCCTCGACCCATGCGGCGCATGTCGGCAGGACCGATCTCGCGCCGGGCGCCGTGCAGGCCGGACTGCGCGCGGCCTTCCTGCACGGCCCCTACGCCGATGGGCTGACGTTGCAGATCGGGCCGTCCAGTTCGCGCTTCCACGACGAGGTGACGCTGATGTTCTATCAGCCCATCGTGCGCCACGGCCAGGCCGTCGGCTGTCTCTGCGCGCGGGTACCCAACGATGTGCTCGGCGATTTGATCCAGCGCGAGGCCGGCCACATCTATCGCGAGTCGGGCGACAACTACCTGTTCATGGTGCAGTCGCGCTTCGACCCCGGCATCCAGCCCGGCACCGCGCTGTCGCGCTCCCGCTTCGAAGACCGCACCTTCAGCCTGGGCGACAACCTGAAGGACGGCGTGCGCACCGATTTCGGCACGGTGCGCGTGAGCAAGCACACCGAATTGGAACTGCGTTTCACCGACCCCGCCACCGGCCAGCTCCACCCCGGCGTACGCGAGACCATCGCCCAGGGCGAGAATCTGTTCGTCACCTATCCCGGCTACTCCGATTACCGGCACATCCCGGTCATCGGCAAGGGCGTCACCCTGCAACTACCCGGTTCGCCGGATACTTGGGGCATGATGTGCGAAGGCGACCTGGAAGAGGTCTACCGCCGCCGGCCGATCAGTTATCGCTTGATGCGCCTGTTCGGTAGCATCATCGTGTTCCTGTGGGGCATCCATCTCGGCCTGGGCCTGCTCGGCTTGCCTTTCCTCCTCACCCAGGCGGTGACCGGCGGGCTGGTCCTCGCCGGCTTGGGCTTGTTCTATCGCTTGGGCCCGCGCAAGGTCAGCCGGCAGCTCGATGAAATGACCGACGTTATCCGCACCATCGCCGAAGGCGGCGGTAACCTGCGCCAGCGGCTGGCCCCCGACCGGCTGCGCACCGACGAGACCGGCGACCTCGGCCGCTGGATCAACAGTTTCATCGACAACCTCGACGGCATCGTGGCCCAGGTGATCGCGGCCTCGCATCAGGTGCGCGAAACCAACGATCACATGGTGGCGGCCAACCACTCCGCCTTGCGCACCTCGGACGAGGCCATCGCCTCGGTCGAGCGCATGCTGGTCTCGCTGGAGGAGGAGATGCAGCGCATCCAGAGCGCCTCGGCCACCGCGCAGGAGATGCGCCAGGCCATGGATCGGGTGGTCGACAACACCCGTGCCCAGTTCCAACTCGTGCGCGGCAAGACCCAGGGCATCCGCCAGACCATCGAGGCCTCGGCCCAGACCATCCATTCGCTCAACGCGCGCACCGACGAGATCACCGGCATCGTCGATGTGATCAAGGAGATCGCCGATCAGACCAATCTGCTGGCGCTCAACGCCGCCATCGAGGCGGCGCGCGCCGGCGAACAGGGCCGCGGTTTCGCCGTGGTGGCCGACGAGGTGCGCCGGCTGGCCGAGCGCACCACCGCCGCTACCACCGATATCCGGCACATGATCGAAAGCGTGCAGGGCGAGGCGCGTGGCGCCGTCAGCATCATGGAAGGCGGCATGCAGGGCGTCGAGGAAGGGTTGCGCCTGGCCGAGGAGGCCGCCTCGGACAACAGCGGCATTCACGACATCGTCGGAAACCTGTTCGGCCTGATCCAAGCCGTGGCCGAGAGCAGCGACGCCCAGGGGCGCGATGCCCGCACCGTGGCCCAGGTCTCCGACGCGCTGCGTCGCTCGGTGCAGACCTTGAACGACAACGTGGAGCGGGTTCGGCTCACCGCCGGCAAGATGCAGGCCCTGGTCGGGCAATTTCAGGTGAGCGCACTATGAACGGGGTCCGCGGCCGGGCGCCTGTTGTGCCGAGCCTGCGGTGGCTAGGGTTCAGCCTTTGAGCAAGTGCGCGAAATCTTCGATGAGCTTTTTAACGCGGTCCGCTCGCAGCTTGCGCCGCCGCAAGAAGGCGATGAGTTGGACCTCTTCGGCGCTATATGCGGTATAGGTGGCGGGGTTCTGGCGGGTGGCGCTTGGCTCCACGGTGAGGATGTCGGCAGCGGACAGGCCAAGAACCGGCGCGAGCTTTTTGGCCTCGTCGACGCCGATCATGCGTAGTCCGGTCTCCCAATTGGATAGCCGGCTGACCGTGAGCCCCGGTAGTTGGTCGCACACGGCCTTAAGTGTGTAGCCCTTGGCCTCGCGGGCCTGTTTAATGCGGCGCCCAGCCTCTTTTTTAGTATCCATACGCGGAGCGTATAAGCCCAGGCCGGGATGGTCATTCAACGAATAGTGTACAGTACGCTTGATTAAAAACACATATCGTGTATATTGTCGGTTGAACCGATTACCTCCCTGACCACCGCGATGGTGGTGTTTCGCCCGGCACCTGCCGGGCGTTTTTGTTTGTGCCGTGTCGATGGCTTGGCATGGAGGGCTTGGCACCATTCGGATGCGCGCGCCTTGTGTTGGTGCAGGGCGCAGCGGCGCAAGCGGCAATATCGATTGCCACGGCGGGTCTTGCGGCTGGCACGCTACTTGCCATGGTCCAGGCATGAACCAAGCGATTGCACTTCCGATTCCTTCCGAACTGGGCGAGACCGCTGCGAACGCGGCGAGCCTGCGTCTGTTTTCATGTTGGCGCGACGTGGCGAGCGATGCCTTGCCCTTGCTGTTGGCCGCCTTGGCTGGCGCCCTGGTCGCCACCGGTCTGCCGTGGACGCCATGGGCCATCGCGCCGGCGGGCCTGAGCCTGCTGTGGATATGGCGCCGGCGCCGGCGGGCGCGGCTGGCGCGCGAAGAGTTGCTGCAGTTTGCTGCCGCAGTCGAAGCCGGTGACCTGACGACTCGGCTGCGGCCGAGCGGTGCGAATGACGTCGCCGTCGTCGAAGGCCTGAACACGATGGCGCGTGCCTATGTTCGCCTGCTGGCCAATCTGGCGCGTTCGGTGCGCGAGCTGGCCAGTTCCGCCAGCGAAAGCAGCGCCAATGCCGGTCACGGCAATGCCGGGGTACATGCGCAACGCGAGGTCACGCTGGCCTCGGCGGCGACCTTGGAGCAATTGTCGGTCAGCCTGTCCGCCACCTCCGATCATGCCGTCGAGGCGGCCCGCCTGGCCGATGCGGCGAATCAGGCGGCGGATCAAGGCAGTCGCAATGGCGAGACCTTGGCCCGCCGCATGGGCTTGATTGGCGCCGGCATGGATAAGACCAGCCGCATGGCGCAACAACTCAATGCGCGCTCGGTCGAGATCGGCGGCATCGTCGAGACCATCGCCGCCATCGCGGCGCAGACCAATCTGCTTGCGCTCAACGCCGCCATCGAAGCGGCGCGCGCCGGCGAGGCCGGTCGTGGCTTCGCCGTGGTCGCCGACGAGGTGCGCCGGTTGGCCGAACACACCAAGTCGGCCACCGACGAAATCCAAGGCTTGATCGAAGGCCTGCAAGGCGATGTCGGCTCGGTGTTCGGCGCGATCGATCAGGCCGGCAGCGAGGTGACGCATGGCCAAGCCGAGGCCGAGCAGGTGCTGGCCATGCTCGCGCAGATCGCCAAGCAGATCGCACAAACTCAAATCGCGGTCAGGGAGATCGCCGATGCCAGCACCGAGCAAAGCCGGGCCAGCCAGAGTCTGGCGGCCGATGTCGAACAAGTGTCCAGCCTGGCCGAGCGCAACGAAGCCCTGGTGCACGACAACCAGGAACTGGCGCGTTATTTGGAACAGATGTCGCACCAACTGGGCGAGTTGCTCCAGTCCTACCGCTACGAGTGAGGTAAATCATGGCTATCGCAATCGGAATCGCCGCGGCTGTATTGCTGTATTTCGCGATGCGCTATCGCAACGCCATGCGCCGGGACGGCAGGCGCCTAGCCACTGCGCGCCAGGCGCTCGAAGGCTGCGGGCATCTGCTCGCATTGCTGCGCGCCTTGCAACAGCATCGCGGTCTGAGCAGCGGTTGGCTGGCCGGCGAGCGACAATTCGAGGGGCGCATGGGCGCGCGCCGGCAAGAGGTCGAGCGCGAGCTGATCGTCTTAGCGGAAACCGCCCAGGCCGAGCTGCTTATGGCGCGCCCTTGTTTCACGCCGCACGATCTAAGCTTGTTCCACTTCCGTTGGAAGGCGCTGGTCGATGAGTTGCCAGGCCTGTCCATTGAGCAGAGCATCGCTCGCCACAGCCAGATGATCACCCACACCCTGGATTGGTTGACTGCTTTGGGCGAGGCGCGTATCGAATTGCCGGCAGCCGACTTGGTCGATGCCGACGCCGTGCGCAACTATGCCAGCCGCTTGCCGCTGCTGGCCGAATATCTCGGCCAGGCGCGTGCGGTCGGCAGCGGCGTGGCCGCGCGCGGCAGCTGCACGCCGGTCGCGCGTGTGCGCCTGATGTTTTTGGCCAGCCGCGCCGAATCGCTACAGAAACAGGCCATGCAAGTAGCCGGCGACCGGCAGGCGCTGGTTGCTGCGCAAGCGGTCGCGGCGCTGACGGGCATGGTGCGGCAAAAGCTCTTGGCCGAGCGTGCGGTCACGGTGGGCGCCGAGGCCTATTTCGCCGCGGCCACCGAGGCCATCGATGCGGTGTTCGCCTGGATCGATACCTGCGGCCGAGACATTCGGCGTGAACTCGATGCCGGCGGTGCCGGCGAGGCAGTCAATGCGTCGGCGCCGGCGGCGGGGGTGGTTTAGGCTAATAAAGCCTGACTTCATTTCGCCGTTGGCGGGTAGCGGCAATCATCTGTTCTTAGCTTAGGTCAGGGCATGGGAGCCGGGCCGGCAGTACTTACACCAAGCGCACCGTTCCCTGCGTTGCTTGCGCGCCGACCATAAGGGGCATTCCACCGAACCTCGACCCGCATACCGACGCTCGTGGGACTCGCCGCGCTCATTGCGCAATATTTCGCGCAGCTATTCCGGGCGAGCGCGGGTATATTGCCGATCACATAACTATAAGTTTGTTCGTCGTTCAAGGCGGCGCAATTCGACGCAGCCGGTCTGTCTCTTTAAGGGGAGTTGTCATGTTCATGCCGATGAAGGGCCACATTGCTGGCCTGGGTGCAATGTTGTTCGCCGCAGGGCTGGCTCTCGCCGCACCGGGCCAGGCCGGGAATCTGACCATCACCGATGCCTATTCGAGCGATTTACCGGTGCAGGTGAAATGCCCGGGTGGCCAGATTGAAACGATCACCGACAGCCAGCCGGTGTTCTGCACGGTGCAGGCGGGTAATGTCGTGACATTGACCAACCAGGCCGGGGTGTCGTGCATGGCGCGCATTGCCGTCGGCGGGGCGGTCGACAAGAAGAAGAGCACCTGCGTTTCCGGCAATTATGCGCCGGGGACGCTGGCGCTGACCGCCAACCAAGGGGTCTACCCCGGCGTGTTATGGACCCTCATCGACGGCTATTCCGGGGACTGGGGCAACGGCGGCGTCGCGGTCATGTGCCCGAACGGCGTGGTTCGGACGATTGGCTCGTCGAGCCCAGTCAGCTGCGCGATTCCGGCCAACGGCGCGCTGAAGTTCAAGGTCGGTGGCAACGTGGCCTGCACCGCGAACTTCGACAAGAATTCGAATTACCTGCCCGCTACCAGCACCTGCAAGCCGGCCTCGTATTCCGGCAATACCATGGTGTTCCCATCAAGCCAAGGGGTTTACCCCAGCGTCTTGTGGACCTTCGTCGACGCGGATAATTCCGATTGGCCGGTGGCGGTGGCGTGCCCGAACAATGTGACGCAGACGATCGATTCGTCGAGTTCGGTCAACTGCGCGGTTACCGCCAATGGCCAGGTGCAGTTCAGCGTCGGCGGCAAGCTGGCCTGTACCGCGAACTTCGACGCGAACTCCAACTATCTGCCGGCTAGCAGTACGTGTAAGCCGGCCGCTTCCTCCGGCAATACCTTGGCCTTCTCGGCGAGCCAGGGCGTGGTGCCGCCCATTGCGCCGAACCGGATCGTCGATATCGGCTTTGCCGGCGGCGGGGCGGCGGTATCGTGCGCAAGCGGGACATGCGGTACGGTTTCCAATCAGCAGGTCGTATTGCCCGGCCCGCTGAACCAGAATGGGGCGATGACCTTGGGCTTCGCCACCGGCAGCGGCACGGCGCAGGTCTCGTGCAATGTCAGCTTCTATAACAACTTCATCGATGACCGGCAGACGACGTGCCAGGGCGTTACCCTGGTGGCACCGAGCGGCCCGGGCACGGCATATCAACTGACCTTCCCGTCGACGACGGTGGGCAAAAGCACGGTGGGCGAGTTGTTGGTTTACCCGCCGGCTCCGGCATCGGCCCCGACCGGCACTCAGGTCGGCAGCCGGACCCTGACCTTCGTCAACAAATGCAGCCAGCCGGTGTGGTACGGCCTGGTATCGGGAACCGTCGGGCCCAAGCCGGGGGCCGGCGAGCATGGCAACGCCAAGGCCAGCGGCAATCTGTGCGCGGGCGCTCCCGCCGGCAAGAATGTCACGTGCCCCTATGGCACCAGTTGCCGCTATGTGAACAGCAGCCAAGCGTATTGCTTCTACAATCCGGCGGACCCGGCCATGCCGGCCAATGGCAATCGCTTGCAGCAGTACATGCTGGCCGCTGCGTCCAGTTCCAGCCCGACGAGCGGTTCGGTGACGATCCCGATCTATCGGGAAAACGCCGTCGTCTTCAGCGGCGGCGCCTCGGCGCGCCTGGGCTGCCAGGACGCCGCCGGCAACCCCACCCAGTGCGCGGTGGGCAACTGCAACGACGACAAGAATGCGCTGGGTTGCGGCTACACCAACGGCACCGGCAACGGCGCGACTATCGCCGAGTTCACCTTGCAGGCGCAGGCCATGGATTACTACGACATCAGCATCATCAACGGCGCGCACGTGCCGATGAGCATGGCGCCGACCGCCGGCCAGACGCCCGATCCGACGCAGAAAGGCAGCACGGTCGGTTACTACTGGTGCGGGGCGCCCGGTTCCGCCAATAAGACCGCGGCATCCGGCCAGCCGGTGTGCGACTGGAATCTCGCCGCGCACCTGACGGGCGCCCAAGGGGTCCCGCAGGCCAAGGCAAAGTACTTTGTCGGCGTGACAGCGCCCAAGATCACCGCCGCCCAGCGCGATGGGAAAGGTAATATCGATGTGAGCAAGCTCAACTACTGTGCGAGCGATGCCGATTGCGCCGGCCAGCGATCTTGCGGCCTGTCGCTCGACCTGCTGTCGCAACTCGCCGCAGCCAAACGCAGCGGCCTATTCTCGGCGGCGGGGGCCAACGGCAAGGCGGGGCCTTACACCTGCGGCAAGAAGCTGGGCTACAGCACGCCGGTCGATATCTGCGCGCTGGTCACCTCGGGCGACGACGGTTTCCTGCACTGCAACACGCTGCTCACGCAAACCGCGCCGGGAGCGGTGGCGGTGAAGGTCGGCAAGAAGGTGAAGAAAGCGCATAAGACGGTGTCGCTGAGCTATGCCAATCTCTATAGCTGCAACGGCCCGACCGACAACTGCGTCAAGCCAAAGTCCGATTACACCAATAGCGTCTGTTGTGGTTGCTCTACCTGGCAAAAGATTGCCGGCGTCGTATCGGGCATGGCTGCCGCCTGTACCTACAACGGTTCCGGCACCAATAGCAATACCGCTTGGGACGGCAGCGGTGCGGGGCCGGACGTCAAGGGCAAGATCGGCTTCCTCAAGCAGGCCTGCCCCTCGGCCTATGCCTACCAGTTCGACGACGCGACCTCGACCTTCAATTGCTATGTCGATGGCACAGGGGCCGCGGCAGCGTATAACGCAACGAACTACACCATCACCTTCTGCCCGGCCGGCACGGCGCTTCAGTAGCGACGGCGGCGGTCGAAGCTCAAGCCAGGGCGGCGCCGGCTAGCGCCGCCCCCTTCAAACCCACATCCTCGTCCAGCACCACGCCAACCGGCACGTTGCGGGTCCATTCGGCGAAGCGGCCCTTGTTGTGGAAGCCGTCCATGAACTCCGGGTGCTTGAGCAGGGGGAGGATCTTCGGTGCGATGCCGCCGGCGAGGTAGATGCCGCCTCGGGCCTGGGCGAGCAGGGCGAGGTCGCCGGCGGTCTGGCCGTAGATGCGGCAGAACAGGCGCATAGCCTCGACGGCTTGCGCTTCGCTTTGGTTCAGCGCGGCTTGGGCGATGGCGGCGGCGGGCAGCGTGTCGTGCAGCAGGCTGTCCGGTTCGTGTTCTCGGCCGGATTCGTGCAGGCGGAAACGATAGAGCGCGACGATGCCGGGGCCGGATAGGATGCGTTCGGCCGAGGCGCGCTTGTATTCGGCGCGCAGGAAATTGAGCAGTCTGATCTGCTCGTCGTCCATCGGCGCGAAGCCGATATGGCCGCCTTCCGATGGCAGCGGCACGTGGCGTCGGCCGTTCCACACGCAGATCGATACCCCTAAGCCGGTGCCGGCGCCGAGCACGGCGCGTGCTGCCTCTTCGATGAGGTGCCCGCTTTGCAAGACGGCGCGGTGCTGGTCGTCGACGGCGTCGAGGCCATGACCGACGGCGAGGAAGTCGTTGACGAGTTTGACATGCGGCAGCTTGAGCCGGGCCGCGATGCGCTCGGCGTCGATCGTCCAGGCGAGGTTGGTCAGGTGCGCGTGGCGGCCGTCGGTCGGGCCGGCCACGGCGAAGCAGGCGGCCTCCGGCGCGGGCAGGTGGGCAAGAAAGGCTTGTAGATGGGCTTCCAGGCCGGTGGCCGCGGCATTGAGATAGCGCTCGCGGTGCAGCAGATGCACGGTGTTGCCGTCGACCTCGCAGAACGCGAGCCGGGTGTTGGTGCCGCCGATGTCGCCTGCAATGACGCGCATACGTCGCTGGTCAGTTGGCGTGGATCGCGATATCGCGCTTGGTCCGCGATTGGGCACAGGCAGCTTGGCCGGCGCTCATCACGCGGTCGAGGGTTTCCCAGTTGGGCGGGATATGGACCACGCCCATGCTGATGCCGGCTGGATATTCGGCCTTGCCCGAGTGTAGCGCGTGTTGGCCCAGGCTTTCGTACAGCGTGCGCGCGATGCGTTCGGCGACGTCGTCCGGGCAGGCGGCGAGGGTGATGCCCAGCTGCGCCTCGTCGAGCCGGCCGATCGAGTCGCTGTCGCGCAGGCGGTTCTGCAGCAGACGCACGATCTGGATCAGCAGTTCGTTGCCGGCCGACGGGCCTTCGTGGCTGCGCACCGCATCGTAGCTGTCGATGCCGATTACGAGCAGGGTCATCGGGTACTCGCTGGCACGCTTGCTGTTGATGACACGGGCCAGGCGGTCTTCGAAGGCCTGGCGATTCATCGCGCCGGTGAGGGCGTCGTGCTCGGCCAGCCAGGCCTGTTTGCGCTGTTGCTCGCGCGCCTCGGTCACGTCGCGCATGACCAGCACGCCTTCGACGGCACGGCCGTCGGCAGCGAGGATGGGCGCGGCCTGGCCTTCCACTTCCAGTTCCAGGCCTTCTTGCGTAATCAAACAGGCCTGATCGCCCAGGCTGGCCAGATTACCTTGGCTTAGGTCGTGCAGCAGGGCAGGCAGCAGCGGTGCGTGGTCTTTGCGGCCGACGAGCTGCAGGATGTCGGCCAACGGCCGGGCGCGGGCATCACGATGGCCGATGCCGAGCATGCGTTCGGCGGCGGGGTTGAGCAGGCTGGGTTGGCCGTCCAGGCTGAAGCGCAGCACCGCGCTGGGCAGCGCGTTCAAAGTGACCTCGGCGGCGCCGGCGTGCGCCATGGGATCGGTGTTGGGCCGGCTATGGCTGGACATCGTCGCCTCCTGTTACTGGGTGTTCGCGGCCCGCTCGGGCGAGAAGCCCCGATACTGAACAAAAACCTTCAGTCGATCAACTCCATCAAGAGCAATTCGTTGCCGAGGGACAGACGGTCGGTGCTCAGCACGCGCACCAGATGATTGCCGCGGCCGAACTTGGTCGCGCGGCCGTGCGCGTCGGCGTGGATGGTCGGATGGTTGGCGGCTTCGAGCACCAGGGTGGGCGGTTCGTCCAGGACCTCGACCACGGTGCAGTCGTCGCCGAGATAGCGCACCCGCAGGCCGATCAGTGTGCGCAGGTGCGGCAGGTCGATCGGCTGGTCAGCCATGCAGGCCTCGAATCCAGCGGCTGTAGAGCCGGTCGGCGGCTTGGGTCAGTTGCCCGAGGTGGCGCGGCATCAGGTCGAGGATGGTCTGCGGCTGTTGTACCGCCGGGCTGTCGGACCGGGCGATCTCGTCCGCCCCGTTGGCGCACCAGGTGCGGATCATCGCCTCGGTCATCTCGACGTGGCACTGCATGCCGAGGTGCTTGCCCAATGCATAGGCCTGATTGGCGCAATAGGGGCTCTCCAGGATGCGTACCGCGCCGTCGGGAATAGTGAAGGTCTCGCCGTGCCAGTGGAAGGATTCGAAACCGGTGACGTCGCCGAACCAGGTGTGGGCCTCAGCGTTGTCGAGCACCTGCACCGCGCCCCAGCCGATCTCCTTGACCCGGTTGCGCGACACGACGCCACCCAGGGCCTTGGCCATCAGTTGGCCGCCGAGGCAATGGCCGAGCAGCGGGATGTCCAGGTCGACTGCCTGGCGGATCAGGTTCAGGCTGTGCGGAATCCACGGCAGCTCGTCGTTGACGCTCATCGGCCCGCCCATGAAGACCAGTCCGGCATAGGCCTCGGGCGAGGTGGGCACGCTATCGCCGGCATCGATGCGGATCAGGGTGTAGGGGATATGCTGCTGGCCGAGGAAGGTGGCGATGTGGCCGGGGCCTTCGCTCTCGGTGTGGCGGAAGATGGCGACGGGTTTCATGGTGTCGGTGTAGGCAAATGCGGTTCAGGCATTAGCCTACACCGTAATCCGTTGCGTGTGGTTTAGCTGATTTTGTGGCTAGGCTGCGCTGCGCTTGTCGCGCTCAATGAGCGCGTAGGCCGAATGATTGTGAATGGATTCGAAGTTTTCCGACTCGACGACATAGGCGTCGATCCGCTCGTCCGCGTTCAAGGTGGCGGCGACGTCGCGTACGATGTCCTCGACGAATTTCGGATTGTCATAGGCCCGCTCGGTGACGTATTTCTCGTCCGGCCGCTTGAGCAGGCCGTACAGTTCGCACGAGGCGTTGTCCTCGGCCATGCGCACGATGTCCTCGATCCAGACGAAGGTGTTGGTGCGGGCAGCGATGGTGATGTGCGAGCGCTGGTTGTGCGCGCCGTACTCGGAAATCTTCTTCGAGCAGGGGCACAGGCTGGTCACCGGCACCACGACCTTGGTGGTCTGGATGTAGCTGCCGTCCTTGATCTCGCCGATGAAGGTGACGTCGTAGTCGATCAGGCTCTCGACCCCGGACACCGGGGCCTTCTTGTTGATGAAGTAGGGGAAGTTCATCTCGACGTGGCCGGACTCGGCCTCCAGCCGTTTCACGATCTGGCGCAGCATGTCCTCGAAGTTCTCGACCGAGATTTCGCGTTCGTAGCTGTTCAGGATCTCGACGAAGCGCGACATGTGCGTGCCCTTGAAGTGGTGCGGCAGGTACACGTACATATTGAAACTGGCGATGGTGTGCTGGACGCCGCCGTTCTTGTCGGCCACGCGCACGGGGTGGCGGATGGACTTGATGCCGACCTTGTCGATGGCGAGCTTGCGCGAGTCCGGGTAGTTCTGGACGTCGGCGATGGTTTCCTTGGTCGGGCAGGGGGCCGCGCTATTGCAAACGGCGTCACAAGTGCTCATGGCAAGAATCCTTGAAATCAGTGGCCCAAGTATAAGCCAGCGTAATAGTTGAGTAAACTAGTCGGCTAATGTCTTTTTAATGGCGGTTTCAATCCCGCTGGCATCGAGCCCCACCCGGGCTAGCAGCACAGCCGGCTCGCCTTGCTCGACAAAGCGGTCGGGCAGGCCGAGGTGCAGGATCGGCTTGCTCAGGCCCATCTCGGCCAGCGCCTCGGCCACGGCCTCGCCGGCGCCGCCGGCCACGGCGTTTTCTTCCACGGTGACCAAGAGCTCGTGGGTTTGGGCCAGGGTCTGGATCAGATCGCGGTCGAGCGGTTTGACGAAGCGCATGTCGGCCACGGTGGCATCCAACTGGTCCGCCGCGGCCAGGGCGGCAGCAACCGGCGCGCCGAAGGCGAGGATCGCGATCTTACTGCCCTCGCGCCGGAGTGTGCCCTTGCCGATGGGCAGGCCGTCGAGGTCACCGGCGAGCTTGGCGCCCGGGCCGGTGCCTCGGGGGTAACGCACGGCGCTGGGGCCGTCGTGGCGATAGGCCGTGCTCAGCAGTCGGCGGCACTCGGCCTCGTCCGACGGGGCGGCGATCAGCAGGTTCGGCACGCAGCGCAGGAAGGACAGGTCGAAGGCCCCGGCATGGGTCGGGCCGTCGGCGCCGACCAGGCCGGCGCGGTCGATGGCCAGCAGTACCGGCAGGTTCTGCAAGGCGATGTCGTGGATGAGTTGGTCGTAGGCGCGTTGCAGGAAGGTGGAGTAGATCGCCACCACCGGCTTCAGGCCCTCGCAGGCCAGGCCGGCGGCATAGGTCAGCGCGTGCTGTTCGGCGATGCCGACATCGAAATAGCGCTCGGGGAATTGCTCGGCGAAGCGGGTCAGCCCGGAGCCCTCGCACATGGCCGGGGTGATGCCGACCAGCTTGGGGTCGGCGGCAGCCATGTCCACCAGCCAGTCGCCGAAGATCTGGGTGTAGCTTGGCTGGCCGCCGGCCTTGGTGCTGATGCCGAGGTCGGGGTCGAACTTGCCGACGCCGTGATAGCCGAGCGGATTGGCCTCGGCCGGCTGATAGCCCTTGCCCTTCTGGGTGACCACATGCAGGAACTGCGGCCCGGTCAGTTGCCTGAGGTTGGACAGCGTCGCGGTCAGGGTGTCGAGGTTATGGCCGTCGATCGGGCCCAGGTAGTTGAAGCCGAATTCCTCGAACAGCGTGCCGGGCATGACCATGCCCTTCATGTGTTCCTCGGCCTTTTTGGCCAGTTCGTGGATGGCCGGCAGGCCGGCCAGCAGTTTCTCGCCCTGGCGGCGCATGCTGTTGTAGACCCGGCCGGACAGCAGGCGGGTAAGGTAGGACGACAGCGCGCCGACGTTGGGCGAGATCGACATCTCGTTGTCGTTCAGGATGACCAGCAGGTTGGCGTCCATCGCGCCGGCGTTGTTCAGGGCCTCGAAGGCCATGCCGGCGCTCATCGCGCCGTCGCCGATCACCGCGACGCAGCGGCGGTCTTCGCCCTTGAGTTTGGCGGCGGCGGCCATGCCCAACGCGGCCGAGATCGAGGTGCTGGAATGGCCGGCGATGAAGGCGTCGTATTCGCTCTCCTCGCGCTTGGTGAAACCGCATAGGCCGTCGGTCTGGCGCAACGTCCCCATGCGCGCGCGCCGGCCGGTCAGGATCTTGTGGACATAGGTCTGGTGGCCGACGTCCCATACGATGCGGTCGTTCGGCGTGTCGTAGACCGTGTGCAAGGCGAGGGTCAGCTCGACCACGCCCAGGTTGGAGGCGAGGTGGCCGCCGGTCTTGGACACCGAGTCGATCATAAAGGCGCGGACCTCGCCGGCCAGTTCCTTCAGCTCGGCGCGCGATAGGGCCTTCAGGTCGGCCGGCGAATCGATGTGTTCGAGTAGGCTCAATACGATCTCTCAACGATGAAGCGGGCGATGTCGGCCAGGCGCTGGCCGCGCGGGCCGAAATGGTCGGCCGCGGCGACGGCGTCGTCGACCAGTTCCCGGGCGTAGGCGCGGGCGTCCTTGGCCGGCATCAGAGTGAGGTAGGTGGCCTTGCCCTGGGCCGCGTCCTTGCCCGCGGTCTTGCCCAGGGTGGCGGTGCTGGCCTCGGCATCGAGCACGTCGTCCATCACCTGGAAGGCGAGGCCGATGCACTTGGCATAGTGTTCGAGCTTGGCGCGGGCGCTTGGTTCCAGCTGGCCGCCGGTCAAGGCGCCGAGTAAAACTGCAGCGCGGATCAGGGCGCCGGTCTTGTGGATGTGCATGAACTCCAGCTCGGCCAATTCCAGTCGCTGGCCGGTGCTGGCCAGATCGACCGCCTGGCCGCCGCACATGCCGCGCGAGCCGGTGGCCTGGGCCAGCAGGTGCAGCATCTCGACCTGCGCGGCCGGATCGGGATGGCTGCCGGGCGCGGCGAGAATCTCGAAGGCCAGGCTTTGCAGCGCATCGCCGACCAATAGGGCGGTGGCTTGGTCGTAATGGACATGACAGGTCGGTTTGCCCCGGCGCAGATCGTCGTCGTCCATGCACGGCATGTCGTCGTGGGTGAGCGAGTAGACGTGGATCAGCTCGACTGCGCAGGCGGCGGGTTCGACCCCCTCGGTGCGGCTACCGACGGCTTCGCCGGCGGCAAAGGCGAGCATGGGCCGGATGCGCTTGCCACCGCCCAGGCTGACATAGCGCATGGCCTCGTGCAGCCGCTCGGGTGCAATGGTCGAAGCAGGCAGGTAACGGGCCAGTGCCGCCTCGGTGCGTTCCTGGGCGTGCTTGGCCCAGGCGGCGAAGCTAGTCATCGTTGCCGCTCTCTGGCTGGAAGTCTTTCAGATTGCCGCCTTCGAGCATTTTCACTTGTTGTTCGGCCGCGCTGAGTTTTTGCTGGCAGAAGGCGGTGAGCTCGACGCCGCGCTTGTAGGCGGCAAGCGAATCTTCCAGCGGCAGTTGGCCGGACTCCATGCGTTCGACCAGGCCTTCCAACTCGGCTAGGGCGCTTTCGAAGTCCTTGGGTGGAGTGGTCTTGCCGGGCTTGCTCATCGGCGTCTATGGTTGGGCGGTGGAAACCGTGAATATTAGCCGATGGGCGCCGGGCCCTTCAAATCCGATCAGCGCTAGGGGTTTGGTTTAACAGCGATATTCATCGCCGAATCGGCTTGCCCCGGGGGGGGGAGGGGGGCATAATCCCCTCCCCCTTAGATAAACGAATTCCTGATTGGGAATGGGCCATGTCCGACCTGACAAGCGCTTCTGTTCTCACGAATACCAGTCCGGCCCTGTCCGTGGATTGGTACTTCGACCCGAAGATCTACGCGTTGGAGATGCAACTGCTGTTCCAGCAGGGGCCGGGCTATGTCGGCCATGAGCTGATGGTGCCAGGCCTGGGCGACTACCAGGTGCTCGACTGGCTGAACGGCGGTGGCAAGATGCTGGTGCGCAACGGCGGGGGGGTCGAGCTGCTGTCCAACGTCTGCCGCCATCGCCAGGCACTGATGCTCAAGGGCCACGGCAATGCGCAGAACATCGTCTGCCCGTTCCATCGCTGGACCTACGGCCTGGACGGCCAGCTCAAGGGCGCGCCGCACTTCCCGAACAATCCCTGCCTGCACCTGAACAAGAGCCCGTTGCAGTCCTGGCATGGCTTGTTGTTCAACGGCCGGCGCGACGTGCGGATGGATCTGGCCGGCATGGCGACCGCGGCCGACCTCGACTTCTCCGGCTACGTCTATCACCACACGGTGGTCACCCAGTACAACTTCAACTGGAAGACCTTCATCGAGGTTTACCTCGAGGACTACCACGTCGTGCCCTATCACCCGGGCCTGGGCAACTTCGTCAACTGCGACGACCTGCGCTGGGAATACGGCGAGTGGTTCTCGGTGCAGACTGTGGGCGTGAACAACCACTTGGCCCGCGCCGGCAGCCCGGTCTACGGCCAGTGGCACGAACAGGTGAAGCGCTATTACCAAGGCAAGGCGCCGGCGCACGGCGCGATCTGGCTGACCTATTACCCGAACATCATGGTCGAGTGGTATCCGCACACGCTGGTGGTGTCGCACATCATCCCGACCGGCATCGAGTCCTGCCTCAATGTGGTCGAGTATTACTACCCCGAGGACATCGCCCTGTTCGAGCCCGAGTTCGTCGCGGCCGAGCAGGCGGCCTATCGCGAGACCGCGGTCGAGGACGACGACATCTGCTACGGCATGCACAACGGGCGCCGCGCCCTGTACGAACAGGGCATTAGTCAGGCCGGGCCGTACCAGTCGCCGATGGAAGACGGCATGGTCCACTTCCACGAGTTCCTGCGGCAGAAGATCGGGCCGCATCTTTAAGCCAAGGCCGCCAAGCGCGGCCTTTTTCTTACTTTTGCGCTTTATGGCCTGCGATTAGAATGGCCCGCATGCGTTCCCTATTCTCTTTTCTCGTCTTGATCTGCTTGGCCTTGCCGGCGCACGCGGTGGACGACCCCGGCATGGCCGCGCGCCTGGTTGCCGCCGGCGCGCCCGACCTGGCGATGCAGCTCGCCCATACCGCTTTGCAAGACCAGCAGGCCGATTCGGCATGGCGCGATGTGTATTGGTCGGCGGCGAGTCAAAGCCGGCAACGGCCGGATTTGGCCATGCCCCCCCCGCGCAGGCGGGCGGAGCCAGCGGCCTGGATCGGTTATCACCTGGCCTTGGCCGACCAGGCCGCTGCGCGGCAAGACTGGCTGGTCGCTCGGGCACATTGGGCGCAGGTGCTTTGGCGCGAAGGCGTGGCACCAGCGGCCCGGCACCGCGCGCAGGCGGGCATTGCGCAAAGCTGGCTCGCAATTGGACAGATCGAGCAAAGCCCCGAGGTGGTCAATCCAGTCATGTTGCGTTTTTTGCGCGATGAGCCGGGGCAGAGCCTGTTGGCCGAGTGGGCGGCGCTGCGTCTACTCGATGCGCGCCAGCCGAAAGCCGCCTTGGAACTGCTCGATGCCCTGGCGGCGAACAGCCCTCTGCGCCTATTGGCGCAATATCGGCTGGAACGGGTGCCGCCGGAAAAGGTGGAAAAACAGCTGCGTGCCCAGGCTCAAGGGCCGACACCGGCGATGGCGTGGCAGGGGCTGCGTCGTTTGGCCGAGGATAGGAATGACGTTGCGCTCAAGGTGGAGAGTTTGGAATACCTGGTGGCTGTGGAGCCGGTGTGGGGCCGCAATGCGCTCGATCTCTGGCGGGCCTATTTCGCATTGGCGGAGGCGACCGCCAACCGCCAGCAATGGCTCGTCGGCATGGATGCCGTGTGGCTGGCACAGGCGAAGGCACGGCTGACGCGGTCGCCGCACGAGGCTCGGGCCTTGTTGGCATGGTTGGCAAACCGGGGGGGCGATGAACGGTTGCGCATTCAGGCGCAGGAGGCGCTGGCCGATAGCCTGGGGACGCTGGCACCCCGGGTGTTGGGCGATGCGCCGTTTGCGCTGCCGCGCATGACCGAAACGCTACGCTATCGCCTGGGTAAGCAGGCGCTCGCGGCCGGCGATGTCGCGCTGGCGGCAGGCTGGTGGGAAGGCGTGGGCGCAACGGCCTCGGCGCTGCCGGCGCGTGCGTGGTATCTGCAGCAGGCCGAGATCAATACCCAGGTCCATCACGGTGCGCGTGCGCTCGAATGGCTGACGCTGGCATTGGCGCTGCGCGAGCCGATGACCGATGCGGAGACCAAGTCGGTGCTGGCCCAGGCCAATGCCTTGTTGCGTCAGGGGTATGTCGATGGCGTGGATCGCATCGCGCGCCAGCTTTTCGTCTATGCATTTCCTGCCAATTTGCGCGGGGTCTGGGACTTGCGCGGGGCAGTGGCCGAACGGCGTGGCCGCTGGGCCGAGGCGGCGGCGCATTATTTGTTGTCCGCCGCCGACGCCTCGGACAATCAGGCCCTGCTTGCACGCAATCACGCCGCCCGCGATTTGGAGCGCGCCGGCCTGATCGACGATGTCGTGCGGCAGGATGCCATGCTCAGGGCGGCCCAAGATGGCTCCGGCAATGACGCCGAGCGCTGATTACAGCGCCTGTTTGGCCTTGCCGTGCGCGGTGCTGGGCGTGCGGATTGCCGCGCGCAGCTTGACCGGCCTCGAACTGCTGCCGGCCGATACACCGAGCTGGGCTTCGGATGACGTCTTGGTCGCCGCCGTGGCCGAGCAGTTACAGGCCTATCTGGCCGACCCGGCCCATCGTTTCGATCTACCCATTCGCTTGCAGGGTACACCGTTCCGGCAGCGGGTATGGCAAGCGCTGATGCAGATACCGGTCGGCGAAACGCGCAGCTATGGCGAGCTCGCCCGGCACTTGGGATCGAGCGCGCGTGCGGTGGGCCAGGCCCTGGGTGACAACCCGCTGCCGATCATCGTGCCCTGCCACCGGGTGGTGTCGAGTGCGGGCTTAGGCGGCTTCAATCATCACGCAGCGGGGGCCGCCATCGAGATCAAGCGCTGGCTATTGCGGCATGAGCACGCGATCTAACACATCGGCGCGCAGCGCAACCATGCCCCGCTCTCCCGCGAGCGGGGGAGAGTTAGGAGAGAGGGCGCAATCCCAACTCGACAGCTTTTGCGATGCCCTCTGGCTGGAAGATGGTTTGTCGCAGCGTACGCTGGAAAGTTATCGCCGCGACCTCGCGCAATTCTTTGCTTGGCTGAACGAACGTGGCAGCGATCCGCTTGCGGCCGGCAAGGCTGATATTGAGCAATTCCTTGCCCACCGCACTTTGGGTCAAGGCGTGGCGGCGCGCAGTTTGGCGCGCCAGCTCTCGGCCTTGAAGCGTTTTTATCGCCACTGCCTGCGCGAAGGCCGTAAGGCGGATGACCCGACCCTGACCATCGAACCGCCGCGACTGCCGCGTGCGTTGCCCAAGAGCCTGACCGAGGCGGATGTCGAGGCCTTGCTCGATGCGCCGGCTGCCGAGACCGCCTTGGGCCTGCGCGACCGGGCGATGCTGGAGCTGTTGTACGCTGCCGGTTTTCGCGTGACGGAACTGGTGCAGTTGCCTATGGCGGCAGTGAGCCTGGACATGGGCGTGGTGCGCATCTTCGGCAAAGGCTCGAAGGAACGCTTGGTGCCGGTCGGCGAGGTGGCGTTGGATTGGCTCAGCCGCTATCTGAAGACGGCACGCCCCGAATTGCTCGGCCGACGAGCGAGCGATGCCTTGTTTGTGACTGCGCGCGGTGGCCCGATGACGCGGCAGGCCTTCTGGTACTTGATCAAACGCTATGCCCTGCAGGCCGGTGTGCGGGTCGCGCTGTCGCCGCATACCCTGCGCCACGCCTTCGCCACGCATCTGCTGAATCACGGTGCCGACCTGCGCGTGGTGCAGATGCTATTGGGCCACGCCGATATCTCGACCACCCAGATCTATACCCATGTCGCACGCGAGCGGTTGAAGCAATTGCATGCGCAGCATCATCCACGCGGATGAGGACGGTGGCGGCCATGTTTTATTCCGCGCCGCCTGAAAAATATTTTGTTGGAATAATTGTCGCCGCTGGGGCATCTTTATCCACTGCAGGGCGTTTTGTGTTTCTGCGACGATAAACCTTATTCAGGAGACCCAACGATGAAGCGAGCATTGCGTGTGTTGATGGTGGTGGCCAGCACTTTGGCCTGTGTCGGTCTGGTCCAGCCGGTCGAGGCGGCGCAGAAGGCGGCCAAGCAAAAGGCCCCGGACGATATGGCCAAGGTCGTCATCCAGGTCAGCGATAACGACCCGGGCAAATGGAACTTGGCGCTCAACAATGCCAAGAACGTCCAGGAAGATTACGGCAAGGACAAGGTGAAAATCGAGATCGTGGCCTATGGCCCGGGGCTGGGTATGCTCAAGCTCGACTCCGCCGTGGCGGGGCGGGTTTCCGAAGCATCGGCCGATGGCATCGCGATGATTGCGTGCGAGAACACCATGCGCAAACAGAAACTGAGCCAGGCCGACATGTTGCCGGGGATCGGTTTCGTGAAATCGGGTGTGCCCGAACTGATGCAAAAGCAGAAAGAAGGCTACGCCTACATTCGTCCGTAAGCGGGATGGGGCGGCGCGCAAGCCGCCCCTTTTATCGAATCAATGCCAAGCCTTCCACAACAGGGATAGGCTGCTCAGCAATAGCAGGATGCCGATGATGCGAGTCATCTGTGCACTGCTAAGCCCAACGTGGACACGGCTACCTAGCCAAAGCCCCAAGGCCATGATCGGCAGTGCGCCGAGATAGGCCGTCAATATGCCGGACTGCAGCAGCAAGCCGGTGGCGAAGAAAACCATGCCGCGCAGACAGCCTTCCATAATGAATAAGGCCGAGGTGGTGGCGCGAAATACCCCTTTATCGTGGATGCGGTGGCTGAAGTAGATGACATAGGGCGGGCCCCCGGTGCCGAACAGGGCGCCCACGGTGCCGCCGGTCAGACTGGCCGGCAAGGCCCACCAGCGCGAGATCGGCTTGCTGCCATGCAGATAGAGCAGGCTGCGCACGGCAAAGGCCAGCACGAAGAGACCGAGCGTCAGTAACAAGGGTTCTCTTGGCAGATGCAACAGCAAGGTGGCGCCCAGCAGAATGCCGATGATGCTGCCTGGCGCCAGTGGTTTGATCTCGCCCCAATTCACGAGTTTTCGGTTGCTGCCACCCAGCACGAGCGAGGCGGTGAAATCGGTCAACAGAATGAACGGTACGACAAATTGCAAGGGCAAAAACAACGCCAGCAGGGGTACCGCAACCAGGCCTGAGCCGAAGCCGGAGACGCCGCGGATGAAATAGGCGAGCAGCAGAATGCCGCCGGCCACCGGTAAATTAAGGAGTGACAGGTGGGGCGCGAGGAGCATCTCGGTGGTAACTATGGTTTTCTCCTTACGGCTCGGGATGGATTAAATAGACCTCGACTTTCATGCGTGCGGCACACAGTCTACGATTGGCGGGGCGAAGGCTAGTACAGTTGACCTGGCTGTTCGGCAGTGGTCGGCGAGTGCTGCGGCGCATCAAGCGAGTTGATCTGGTGAGGCCTTTGCGGCATGCCGCAAAGGCCTCATTTCCCGCTCATAGCCGGCTGCCGCGCTCGATGATGATGCCGAGTTCCTTGACGTTTCTCAGGATGGCCTGCTTCCGTACGGCGATGCGCACCCAAGGCGCGCCGAACTCGCCGCGCACGATCTCGGCGATGTGCTCGCCCAGGGCCTCGACCAGTTGGAATTCCTTGGCGGCGATGCTTTCCTGAATGCGCGCCGCGACTTTGGCGTAGTCGATGGTGTCGGCCACGTTGTCGGTGTGGCCGGCCTTGTGGTCGTAGAGCCCGATCTCCAGGTCGAGGATGACGGGCTGCGGCGCTTTACGCTCCCATTCGTAAAGGCCGATAATCATTTCCAAGCGGAAATCCCGCAAAAACAGAATATCCATCGCAACATCCAACAGGCAAAGGCCGATATTTTACGCACATGACTCAACTCGCGCTGCTTCTCGTCGCCGCCTATTTGATCGGCTCCATCTCCTTCGCCATCGTCATCAGCCGTATTTACTGCCTACCCGACCCGCGCGGCCACGGTTCGGGCAACCCCGGCGCGACCAATGTCCTGCGCACCGGCAAGAAGTCGGCGGCGGCCCTGACCCTGCTCGGCGATGCCCTGAAGGGCGTGGTCGCGGTGCTGCTGGCCAAGTGGGCGACCGGGGTCTGGGGCCTGCCCGGCTATGTGCCCTATCTGGCCGCGCTGGCGGTGTTCCTCGGCCACCTGTTCCCGGTCTTCTTTGGCTTTAAGGGCGGCAAGGGCGTGGCCACCGCCCTGGGTGTGCTGCTCGCGCTCAATATCGGGGTCGGCTTGGCCTGCGCGGCGACCTGGCTGCTCATGTTCGCCATCACCCGGGTGTCCTCGCTCTCGGCCCTGGTGGCGGCTGGCTTGGCACCGCTGTATGGTTACTGGCTGGTCGGCGGGGTGACCGAAACGGCCTTGCTCATGCTGCTGAGCGCTGTCGTGTTGGCGCGGCACCATGCGAATATCCGCCGTTTGCTAAAAGGTGAAGAAAACATATTCCGATAATCGGAGGTCAGCGGAATATATTTCGGTGGAGGCTAATGTGAGCGTAGCGAACGTTAAGCGAAGCGGTCGTAACCAAGCGGTGTTCAAGAAGCGAGACTGATATGGCCTGGTTCGAAAAAGAGATGGACTATGCGCGGGAGAGCCTGACCCAGGTCTCCGAGGCGGCCATCGACCGTGCCGGCGACAAGCTGGGCACGGTGATGCGCGAAGGCGTGCTGGACGCCGGCCGGGAACTGAAAGAAGTGGTGATGGGCGTGAGCCGCGAGATCGACGTCAAGCTCGACAAGATCTCGATCGAACTGCACAACCAGCGCCAGTTCACCAAGGACGATGTCGTGGAACTGGTCGACTATGCGGCGGACCGATTATCGGGTGTGCTCGACGACCGCATCCAGGTGATGAAGCGCGAGATCTCCGACCTGGTGCAGGACAAGACCGAATACTTCAAGCGCGAGGTCGATAATTTCTTCATCCAGCGCCAACAGGACCTGGCGCGCGAGCGCCGGCGGTTGGCGATCAACGTCGCCTTGGCCTTTACCGCCTCGGTGGCGGTGGGGGCGGTGTCGATCTTCTACAAGCGGCTGGATCGGGCACCGCTCGATATGCTCACGGTGTTCCGCATCGTGCTCGGTTCGCTGGCCGGCGGTTACAGTGTCTACCTAGTGGCCAGCCTGCTGCGACGCTGGCTGGCCATGGCCGAGCACAAGAAGGACATGGTGTTTCTGGCCGCCCGCTATTGGGGCTGGCTGCGACCCTCCAGCGTGTTCGCCACCTTCCTGACCTTGGCGATTCTGGCGATCCTCAGCCTGATCCTGGTCTTCCCGCTGGAGACGCTGAAGCTGTTCGGTCGGCCCGAGTGGGTGCCGATGGTGATGCCCGGGCGCTGAGCGCCTGAATGGGCATGCTCAGGCGGGGGCGGTCAAGGTGGACAGGTCCCAGCGCGGTTTAACGGTAAAGCGGCCGTCGCGGCCCTGGGCCTCGGCCAGGCGCAGGGCACCGGCGAAGGCGATCATCGCGCCGTTGTCGGTGCACAGCGCCAGCGGCGGGTAGAACACCGCGAATCGCTTGTGTTGGGCCTCGGCATCGAGCCGGCTGCGCAGGCTGCGGTTGGCGCCGACGCCGCCGGCCACCACCAATCGCTGCAATCCCGTCTGCTTCAAGGCCGCCAGGCACTTGGCTGCCAGCACCTCCACCGCGGCGGCCTGGAAGCCGGCGGCGATGTCGGCCGCCGCCTCGGGGCCTTCCTTGCGCGCCAGGGTGAGGGCGGCGGTCTTCAAGCCGGCGAAACTGAAATCCAGGTTGTGGCTGTTGAGCATAGGCCGGGGCAATTTATAGCGATAGGCGTCGCCCTGTTCGGCCAGGCTGGACAAGGCCGGGCCGCCGGGGTAGCCCAGGCCCAGCAGTTGGGCGGTCTTGTCGAAGGCCTCGCCGGCGGCGTCGTCCACGGTCTCGCCCAGCAGTTCATAGCGGCCGACCCCGTCCACTCGCATCAGTTGGGTGTGGCCACCGGAGACCAACAGGGCGACGAAGGGGAATTCCGGCCGCGGCTCCGACAGCAAGGGCGACAGCAGATGCCCCTCCAGGTGGTGGATGCCGATGGTGGGCTTGCCCAAAGCCAGCCCAAGGCCGTTGGCGATGCTGGCGCCGACCAGCAGGGCGCCGGCCAGGCCCGGGCCCTGGGTGTAGGCGATGGCGTCGATGTCCTTTAATTCAGCCCCGGCCTCGGCCAGCACCCTTTTCAGCAGGGGTAGGGCCCGGCGGATGTGGTCGCGCGAGGCCAATTCCGGCACCACGCCGCCGTATTCGGCGTGCATGGCCACCTGGCTGTGCAGGGCGTGGGCGAGCAGGCCGGCCTCGGTGTCGTATAGGGCCAGGCCGGTTTCGTCGCAGGAGGATTCGATGCCGAGGACGCGCATGGGACAGGGGGTGGGCGAAAAAAGCCGTATTTTGCCTTGATCGAATCGCTCAAGTGGATATAATTGCGGGTCTTTTTTACCGCTTTAGGTGTTTTTCACATGCCGAGTGTACGCGTTAGGGAAAATGAGCCGTTTGAAGTCGCCATGCGCCGCTTCAAGCGCACCATCGAGAAGACCGGTCTGCTGACCGAGTTGCGCGCCCGTGAGTTCTATGAGAAGCCGACCCAGGAGCGCAAGCGCAAGCTGGCCGCCGCGGTCAAGCGCCATCACAAGCGCCTGCGCAGCCAGACCCTCCCGCCCAAGATGTATTGATCCCGCATCGGTGAACTGACATGTCCCTCAAAGAGCAGATCAATGAGGACATGAAGGCCGCCATGCGCGCCAAGCAGGTCGAGCGCCTGGCCACGGTGCGCCTGCTCCTGGCGGCCATCAAGCAGAAAGAGATCGACGAGCGCATCGCGCTGGACGATGCCGGCGTGACAGCGGTTATCGACAAGATGATCAAGCAGCGCCGCGACTCCATCGCCCAGTACGACGGCGCCGGCCGCACCGATCTGGCCGACAAGGAACGGGCCGAGCTGGCTATCCTGGCCGACTATATGCCCCAGGCCCTGTCCGCCGACGAAATCGCCGCGCTGATTCGCGAGGCCCTGGCCGAGACCGGCGCCGCCGGGGCCAAGGATATGGGCAAGGTGATGGCCTGGCTCAAGCCGAAGCTGGCCGGCCGTGCCGATATGCAAGCCGTCTCCGCGCAGGTCAAGGCCGCACTCGGCTAATCCCGTCTACAATTTGGGGAGCCATCATGATTCCCCAGGACTTCATCCAGACCCTCCTCGATCGCGTCGATATCGTCGACGTCGTCGAACGCTATGTGCCGCTGAAAAAAGCGGGCGCCAATTATCAGGCGCGCTGTCCTTTCCACAACGAAAAATCGCCCTCGTTCACGGTCAGCCCGACCAAGCAGTTCTACCACTGCTTCGGCTGCGGCGCCCACGGCACCGCCATCACCTTCCTCATGCAGCATACCGGCATGGGTTTCGTCGAGGCGGTGAAGGAGCTGGCCAGCCGCACCGGCATGCAGGTGCCGGACGACGGCACGCGCAATAACCCGGAGGATGGCCGGCGCGAACAGCTCTACGAACTGATGGAAACGGCGGCCCATTTCTACAAGGGCGAATTGAAGAACAATGCGGCTGCCGTGGCCTATCTGAAAAATCGCGGGTTGACCGGCGAGGCCGCCGCCCGCTACGGCTTGGGTTATGCCCCGGACGACTGGCAGGGGCTGGCCCGTGCGGTGGCCGATTATCAGGACAAGGCCTTGGAAGAGGCTGGCCTGATCATCGCCGGCGAGGGTGGCAAGCGCTACGACCGTTTCCGCCACCGGGTGATGTTCCCGATCAAGAACGAGCGGGGCAAGGTCATCGCCTTCGGCGGCCGGGTGCTCGACAAGGGTGAGCCCAAATATCTCAATTCGCCCGAGACCCCGTTGTTCCACAAGGGCCGCGAACTCTACGGCCTGCACGAGGCGCGCCGCGCGATCCAGTCGGCCGGCCGGGTGATCGTGGTCGAGGGCTACATGGACGTGGTCATGCTGGCCCAACATGGCGTCGAGAACGCGGTGGCGACCCTGGGCACGGCGGTGACCAGCGACCAGGTCGAGCGCCTGCTGCGCCTGGCCGACGCCATCGTGTTCGCCTTCGATGGCGATGCCGCCGGGCGCAAGGCCGCCTGGCGCGCGCTGGAGAACAGTCTGCCGCAGGTGGTCGACGGCAAGCGGCTCGGCTTCCTGTTCCTGCCCGAGGGCGAGGACCCGGACAGCTATGTCCGTGGGCATGGCCGCGCGGCCTTCGAGGCTTTGCTTGATAAGGCCTTGCCGCTGTCCCAATTCCTGCTCGACGAGATGGCGACCAAGACCGATCTGACGAGCCCCGAAGGCAAGGTGCGTCTGGTCAAACTGACTGAGCCCTACCTCGATCAGATGCGCAAGGCGCCGCTTCTGGCGCGCAGCTTGAGGCGGCAGTTGGCGAGCATGAGTGGCATGCCTAGCCGGGCGCAAGCGCGCTTCACGCCAGGGGCGCCCTCGGTGTCTATACAGAAACGTGGCGGGCAGCCCAGCCCCTATCGCGTGGTGCTGCAAGCCCTTATCCAGGACCCGGCCCGCGTTGCGCGGTTGCCTGAGGTCTTGCCTAACGATGCCAGCCCGGAAGCCCAGGCCTTGACGGGCTTGATGGCGCGGCTGCGGCAGCAAGCCGGGCTACGGCTGACTAGGCATGTGGTCGAAAGCTATCGGGAGCAACCGGAACAGACCTTGATGGAGGAGGCTGAGGCGGCGGTGCTGGTGTGGGAGGAAACGGAGCACGATGTCGAGGCCGATTTCCGGGGGGCATTGGCGACATTGGAAGAGCATGCTGGGCGCCAGGCGGCGACCGATCTAAGCCGCAAGCAACTGCATGAGCTGAGCCCCGATGAGCGGGTGCGTTTTTTACGGTCGCTGCAGGCGAAAAAACTTTCGGTGCTTGCTTCGGCCGGTGAGGGCGACGGTCGGGGTGACAGCGACTAAGCGATTGTTATAGAATGCTTAACTTTTTATTTTAGGTTTCTACCAGGGGGTAGCTAGACCATGGCAACGGCAAAGAAACAAGCAGCACGGCAGGTACAGAAACCCGCGAAAAAGCCGGTGGCGCAAGCCAAAAAAACGGTGGGCAAAGTCGCGTCCGGTTCTGCTGCCAAGAAGAGCGCGCCAGCCAAGAAAGCCCCTGTTCAAAAGAAGCCCGTTGCCAAGGCCGCGCCGGTTAAGACGCAAGCCAAGCCGGTGAAGAAAGCGACTCCCGCCAAGAAGCCGCTTGCGGCTAAAAAGGCGGCGCCGGCCAAGAAGGCGGCTGCAGTCAAGAAACCCACTGTAGCCAAGAAAGTAGCGGCCCCGAAAAAGGCTGCTGTGACGATCAAAAAACCGGTGTCGGCGAAAAAGCCGGCAGCGGCAACGAAAAAACCGGTTGTATCCGCAAAGCGCCCGACGCCGGCTAAGCCGACGCCGAAAGCGAAGGCGATCGCCGTCAAGAAACAGCCTGTGCAGCCTATCAAGGCAAGCGCACCGGCGAATAAAACCGTCGCCATCGCTGCCAAAGCAGTGGCGCCAGAAAAGAGAACCATGTCGAAAGAAATCAAGAAACCGCAAGCAACTGAAAATCTGGAGAACAAAGCCGCAGCCTTGCCTGTTGCGGAAGAGCAGCAAGCTGTCACGCCCAAGGGCAAGAAACTATCCAAGGCGGCGATGAAGAAGGCCGAATTGGTGGCCATGGCCGCGATGGCCAATTCCGGCATGGATACGGAGACTCGCCGTACCCGGCTGAAGGCCCTGATCCTTCTGGGCAAGGAGCGTGGCTATTTGACCTATGCCGAGATCAACGACCACCTGCCGGACGATATGCTCGATGCCGAGCAGATCGAGGGCGTGGTCGGCATGATCAACGACATGGGCATCCAGGTCTATGACGAGGCACCCGATGCCGAGACCCTGTTGATGTCCGAAGCGCCGGCACCGGTCGCCGACGAAGATGCGGTGGAAGAGGCCGAGGCGGCACTGTCCACCGTCGATGCCGAGTTCGGCCGTACCACCGATCCGGTGCGCATGTATATGCGCGAAATGGGGTCGGTCGAACTGCTTACCCGCGAGGGCGAGATCGAAATTGCCAAGCGCATCGAAGAGGGCCTGAAGCATATGGTGCAGGCAGTCTCCGCTTGCCCGCTGACCATCACCCAAATCTTGGAGATGGCGGCGAGGGTCGAGAAAGAGGAGATGCGCATCGATGAGTTGGTCGACGGCCTGATGGACAGCGCCGGCGAGGATATCGTCATGGAAATGGCCGAGGCCGAAGAGATGGAGTTGGCTGAGGAGGACGAGGGCGAAGAAGAGGGCGGCGGCGGTATGAGCGCGGCCAAGCTGGCCCAGCTTAGAATCGATGCGCTAGAGCGCTTTGGCGACGTGCGCAAGTGCTACAACAAGATGCAAAATGCCTTGACCAAGTACGGCTACGCCAGCCCGCAGTACAAAAAGTTGCAGGACGACTTGTCCGGCCACCTGATGGGCATCCGTTTCACGGCGCGTCAAGTCGAGAACCTGAGCGACGGCCTGCGCGGGCTGGTCGAAGAGATCCGTAGCCATGAGCGCGCCATCATGGAAATCGCCGTCAACAAGTGTGGCATGCAGCGCGCTCAATTCATCAAGACTTTCCCGGGCAATGAGGGGAACGCTAATTGGGTGGCTAAGGAGATTCGCGGCAAGCATGGTTATAGCGAGGCTCTGGAGCGGTTGCAGTACGATATCAATGAGCACCAAGAAAAGCTTCGGGCTTTGCAGGATAAAGCCGGGTTGCCGGTGAAGGAGCTCAAAGACATCAATAAGCAGATGTCCACCGGCGAGGCCAAGGCCCGTCGCGCCAAGCGCGAGATGATCGAGGCTAACCTGCGATTGGTGATCTCCATCGCCAAGAAGTACACCAACCGTGGCCTACAGTTCCTCGACTTGATCCAAGAGGGCAACATCGGTTTGATGAAAGCGGTAGACAAATTCGAATACCGCCGCGGCTATAAATTCTCGACCTATGCGACTTGGTGGATTCGCCAAGCCATTACCCGTTCCATCGCCGATCAGGCCCGGACCATCCGTATCCCGGTGCATATGATCGAGACCATCAACAAGATGAACCGCATCTCCCGCCAGATTTTGCAGGAGACTGGGCAAGAGCCCGACCCGGCGACGCTTGCGGCCAAGATGGAAATGCCCGAGGAGAAGATTCGCAAGATCATGAAGATCTCCAAGGAGCCGATTTCCATGGAGACCCCGATCGGCGACGACGAGGATTCGCACTTGGGCGATTTCATCGAAGACTCGACTACCACCGCGCCGGTCGACGCCGCGCTTTATTCCAGTTTGCAAAACGTCACTGAGGAGATCCTCGACAGTCTGACCCCGCGCGAGGCCAAGGTGCTGCGTATGCGTTTCGGTATCGAGATGAATACCGATCACACCCTGGAGGAGGTCGGCAAGCAGTTCGATGTGACCCGCGAGCGTATTCGCCAGATCGAGGCCAAGGCGCTGCGCAAGTTGCGTCACCCTTCCCGTTCTGAGCGTTTGCGTAGCTTCCTCGAATAAGCCGACAGGCGTAAAGGTTTCGGGCCTGTAGCTCAGTCGGTTAGAGCAGAGGACTCATAATCCTTTGGTCCTGGGTTCGAGTCCCAGCGGGCCCACCAAGCCGATTAAGGCCGCCAATTGGCGGCCTTTTATTTTTTGATCCGCTGTCCGTAAGCTTTAGGGCGCATTGCAGTTCGCCAGTAATTTTGCAGGATTGGTTGCGGTCATCTGTTTGATTTCCTCGCTTGAGATGCCCGTATCCATAAGTTTGGTCAGAAAACGGCTAAAACCCGCTATCGGCGAGCCATTGGATTTTTGTCCGAGGTCCGATGAAAGCAGGCAATGTTCAGCGCCTACATGGGCGATTTGCTCACGCATCGTTTCCACTTGGATGGGGGCGTGCAGAATGCCCGTGCAGGCGACAAATGAGTGCTCAATGTACGCCCCTAGTTTTACGGCTTCCTCCTGTGCGTCGAGAGGAAGCCCTATTCGGGGCATGGAGGCATGCGTGACGACGATTCGGCGAACGCCTGCTGATTGGGCGGCATTGATGACCCAAAGGCATTCTTCGGGAGAGATGTGGCCGGTCGCCAAAATGGCGTCTGAGCGCGCAATTTCATCGAGGATGGCGAGCAATTCGCCATGATTTCCTCGATCCCGTAAATCCATGCCGAGTGGATGTTTTTCGCTGTAAGGGTAGTGAGATCGGCTGCCAGTCAGATGGTAATGATGGGCGGCACCGTAGGTCGGGAGGAATACCATGGCGGCGCCATGACCCAGTGCCGCTTTCACAAGCGCGGAATTTATGCCGCCTGTTGCTGGATTGAGTGCTACTGACCCATAAAAACGACAGCTGCCGCCCAGGGTTTGGTTTAGGACATACGCCTGTCCGGTGGTTGGTAAGGCGTGATCCTTCAATACGAGTCCGGCCATGCCTGCTTGGTTGGCGGCCAGGCCCAATTCGACGACGTCCATCGCCCGACCAACTAAGTCTGGCCCGGCGTGCACATGCATGTCGTAGCTTCCTGATAGTAATGAACATTCACTCAAAAATTCGGTGTGGGGCATGGTGTTGCTTTCGATTGGATGGCCCCTTGGAGGGCGGTTAAATTTAGGTAATGGTGCGCGGTATATTGACAGGATTGAAGTGCCGGTATTAAAGTAAATAAGTATTCACTCGTCAAACCAAAAAGGAGGTACCTTATGAATGCACCGACCCAAGGCAAGCTGCTGGAACAAACCCTGACTACCGGTATTGAAGAGGTCATTCGGCGGCGTCGCGCTATCCACAGCTTTGTACCGGGCCCGAACCTCAGCAAGGAACAGTGGCAGAAATTATTCGATCTGACGGCCCTCACGCCTTCTTCCTATAACTTCCAGCCCTGGGATTTCGTCGTCGTTGAAGATGTGAAAAAGCGCGAAGAACTGCTTCCGCTATGCTGGAACCAGAAGCAGGTTATGGATTCCGTCGCCGTCGTGGCTGTTCTGGGCGACAAGAATCCGCATCGTCGCGACGATCAGATCCTGCAGCAATTCGTCGATGGCGGTTATTTCAATGACGAGGTTAAACAAACCTTGAAGGGTTCGATCGACGTGGTCTACCCGAACGAAGAGCGTCGGGTCGAACATGCGGTTTGCGGCGCATCGTTGGCGGCGATGACTATGATGTTGGTGGCCGACGGCATGGGTTTGGGTACTGCCCCGCTTATCGGCTTTGACCCCAAAGGTGTGGCCGAATACTTGAAAGTACCGAGTGACTACATGGTGGTGATGATGATGTGCATCGGTCACCCTTCTCACAAAGAGCTACCGAGGCAGCCGCGCCGTGGCTATGGGGATTTCGTGCACTGGGACGCCTTCGGTGGTAAGGCCTAAATAGAGCATTTGCTCGGCAACGTGCAGTCGGATCAATGCCGGGTTAAATCATCTGATAAATCGAATAGATCGAATTAAACCCATCATTGCTTAGGCATCTATCGGTGCTAATGCCGTGATGGGTTTTCTATTAATAAATATTAAAGGGAGAAATGATATGAAAATGGAAATGGACGCCAGCGTCCTAGAGAATACGGGCGAGGCGAAAACGTCGATTCGGTCGGGCGTGAGCCCGCGTGATCATGAGGTCGTAAGGGGCTCATTCAGAGCCCGTGCATGGCTGAAGAGCCATGGTTACCCCTATTCAGACAATGTGGAGTTGCAGGCTTCCCCTTTGCGATTTCCCGATGGCGGTAACTTCGCGGTGGAAATCCCTGTCATCAATACACTGGATGTGCTGAAAGGCACTGTGGCGGCGCTCAAAGAAGAGGGCATTCCGTGCACCCGCTTCAACGAAACGCATGGCTCGATATTGCTTTCGGACAGCGAAATCAGGGAAATGCTTTCGCTGTGTGCGGAGAGTGGCTACGGTATTGCATTCTCAATCGGGCCACGGCCGGAGTATGACAGGAAGGCCGCATTTTATCGGGGTAAGTTTGGTTTAGAGCAGGGGCGGCGAGTCAATAATAACGACGCGATCGCAAACTCTGTCGAAGAGGTGCTGCGCTTGGTCGATCTGGGTTGCCGGGGCGTCATTGTCTACGATATGGGGGTCATGCGCATCCTCTCCGAGATGAGAGAAAGCGGTAATCTGCCGCAAGATTTGTTTTTCAAAGCCTCATCCCATTGCATTGTAAGCAACCCGGTTACAGCGAAGATATGGGAAGAGCTCGGCGCCGACAGCGTGACAGTGCTGCATGATGTGGACTTGGTTGTCCTGCAAGAGATGCGTCGGATGACGAACGGCCTGATCCTCGACGTGCCGATCGATGTTTACGACGACAAGGGGGGCTTCATTCGTTACAACGAAATTCCAGAAATCGTCCAGGTTGCGGCGCCGGTGATTCTCAAGATGGGCGCCAGTGCGCAGGTAAATCCCTACGATCAGGTGAACCTGAATACGGTCAAGAAGCGGGTCCGTCGAGTGGCGTTGGGCCTGGAATATCTGGAGCGCTCCGGCATACCCACGAAATTCGCCGCCAAGACTGCGCCTTTTTGGTGTCATCCATCCCTCTAACCAAGCCTTCAGGGCGCCGCTCCTGCCGGACGGCGCCCGGTGCTTTTGGGGCGCGAAAATGCAAACATACAGCGATGCGCTGCCGCTCCATGAGGAGCTGGATAGCTCAAGTGCGGGAAAGGCGCGGGCATGGCAATTAATAGCACGCGAATTCGCGAAAGAGGTCATGCGACCGTGTGCGGCACAGCTCGACCCCTTGCCGGCAACTGAAGTGTCGACGAATGCGGCATTTAAAGAGTTTTTCAAAAAAGCGCACGGACAAAGGCTACACGCCATGGCTTGTCCAGAGGCTATGGGGGGCGGAGGGGCCTCTATCTATGAACAGAGCTTGGTTTATGAGGAGTTGGGTTGGGGTAGCTCCGGGCTGGCGCTGTCGTTGGTGGTTTCGCAAATCCCATTTCTGGCATTGTCGGCTCACGCATCAGCTGATCTGCAGGATCAGTATCTGAGGCCATACCTGGAAGATCGGCAGGCCGAATTTATCGGTTGTTATCCAGTCACCGAGCCCGCTCATGGGAGCGATCTGTTTTTTATTGGTAATCCCGTGCATGGAGGAAGGTCGGAATGGAGCTTGGCGCGTCTGAATTATGAAACGAATGCTTATCTTGATGAGCGCCGCAATGAATGGGTCATCAATGGCCAGAAGGCCCAATGGATTACTAATACCTCTATTGCAACGCATGCTTTTGTGCTCGCGGCCCTCCAGGCAGGGGGTTCCGCGGGCTTTTTAGTGCCATTGTCGACTGCGGGCGTTGAACGCGGAGTTGCATTGGAAAAGCTGGGGCAGCGCGAGATGAACCAGGCAGGAATCTCATTTAAAGATGTGCGGATTCCTTATGACCACATGCTAATCGGTCCTGGCGACTACCAGCGCTTCATCTCGAATGCATTTGGCAATGCTTACATCCTGATCGGGGCGGTATGCGTCGGCATAGCAAGGGCAGCCCTCGAGGAGGCGGTGGCATTTTGCAAGGCCCGCGTGCAGGGGGGGGCGAGGCTGGTCGAGCATCAAGATGTTCAGCGCAGACTGATGGATTTGTTCGCCGAAGTGGAGCTGATGCGTGCTTACATCCGGTCGCTTGCTCGGTATCACTCTGATGCGGCAAAGACGCGTCTTATGCATTACTCGGCAGTTGCGAGAGGGCATGTGTCCAAGCAGGCATTCAAGGTATGCAGCGATGCACTCGATCTGTTCGGGCATGTCGGATTTTCTAAGGGTGTGCTGATTGAAAAGCTCTATCGAGATGCAAGGATGACGAGAATGATGGGCGGAGCAGGCACTGTGGCGCAACTTCGTGCGGCCCAAGAATTCTTTTCCTGAATAATCATGGGACGAGCGAAATATCAAATTGCCGCCCTTCCGGGCGATGGCATTGGCCGAGAGGTCATGGATCAGGCGGTACGGGTGCTCGATCTCGTCGCCGAACGGTCGGGGTGCGTGTTCGAGATGGACACTATCCAGTGTGGGGCACAGTATTACCTGGAGCATGGCGACGATATCGAGGCTGGCGGCCTTGCCAGGTGCAAAGCAGCCGATGTTATTCTTTTAGGGGCGGTTGGCTTGCCGAGTCCCGACGGCAGGTCGCAAATCACCATGCCCGATGGAAAGATGGCTGGATGGTCTCCGCTCGTGCGAAATCGGGTGAATTTGGATCTATACGCCAATATTCGCCCGGTGAAACTCTTTGATGGCGGTGCCGTTCGGATATCTGGAGCGGTGCGGCATGTATGGGACCCCGACAAAGTGGATATGGTGTTTTTTCGCGAAAACACCGAAGGCCTCTATGCCGGGTCGGGCGGCATCCTGGCACCTGGCGGAATCCCCCAGGTTGCGACGGACACTCGGGTCTTGACCCGAAATGGCTCGGAGCGAATTTTACGCAGGGCATTTGACGCAGCGAATGCTCGGCGAGGGGCGCCCGCAGACGGTAAGAAGCGCGTGACGTGTGTCGTAAAAAATAACGTTCTCTATGGCTGCAAATTTTTCACTGGCATTTTGGAAGAGGTTGCCGATCGGTATCCGGATGTTGAATACGAGGTGGTATTGGTTGATGCCTTTTGCCAATGGCTGATACGGCAACCCGAGCACTACGATGTGGTGGTGACGACCAATATGTTCGGTGACATCGTGACCGAATTGGCGGCGGTGCTGCAAGGAGGGATGGGCATGGCGAGCGGCGGCAACGTGGGCGATCGGCATGCGATGTTCGAACCGATTCATGGCTCAGCGCCAAAGCTTGCAGGGAAAAACCGGGCAAACCCCATGGCAATGATGCTTGCCACATCGGAGGCCTTGAAGTGGCTCGGCGCGCAAAAAAACGATCCGCTCCTTTATGCGGAGGGAGGCAATATCGAATTCGCCGTTCGGGCGCTGATCAAGTCGGGTAAATGCCTCAC
The DNA here is from genome assembly GCA_021848725.1 of Pseudomonadota bacterium. Classification (GTDB taxonomy): domain Bacteria; phylum Pseudomonadota; class Gammaproteobacteria; order Burkholderiales; family Thiobacillaceae; genus Sulfuritortus. Next base: position 49,404 of record JAJZTS010000010.1, read on the forward strand.
CTATGACCTAAAGGGGGCATCCGGCGCGGCATCGATGAGCGAGGTGACGGAGGCGTTATTGCAAGAATTGGCGAGGATTCCGTTGGCTTCGTCCACCGTGCCAGGGTGAATGTCGGCCAATCGCAATGCCCAGCGAAGCCGCCGAATGGCGGCTTTTTTTGGTCCAGCCCTCGTGCATCGCGCGAAAATGGGCGCTGATCATGGTAAATACCGCACTAACTTGAAATGGAACGTCCTTCGTCATCGGCCATGACTGGAAAAACCTAGGGGAGGTATGCCTATAATCCTGACGTACGTAATGGTGGGAGACTAAAAATGGACGCGTCTCAGGCAAGTGAGACCCCCGATATGACGATGTTTCTTGCATCGGCCATACACGATATGAAGAACTCGCTCAGCGTATTGACGGGCTTTATGGAAGACAGCCTAGGCGATGCGGCGCTGCAGGAACAACCGATTTATAAAAAAATGGCGCCGATGTTCTACGAGGTCAAGCGCCTGAATGACAACCTGCTCGAACTGCTGACCATCTATAAGGTGGACCGGAAATTTTATCCTTTCGATTTGGCCGAGCATGCCGTCGATGACTTGATGGCCGAGATCGAGCAGCAAAGCGGCACACTGCTGAATACACAGAATGTGAAGCTCGAGTTGGATGTGCAAGAGGGGCTTTATTGGTATTTCGACCGCGATTTGGTGCTGGGCGTGATCTCGCATGCGCTGAACAATGCTTCTCGCTATACCCGAGGCAGCCTGCGCCTGGCAGCCGCGGAAGCGGACGGCTTCCTGGAGTTGCGGGTCGAAGACAACGGCGGCGGTTACCCCAAGGCGATGATCGAGGAAGGCATCGCGGTGAGTCGGGGCGTGAGCTTCAACACGGGTAGCACCGGCTTGGGCCTGTATTTTTCCGCCATGGTGGCGAAGATGCATAAGAACCAGGGGCGGGCCGGAGAAATTTTGCTCGAGAACGGCGGCAAGCTAGGGGGCGGCTGCTTCGTCCTGCGACTGCCTTGAATTTCTGTCGATAACAATAGCGAGACACAGACATGATGTTCACGAACGACAGCCACAATGCCTTTGCCGAACGGCGATTCTTGATTGTCGATGATTTCCAGGGGATGCGCTCGATGCTGCGGGAGATGTTGAAAACCTGTGGTGCCAAGGATATCGATGCGGCTTCGAATGGCAATGAAGCTATCAATATGCTGGAAAAGGGCAAATACGATGTCGTGTTGTGCGACTACACCTTGGGCGCCGGCAAGAATGGCCAGCAGGTTCTGGAGGAGGCCAAGTTCAGGAACTTGATTGGTTTGGCGACGGGCTGGGTGGTGATCTCGGCAGAAAAGACCCAGGACATGGTGCTGGGTGCGGCGGAATATACGCCGGACGACTATATTGTGAAACCGGTCAATGAAGCCACGGTGCGGACGCGTCTGCTCAAGGTCATGGCGCGGAAAGCCGCGCTGCATGACATCGAGAAGGCGCTCAAATCCAATGATTACAAGCGCGCGATTGCCTTGTGCGATGAGCAACTGGTGGCGCGGTCGCCCTATACCTCCGACTTGCTGCGTATGAAGACCAGTCTCTTGATGAAATCCGGTCAAAACGACAAGGCCAAGGCCGTGTTCGAGCAAATCCTGGCACAACGCGACATTCCCTGGGCCAAGAGCGGCTTGGCCAAGATTCATCTGTTGAACAAAGATTTCGATGTGGCACGCCGGCTGTTGAGCGAAGTGGTCGAGGCCAATCGCACCTACCTCGAAGGCTATGATTTGTTGGCCAAAACCCTGGAAGAAGTCGGCGAACTGGACGAGGCTCAACATGTGCTGGCCAGGAGCGCTGAACTCTCACCCAACTCAATGACGCGTCAACGCTCGCTTGGCGAAATTGCGCAAAAGCGCGGTGATTTGGAGGTTGCGGAAAAATCGTTCCGCAAGACGATATCGCTCGGCGAGTATTCGGTCTTTAAGACGCCGGCTGCCCATATTGGCCTCGCCAAGGTCTGCGCTGAGAAAAACAACACGGCCGAGGCGATTCGTGTCCTGGGTGAGGTGCACAAGCAATTCGATGATCCCGAGGCCACACTGCATGCGAAAGTGATCGAGGGCGCGGTGCAAAGCAAAAGTGGGAACCTCGTTGAGGCGCGCAAGCTGGCAGGCGAGGTTGCGGCCATGGTGAAGGACTCCGCGGCACGCTTGCCGGCGCACATTACCCTGGAAGCGGCGGATTTGATCATGGGCACCGGTAATAAGGATGCCGCATCGGAGCTGCTCAAGATTGTCGTGCAGAACAATCACGAGAATCAGCAGTTGATCGAGGATGTGAAGAAGGTCTTCGTCAAAGGCAATATGGAGCAGGCTGGCAACGATCTGGTTGAGTCTTCATTGCAGGAGGTGGTGCAAACCAACAACAGAGGGGTCGCACTGGCCAAGGAAGGCAAGCTGGACGAGGCGGTCACGCTGATGCGGAATGCCAAGGCGATGATGCCGAACAACAAGCGCATCCTGTTGAATTTGGCCTATGCCATGATCTTGGCGATGAAGAAGAACGGTAGGGACAACGGTATGGAGCGTGAGGCCCGCGAGTGCCTCGATCGTGTGCAAAAGCTGGATCCCGGGGAGAAGCTCTACGGCGAATACCGGGCGATGCTGGAGACGTTGGCTACCTAACCGGCGCGACGTCTGGGGCGTATGCTTCGTCCAACTGCCTGCAGCGACAGGTATTATTCAAATCGATCTTTTAGCGCTCGATTTGTGGCTGACTGTCGGCTTGTCGCTAGACAGTACCAGGTAGGATGCTCTATTTTCTACAGCTGAATTCGAATTTGGTCGGGTGGTGGCAATGGTTGTTGCAAAGCAGGACGAGGCCTTATTCCCTATAGATGATCCGCTGTTTAATGAGCTTGTCGCTGAGGGGGTGGTTCGGAGTTATCCGAAAAAGGCCATCCTCATCAGTGAGGGCGATGATGGGAATTCAGTGTATCTCGTGCTTTCCGGGCGCCTGAAAATCTATACCAGCGACGAATCAGGAAAAGAATTGGTGTTGGCATTCTGCGGCCCCGGAGACATCGTGGGCGAGATGGCGCTCGACGGCTCCAAACGTTGTGCCACCGTGATGACGGCCGAGCCAACCCGTTGTGGGGTCGTTACCCATGCGCGTTTTCGCGAGCGCATCAAAAACGATCCCGATTTGGCCATGCGCGTGATCACGCGGCTGATCCGACGTAGCCGGACTGCAACCAAGGCGGCGAAGGAGTTGGCATTGGCCAGTGTCTACAGTCGCGTGGTCAATTTGCTGAGCGACCTGGCCGTGCCGGCTGCGGGCGGTGTCCACATCGTGCAGGAAAAACTCTCGCAGCAGGATATCGCGCACCGTGTCGGTTCCTCGCGCGATATGGTTAACAAGGTATTCAAGGAATTGGTGCAAGGCGGCTATATCGAGGTCAACAACCGAGAGGTCGTCTTGCTGAAAGCTCCGCCGGCTCATTGGTGAGGCATCGAGCCAGCGCGTCTTGCCGTTCGCGCCTGTGGTATATAAGTACTAGCCTGCCTTTGAATATTCGACTCGGTTACTGCGGAATAGCCGATCCCATTTTGCCCGGCGATTCAATAGAGTACTGAGCGTACCGGTCGAGCCCAAGCCTGCCTTAAAAGAACCAGAAGGTAAGGCTCGGCCGCGTACAACAAGCGAGTGACTGTGGTGGGAGCCATGTCAATTCAAGCTACGAATTGTGTGGGGTGGTGTTATGTTCATTGACGGCGATCATGCGATATTTTCCAGTAAACGTTTTCTGGTGGTAGACGACTTCCAGGGCATGCGCACGATGTTCCGCGAAATGCTGAAATCTTGCGGTGCGAAAGAAATCGATGTCGCCACCAACGGCAAGGAGGCCATCGCCTTGCTGGAGGTCAATAAATACGACGTGGTCCTGTGCGACTACAATCTGGGCGCCGGCAAAAATGGCCAGCAGGTCATGGAAGAAGCCAAAGTCAGAAATTTGATTGGCCTGGCCACGGCGTGGATCGTCGTCTCCGCGGAGAAAACCACCGAGATGGTGCTCGGGGCCATGGAATACATGCCCGACGATTACATCATCAAGCCATTCACCGAGGCGATCATTCGTTCCCGTCTGCTGGCTGCGATAAGCCGGAAAGAACTGCTGCACGATGTCGAGAAGGCCATTTACGAAAAGGACTACGCGAGCGCGATCACGTTGTGCGACGAAAAGCTGAAATCCGGCATTGGCCATGCGGGTGATTTGATTCGAATGAAAGTGGGGCTGCTGATTACCGCTGGCCGGCGCAAGCAGGCCAAGGAGCTGGTGGAAAAAGTGCTGGCCCAGCGCGATGTGCCGTGGGCCAAGGTCGATCTGGCCAAGGTGCACTACTTGGAAGGCGAGCTCGATTTGGCGCGCGATTTGCTGTTGCAAGTCACTGAGGAGAATCGAACCTATATGGGGGCCTACGACCTGCTCGCCAAGATATTCGAGGAGAAGGGCGACCTCGAAGAGGCGCAGAGCGTACTTGTCTGCAGCATCGATCTGTCGCCGAACTCGGCGACGAGGCAGAAGGCGCTGGGCGATATTGCGCAGAAGTTGGGCGATCTGGACCTGGCGGAAAAGGCCTTCCGCAAGACAATCGCGTTAACCGAACATTCGGTTCTGAAGGTGCCGTCGGCCTATATCGGTTTGGCTAAAATTTGCACGGAAAAGAATAACCCCAGCGAAGCGATGCGCGTGTTGGGCGAAGTGCAAAAAACCTTCGATTGCACGCAATCGACCATCCATGCCAAGGTGATCGAAGGTACTTTGTATCGGAAAAATCGCGATATGAAGGCGGCGCAGCAGACCGCCAAGGAGGTGGTCGGTTTGGTCAAAGGTGCTGCCTCGGCCCTACCCGCTAGCGTGGCGCTGGAGGCGGCAGAATTCATCATGGGCAACGGCGATGCGGCGACGGCCGCGGAATTGCTCAAAGCCGTGGTCCTGAACAACCATGAGAATGAGGCCGTGTTGGAGCAGGTCAGAGCGGTATTCAAGCGGGCCGACATGGAAGAAGACGGTGAGAAACTGGTGACGGCTTCGTTGCGTGAGGTCGTGGACTGCAACAACCAGGCCGTGCATCTGGCGCAGGCAGGCAAGTTGGAAGAGGCTATCGCGATGCTGCGCGATGCGAGGAAGATGATGCCGGGTAACAAGCGCATCTTGCTGAATTTGAGCTATGCCTTGATATTGCTGATGCAGAAGAATGGCAGTAGAGAACTGGCGATGGATCGTGAAGTGCGCGATTACCTGGAGCAAGTGCGTAAGCTCGATCCTGGCAATGAGCAGTGCGGGAAATATCGCAATGCGCTGGATGCCATGCCGATTGCCCGCGCGGCGGCCTGAAGCGTCAGTCTGAATTCAGCAGTTCGATCCAATGCACCACCGGCAGATCGGTGCCGCTGGCCAAATGCAACTGGCAGCCGATGTTCGCGCTGGCGATCAGTTCCGGTTGTTGGGATTCAATGTGGCCGAGCTTGCGGTCGCGCAGTTGCGCGGCAAGATTCGGTTGTAGCAGGGAATAACTGCCGGCCGAGCCGCAACAAAGGTGCGCCTCGTCAAAGGGCACTAATTCATAACCGAGGCGACTCAAGATGTCCTCGATCACGCCACGCACCTGTTGACCATGTTGTAGGCTACAAGGCGGGTGGAAGGCGATGCGTCTGGCCTGTGTCGTCGTGAAACCGCTCAAATCCTCTCGTACCAGCGCCTCGCTCAAATCGAGGGTCAGGGCGGCTATACGCGCCGCCTTCTCGGCATAGCTGGGGTCATCCCGCAAGTGGTAGCCATAGTCGCGCACCGTGGCGCCACAACCACTCGCGGTCATCACGATGGCCTCCAGCCCAGCCTCGACATGTGGCCACCAAGCATCGATATTGCGGCGCATGGCCGCGCGAGCCTCATCGACGGCGGCCATATGCTGGCTCAATGCACCGCAGCAGCCGGCTTCCGGTGCGGCAATCAGGGAAATGCCGAGGTGGTCGAGCACGCGTTTGGCGCGCGCATTGATTTCCGGTGCCAGGTCGGGTTGCACGCAGCCTTCCAACAACAGCATACGCCGTCGGTGTGCGGTAGCGGTTGTGCGCGGCGGTGTCGGTTTGGCGGTGGGTACTTTGCGGCGCGCGGCGCTGGGAAGGGCGGGGCGCAAGGCCCGGCCTAAGTGGAGGAGCGGCCGGAAGAGGATTGGGGTCAGCAGGCTGCGGCGCAGTACAGTGCGCAGGGCCCGTTCCGGCAGGCTGCGCGGCGCCAACTGCTCGACCAACTCGCGGCCGATGTCGATCAGCCGGCCATAGCGCACACCGGAGGGGCAGGTGGTCTCGCAGTTTCGACAGGTCAGGCAGCGATCTAGGTGCTGCCGTGTGTCCGCGGAGACGGCATGGCCTTCCAGCATTTGTTTCATCAAGTAGATCCGGCCGCGCGGGCCATCGAGCTCGTCGCCCAGCACCTGATAGGTTGGGCAGCTCGCATTGCAGAAGCCGCAGTGTACACAGGCGCGCAGGATGCGGTCTGCTTCGCGCCCCTCGGGCGTATCGGCAAAGCGTGGGCTGAGCTTGGTTTGCATCAGAGGGTTGCGTACAGGCGGCCGGGGTTGAAAATGCCATGCGGATCGAGCGCCTGTTTCATGCGCTGGTGCAGCTTCAGTAGGGCGGGCGGCAGCGGCTGGAATACCTCGCCACCGCCGTCATGGCCACGGAACAGGGTGGCATGGCCACCGGCAGTGGCGGCGGCGGCACGAATTCTTGCGGCCGGCTGGCCGGTGTGCAGCCACCGGAGCGCGCCGCCCCATTCGCTCAAGCAATCGCCGGTCAGGGCGATACGAGCGGTCGCCGGCAGCGCCAGGCGCCAAAGCGGCTCGTCGGTAAAGAAGTCGAGGCGCTGTTCCCGTATGTCATCCCAGATGCCGTTACCGTCTAGCCGGTCGCCGCCGATCTGGTCGCATGCCGCCTGGATGCCCTCGATGGTGCCGGACAGCCGGACATGCAACTGGCCCGCATGATGCAGGCTGGCCGAGATCGGCAGGGGGAGGCGCGACCAGGCGATGAGCTTCTGTTGGGCTGTTTCGGCATCGAGTTCTTGTCGCAGGGTGATTTCCTGTGCCGGCCGTGGCAATACCTTGATCGAAATCTCGAGCAGAATGCCGAGCGTGCCGAGCGAACCCGCCATCAAGCGCGACAGGTCATAGCCGGCGACGTTCTTCATGACCTGGCCGCCGAAACGCAGCACCTCGCCCTTGCCATTGAGCAGTTTGACGCCGAGCACGGCATCGCGCACGGCACCGGCCCAAGGCCGGCGTGGCCCGGAGAGGCCGGTGGCCACGCAACCGCCCAGTGTCGCGTTGGGGCCGAAATGCGGCGGCTCGAATGGCAACATCTGGCCATGCTGCGTTAGTAAAGTTTCAATCTGATTCAAGGGTGTGCCAGCGCGGGCGGTGATGACCAGTTCGCTCGGTTCATAAGTGAGCACGCCGCTGTGGTCGCCGATATCCAGCGCTTGGCCCTTCGTGCAGCGGCCGTAAAAATCCTTGCTGCCGCTGCCGAGAATGCGCAACGGCCTGCGCAGTGCAATGGCCTCGAGCACGCGCGCTTGCAAGGTTTCGGTCAGGTCGTGTTCGTTCATGGTTTCAGAATCGGGGCAGCTCAGGGAAGGGCAGCGCGCCAGCGTGGATATGCATGCGGCCGAACTCCGCGCAACGGTGCAATGTAGGCACGGCCTTGCCTGGGTTGAGCAGCCCCTTGGGGTCGAAGGCGGCCTTTATTGCGTGGAATTGGCCGAGTTCCGCGGCATTGAATTGGCGGCACATCGGGTTGAGCTTTTCGACACCGATGCCATGTTCGCCGGTGACGGTGCCGCCGACTTCGACACAGAGTTCGAGAATTTTCTCACCAAGGCGTTCGGCCCGCGCTAGTTCGCCAGGCTGGTTGGCGTCGAATAGGATCAGGGGGTGCAGATTGCCATCGCCCGCGTGGAAGACATTGGCGACGCGCAGATTGAACGCTCGGGCCAATTCGTCGATGCGGGCAAGCACATGGC
>JAJZTS010000055.1 GCA_021848725.1 Pseudomonadota bacterium
CAGCAGTTCGATGCGGTGTTCAGCGCCAACACCCTGCACATCATGAGCTGGGCCGAGGTGGAGCGCACCTTCGCCGGACTGGCCGAGATTCTGGCCGACAGCGCCAAGCTGATCGTCTACGGCCCGTTCAACTACAACGGCCAGTTCACCAGCGAGAGCAATGCCAAGTTCGAGTTGTGGCTGAAGGAGCGCGGCGCGCACCAGGGCATCCGCGATTTCGAACGGGTGAATGCCCTAGCCGCGGCCATCGGCCTCGCGCTGGTGGAAGACCGCGCAATGCCGGCCAACAATCGCTGCCTGGTCTGGCGCAAGGCCTGACCGTGCGCGTAGCCTTGCTCGACGGCGCGCAGAATCTGCCGGCGGCGGACTGGCAAACCCTGGCGACCGAGGGCGACCCCTTCGCCGGCCGCGCCTTTCTCGGCGCGGCCGAACAGACTGGCGCCGCGGGCACAGATATGGCTTGGCAACCCATGCACCTGACGCTGCGCGACGCGCACGATCGATTGGCCGGGCTGCTACCGCTGTATCTGCGTCAGCATTCCTTCGGCGATTTCTCCCACGACTGGAACTGGGCGCCGGCCTGGCGCCAGGCCGGGCTGAACTATTACCCCAAGCTGGTCACCGGCGTGCCGTTCACGCCCTCGCCCGGGCCGCGCCTGTTGGCCCCGCCCGGCGCACACGCGACCATCGGCCCGGCCCTGATCGCCGCCGCCCAGGACTTGGTGAGGGAGCTACGGGCTTCCGGCTGGCAATGCCTGTTCGTGCGCGAGGCCGACCGCGCCGCGCTGGAGACGGCCGGCCTGCTGCTGCGGCGCGGCGTGCAATTTCATTGGCTCAATCGCGGCTATCGCGACTTCGGCGATTTCCTGGCCACCTTCAGCGCCGACAAGCGCAAGAAGCTGAAGCGCGAACGGCGCGCGGTGGTCGAGGCCGGCCTACGCATCGAAGTGCGCCACGGCGACGAGATCGACGATGCCGTGTGGCCGGCCATCCACCGCCACTACCGCGACACCTTTCTGCGCCACGGCAACCACCCGGCCTTCTCCCAGGCATTCTTTCGGCAAGTGGCGAAGGCATTGGGCCGCAGCATGGTGTTGTTCATCGCCTGGCAAAATGAGCGGCCGGTGGCCTCGGCCATCTGCTACCGCGATGGCCAGCGGCTTTATGGCCGGCACTGGGGCACCGACATCGCCTGCCCCGGCCTGCACTTCGAGCTGTGTTATTACACCGGCATCGACTACGCCATCGCCCACGGCCTGCAGCGGTTCGAGCCCGGCGCCCAGGGCGAGCACAAACTGGCGCGCGGCTTCGAGCCGGTGCCCACCTGGTCGGCGTTCTGGATCGCCGACGCGCGCATGCGCGACGCGCTGGCCCGGCACCTGGCGCGCGAGGCCGACGCCATGCAGGACTACCAGGCCGAGCTGGCGCGGCATCTCCCCTACAAGAGCCAGGGCTAATGGGGGCGCGCATTCCGCTATGATGCGGCGATAGCCTTCACCCGAATTGCGCTGCAATGCTGAACCTGAATTTCGACAACCGCTTCGTCAACGCGCTGCCGGGCGACCCCGAAGAGGGCCCGCGTCGGCGCCAGGTGCACGGCGCCTGCTGGTCGCGCGTGCTGCCCACGCCGGTGGCCGCGCCCAAGCTCTTGGCCTATTCGCCCGAGGTGGCGACCTTGCTCGGCATCGACGAAGCCGACATCGCTGCGCCCGAGTTCGCCGAGGTCTTCGGCGGCAATCGCCTGCTCGATGGCATGGCGCCTTATGCCGCCTGTTACGGCGGCCACCAGTTCGGCAACTGGGCCGGGCAGTTGGGCGACGGCCGCGCAATCAATCTGGGCGAGTCGATCAACCGCGATGGCCAGCGCTGGGACTTGCAACTGAAGGGCGCCGGCCCCACGCCCTATGCCCGCCGCGCCGATGGCCGCGCGGTGCTGCGCTCGTCGATTCGCGAATTCTTGTGCAGCGAGGCCATGCACCACCTGGGCGTGCCCACCACCCGCGCGCTCAGCCTGGTGGCCACCGGCGAGCCGGTGCTGCGCGACATGTTCTACGACGGCAATCCGCAATACGAGCCGGGTGCCGTGGTCTGCCGGGTGGCGCCCAGCTTCATTCGCTTCGGTAATTTCGAGATCCTCACCTCGCGCGACGACACCGAGCTGTTGAAAAAACTGGTGGATTTCACCATCGCCCGCGACTTTCCCGAGATCGAAGGCGACACCGCGGAAAAACGCGCGCGCTGGTTCAGCCAGGTGTGCGAGCGCACGGCACGCATGATCGCGCACTGGATGCGGGTCGGCTTCGTCCACGGCGTGATGAACACCGACAACATGTCGATCCTCGGCCTGACCATCGACTACGGCCCCTATGGCTGGATCGACAACTACGACCCGGAGTGGACGCCGAACACCACCGACGCCGAGGGCCGCCGCTACCGCTTCGGCCACCAGGCGCAGATCGCGCATTGGAACCTCACCCGCTTGGCCGAAACCCTGCGCCCAGCGTTCCGCACCGCCGATCCGCTACGCGAAGGCATGGAGCGCTTCGTCGATGTCTACATTGCAGAATCCCGCGCGATGACCGCGGCCAAATTCGGCCTGGCCCAGCTCGACGAGGCCGACCGCGAATTGACGGCCGAGGCCTTCGCGCTGCTGCACCAGGCCGAAGTAGACATGACCCTGTTCTTCCGCAACCTGGCCGAGATCGATGCCCATGCGCCGAGCCTGACCCCGCTGGAAGAGGCGTTCTATTCGGACGCATTGCGCCGGCAACACCAGACCGCCTTCGAGGCCTGGCTGCAACGCTATGCCGCGCGTTTACGCCAAGACGGCGAACCGGCCGCAGTGCGCCGGGCGCGGATGCACGCGGCGAACCCGCGCTATGTGCTGCGCAACTATCTGGCGCAAGAGGCGATCGACTTGGCCGAACGGGGCGACGTCGGCCGGGTGCATGAACTGCTTGAACTGATGCGCCATCCCTACGACGAACAACCGGAGCGCGCGCGTTTTGCCGCCAAACGGCCGGACTGGGCGAAAGAGAAGGCGGGCTGTTCGATGTTGTCGTGCAGTTCTTGAGCGTGGGCTTCGAGGCAAGCTCGCGCTATCATCCGCTTGCCCATTTCCCATCCAGCATTCGCCGCCATGAAATTCAGCCAACTGCCCCTGGGCGCCCGTTTCGAATACGAGGGTCAGGTCTATGTGAAAACCAGCCCCATCGCCGCATCGGGCGAGCGCGGCGGGCAAAAGCTGATCCCGCGCTATGCGGTATTGAAACCCTTGGAGGCCTCGGCCAGGCCGGCGCCGCGCCCAGCCCGCACGCTGGACGAGACCAAGGTGACGGCCGCGTTCGAGTCCTTCGCGGCGCAATGCGCGCAACTGATCGACCAAGCGGCAGGCGACACCACCCAGCGCGCCCTGCTGCATGCCGAGCTGGGTAGCGCGCGTCAGCGCTTTCTGGAGAGCTTAGACTAGCCCGGCTTATGCGCCTGCTAGCGGCAAGGTGAAATAGAAGCTGGTCGCCACACCCGGCTCGGACTTGAAACCGATCTGGCCCTGATGCACTTCCACGATGCGCTTGCAGATATTCAGGCCCAGGCCGGTACCGGGCAGTTTCTTGTTTTGATCGTGGTGGAGCTGCTTGAATTTGGTGAACAGGTCGTGCTGCTTCTCGGCTGGGATGCCGGGACCGTGGTCAACCACGCTTACCGTGGCCTGGTCGCCAACTCGACCCAGGGTCACCAGCACGGTGTCGTTGTGATAGGTAAACTTGGCGGCATTGGAGATGAGGTTGTTCATCACCTGCAATAGCCGGCCTTCGTCCGCCATCGCCTGGATCGGCTTGCCGTCGTCGGTGCGGCGCAGCTTGACGGCGACCTTGCACTTTTCGCAAAAAGACCGGTTGAGTTCGATGGCATGCCGCAACAGCGTATCGAGATCGACCGGCGCCAAACACAGCCTCAGCTTGCCGGCCTCGAGCTTGGCCAAGTCGAGAATGTCGTTGACGATGTTAAGCAGGTGCTCGCCGTTGCGATGCGCGATATCGACCAACTCGCCGATCTGCCCCGTCACTTGGCCCAAGGTGCCGCTTTTCAGCAAGGCCAGCGAGCCGTTGATCGAGGTCAGCGGCGTACGCAATTCATGGCTGACCATCGAGATGAATTCATCCTTGGCCTGATCGAGCTTGGCGAACTCGCTCAGCCTCAAGCGCAACTCCATCTGGTTGACCACTTGCCGGGCCAGGGCCTCCAGCGCCTGGCGCTGGGCCGGTGCAAGCTCGCGGGCATGATCGTCGATCACGCACAGCGTGCCGACCCGGACGTTCTTGCGCAAAGTCAGCGGCGCCCCGGCATAGAACTTCACATGCGGTGCGCCGCTGACCAGCGGGTTGTCGTGAAAGCGCTCGTCCTGGAGCGAGTCGGGCACGACGAACACCTCGTCGCCATGGATGGCATGGGCACAAAAGGCCAGGTCGCGCGGGGTCTCCCGCACAGCCAGGCCGTGGTGCGACTTGAACCACTGCCGGTCGCGGTCGATCAAGCTGACCAGGGCGATAGGGGTCTGGCAAATCTGCGCGGCCAGGAAGGTCAGATCGTCATAGGCCCGCTCCTCGAGCGTATCGAGAATGTCCAGCTCATCCAGCCAGCGTAGGCGCTCTTCTTCGTTGTCCGGGAACGGGGCGGCGATCATCGGGGTGCGGGGTAGGCCAAGACGATGCTTAACGCTAGCACAATCGAGGCCAGGCCGGTCTTTAAGTTTCGGCAAGCCGGCCTTGCTATACTTGGCGCCCACAGCAAGCTAATCGTCCGCCTTACCCATGCAAGCCCCGCAATCAGATACCCTGCAAGCACAGATCGCGCGCCAACGCGAGGCGCTGACGAGCATGTTGCGCGAGCCGCTGGGCAAGGTTGCCCAAGCCAGCGGCCGGGCCTGGGGCGACCGTGCCAACCTCGATGCGGTCTTGACCGAGTGGTTCAAGACCCTGCCCTTCGGCAACTTCATGTATGCCATGGACACCAACGCGATTCAGGTGAGCAGTAATATCAGCCGCGATGGCCTGATCGACGCGGACTTCGGCCGCGACCGTTCGCATCGGCCCTATATGAAAGAGGCGGTACCGGCCGAGGGCTTTCTGTTGTCCGAGGCCTATATCAGCGAACGGGCCAAGCGGCCGTCGCTGACCGCGATCCAGATCGTGCGCGACGACAGCGGCCGTGTGCTCGGCTTCATCGGCGTCGATTTCGACTTGCGCGACCTGCCGATCACCCGCGAGCTGTCGCGCCAGAGCACGCAATGGCGCCAGATCAAGGGCGACCCGTCGATCCGCGGCACGGTGTTCCACCAGACCCGCAGCGACAGCCTGCTCGATCAAAACATCGACACCGTGCTCAGCATCGTGGAAGAGCTGATGACGGCGCACGGCGTCTATCACATCATCCTGCACTTCTCGAGCAACCGGGCCGTGGCCTGGCACATCGACGACCCCTACCGCTACCGCCTGCTCGACATCCAGGAACTGGCCGACCCCAACAGTTGCCTGGCCTACCCGCGCCGGCCTTACCCCAAGGACGCCAGCACCCGGGCCAGCCAGATCCGCCCGGTGCTGCAAGGACTGAAGGCCCTGCGCTTGATGGACGAGATGCTTTACCTGCGCAGCGGCACACTGAATATCTTCAACGGCGTGGTCGGCCTGACCTTCTCCTGCGACGGCTCGCACTACGTACCGGTCGACGAGTTCCTGAGCAAGGGCGCCGATTTCTGGGTCGGCGGCGGCGCGTTGCAGGCCTGAGAACTTTTGCCGGCCGACCGAGTCTTTATAAAGCAGTAGAACCAGAGCCATCCGTTCTCGCTACAATTCCGCATCGCCCAATCCAAGGAGTTTTTATGTTGCGTCTCTTCCCTGCCCTGCTGGCCATCTGCATCGGCCTGGCCCTGCCCATGCATGACGCGGAGGCCAAGCGCTTCGGCGGCGGCAAGTCGTCCGGTATCCAACGGCAGATCACGCCGCAACACCAGAACGCCGTCCCGGCGAAGAATGCCGCCGCACCGGCCCAGAACAACCCGGCCGCCGCGCCGGCCGCCCAGCCGGGCAAGCGCAGCTGGCTCGGGCCGGTCGCCGGTCTGGCCGCCGGCCTCGGCCTGGCCGCACTGGCCTCGCACTTCGGCTTCGGCCAGGAAATGGCGAACTTCATGATGATCGCGCTCTTGGTCATGGCCGCGATCTTCTTGTTCAAGTGGCTCACCCGTCGGCGCGAACCGGCCTCGATGCAGTATGCCGGCATGGGTGCCAACGGTGGCGTGACGCCGTTCCCGGCCAGCCCACTGCCGGCCGGCAGCGTCGAACCCGAGATCGCAGCGCAGCCGGCGTTGCCCGCCGGCTTCGACGCCGAGGCCTTCACCCGCGAGGCCAAGCTGAATTTCCTGCGCATGCAGGCGGCCTATGACGCCGGCAACCTGGACGACATCCGCGAGTTCACCTCGCCTGAGATGTTCGCCGAGATCAAGCTGCAACTGACCGAACGTGACGCCGCCAAGCAGCAGACCGACGTGACCATGCTCAACGCCGAGGTGTTGGAGTGCGCGGAAGAAAGCAGCCGCCTGCGCGTCAGCGTGCGCTTCCACGGCCTGATCCGCGAAGAAGCGAATGGTCCAGCGGCCGACTTCGACGAGATTTGGCACCTGACCAAGCCCGCCGACGGTAGTCACGGCTGGGTGGTAGCCGGCATTCAGCAGCTCAACTGAGCGAGCCTCGCCCCCTCGAAAACGCCGGCCCTGAGCCGGCATTTTTTTTGATTCCGGGATACGGTGGGAGACTGCCCGCCTGCATCCGCCCGGGCAAGGACTACACTGTTGAAACATGGGCCTATTTCAGTAGGAAACATGGAGGTGCAGTCATGCGTGAGATGGAACTCGGCAAGGCCTTTACCCTGATGGAACCCGGACCCGTCGTCCTGGTGACCACCCATAATGGCAAGAAGCACAACATCATGACCATCTCGTGGACCATGGTGCTGGACTTCACACCGGCGTTTGCCATCTGCACCGGCGCCTGGAACTACTCCTTCGCCGCGCTGCGCAAGCACCGGGAGTGCGTCATCGCCATCCCCACCGTCGACCTGCTGGACCAGGTGGTCGGCATCGGCACCTGCTCCGGTACCGACACCGACAAGTTCGCCAAATTCGGCCTCACGCCCGAGCCGGGCAAGCTCGTCAAGGCGCCCTTGATCAAGGAGTGCCTGGCCAACATCGAATGCAAGGTCGTCGACATGGTCAGCAAGCACAACCTCATCGTGCTGGAGGGCGTGGCCGCCTACAAGAACACGGCGCGCAAGGAGAAGCGCACGCTGCACGCGGTGGGCGACGGCACCTTCATCGTCGACGGGGACAAGCTGGACCGGAAGAAGCTGATGGCCAACAAACTGCCGGCCGGGGTCTAAGCAAGAAGCAATGGCGGGGGCCGTTCCGGCTGCCTTTTATTTCAGGGTCTGGTTGCGGCAGCGAGTTTCGCTGAGGCGCCAGCCGCCGAGCACGGCGAGGGCGGCGAAGCCGGCGGAGACGGCCAGGCCGTTGCGATAACCGGTCCAGTCATAGACCCGCACGCCGTCGTGCAGCGTGCCCTGCCAACTTAGGTCGGCCACCCAGCCGAACAGGGGCTGCATGATGGCGGCGCCGAGGAAGAGGCCGGTGTTGACCAGGGCGATGGCCATGCCGGCATTGGCCGGCGGCGCCCATTCCTTGGCCGCGGCATAGGTGACCACCATGCCGCCGGCCGAGAGGCCGAGCGCGGCATAGAGGGCGAAGCCGGACCAGCCCGGCCCCCAGGGCAGGAAGATGAGGCCGAGCCAGCTGGCGCAGGACAGCAGGCCGGCGCCGAGGATGACCGGCCGCCGCCGACCCAGGCGGTCGGACAGCCAGCCCATCAGAAAGGTGCCCGCAGCGAAGCCGGCCAAGGCCGCGGTGGTGTAGAGCGAGGCTTCGCCGCGGGACAGGCCGAACAGGTCGCGCATCAGCGGCACGCCCCACAGGCCGGCGAAGGCGAACAGGCTGCCGGTGATGCCGAAGTTGACCCAAAAGCCGGGCCAGAGCCTCAGGTTACCGAGCACGGCCTTAAGGTCGTGCCACCAGTGATGCTCGCTCGTAGCATGTGCGGTCTCGCCCGCCATGGCCCGCACCGATGGCAAGCCGGCATCCTCCGGCCGATTGCGCACGAGCAGAAAGGTCAGCAACGCCAGCAGCAGCGAGATCAGGCCGGCGGCGACGAAGACATTGCGCCAAGAGAACCACAGCAGCAAGGCGGCCAAGGGCCCGGCCGCGAGGATGGAACCCATATTGCCCAGGAACATGGTCAGGCCGCTGACCAAACCATAGCGGCGCTCGCTGAACCAGACGGTGTTGGAGCGCATGAGGCCGACGAAGACCACCGAGACGCCGAGGCCGACCAGGAAGCGGCCCAACGAGGCGCTGGCGAAATCGGGCGCCAGGCCGAACAAGATGGAGCCGATGCCGGCGACCACGGCCCCGACGGCGACGCTGATGCGCGGCCCCAGGGTGTCGGCCAGGATGCCGGACGGCATCTGCATCGCGGTGTAGATGTAGTAGTACATCGCCGCCAGCGAGCCCAGCTCGGCCCCGGTGGTGTGGAAGGCCTGCATCAGATCGGCCGCGACCACGCCCGGCGCCATGCGGTGGAAATAAACCAGCATGTAGGACAACACCAGCAGGACATAGCCCGTCCAGCGGACTTTTTGGAAACGGCGGTATTCGGCGGCGCTCAGCATGACGTGAATTCTACGGGAATCGGCTAACAAGAAATAAGGGCGGGCCATTGTGGCGGGCCGATCCCCTGGCTATGCTGATCAGAGCCTAGCTCATACCGGAGAGACGCGATGTCTCAGAAGAAACCGCCGACGCATCTGCAGATTGCAGACCATGCCAAGCTCGATACCGACTCGATCGAGCGCTCGCTCGGCAACCACCTGGTCTACTCGATCAGCAAGGACCCCCTCACCGCAACCGAGCGGGACTGGTTCTACAGCGCCGCCCACGCCGCACGCGACCGGCTGACCGAGCGCTGGATCAAGACCATGCGCCGCTACTACGATGAAGATGCCAAACGCGTCTACTACCTGTCGATGGAATTCCTGATGGGCCGCACGCTGACCAATGCCATCAGCAACATCGGCTGCCGCGATGCCTTCGACCAGGCCGTGCAAAGGCTGGGCCTCGACCTGGAACGGTTGCGCGAGCAGGAATTCGATGCCGCGCTCGGCAATGGCGGCCTCGGCCGCCTGGCCGCCTGCTTTCTCGATTCGATGGCGACCCTGGGCATACCCGGCTACGGCTATGGCATTCGCTACGAATACGGCATGTTCACCCAGGCCATCGAGGACGGCCACCAGGTCGAGCACCCGGACAACTGGCTGCGCTATGGCAACCCGTGGGAATTCCCGCGGCCCGAGATTCTGTACCAAGTGAAGTTTCACGGCCACGTGGTGAGTTATGCCGACGAGCACGGCAAGCACTGCTGCCACTGGGTGGATACCGACGACGTGATGGCCATGGCCTACGATTACCCGATCCCCGGCTATGGCACCGAGACGGTGAACAATATGCGGCTATGGGCGGCCAAGGCCAGCCGCGACTTCGACCTGCGCTATTTCAACGAAGGCAACTACATCAAGGCGGTGGAGGACAAGAACGAGTCGGAGAACCTGTCGAAGGTGCTGTACCCGGACGACACCACGCGCATGGGCCGCGAACTGCGGCTGAAGCAGCAGTATTTCTTCGTCAGCGCAACGCTGCAGGATATTCTGGTGCGTCACCACAAACACCACGACGGCTTCGATACCTTGCCGGACAAGGTGGCGGTCCAACTCAACGACACCCACCCAGCCATCGCCGTGCCGGAGCTGATGCGCATCCTGGTCGACCTGCACGGCCTGGCCTGGGACCAAGCCTGGGACATCACCACCCGCACCTTCAGCTACACCAACCACACCCTGATGCCGGAGGCGCTGGAGACCTGGCCGGTGGAACTGTTCGAGCGCGTATTGCCGCGTCACTTGCAGATCATCTACGAGATCAACCACCGTTTCCTGAAGGATGTGATCCATCACCACCCGGAAGACCCCGACCTGTGGGCGCGCATGTCGATCATCGACGAAGGCCACGGCCGGCGTGTGCGCATGGCGCATCTGGCCATCGTCGGCAGCCATAAGGTCAATGGCGTGGCCGAGCTGCACACTCAATTGATGAAGGACACAATCTTCAACGACTTCCACCAGTTGTGGCCAGACCGGATCGTCAACATGACCAACGGCATCACGCCACGGCGCTGGCTGGATCAGGCCAACCCCGGCCTCTCGGCCTTGATCTCCATGCATATCGGCAATGATTGGCTGAAAGACTTGAGCCAACTCGAACGGCTGGCGCCGCTGGCAGACGATGCCCGCTTTCGCGCCGCGTTCGCCCAGGTCAAACGCGACAACAAGGCCAGGCTAGCCCGGCTGATCACCCAACGGCTGCACGTGGCCATCGACCCCGATTCGCTGTTCGACGTGCAGATCAAGCGCCTGCACGAATACAAACGACAACTGCTCAACGTGCTGCACGTGGTCACGCTGTACAACCGGCTGCGCGCCGGCGGCGATTGCGTGCCGCGCACCGTGATCTTCTCCGGCAAGGCGGCCCCCGGCTACCGCCAGGCCAAGTTGACCATCAAGCTGATCAACGATGTGGCCGACATCGTCAACAACGACCCGGTCGTCCGCGACCGGCTCAAGGTCGTGTTCATTCCCAATTACGATGTCACCACCGCACAGGACATCATCCCGGCCGCCGATCTGTCGGAGCAGATCTCGACCGCCGGCACCGAGGCCTCGGGCACCGGCAACATGAAGCTGGCCCTGAATGGCGCGCTCACCATCGGCACGCTGGATGGCGCCAATATCGAGATTCGGCAGGAAGTCGGCGCGGAGAATTTCTTCATCTTCGGCCTGACCGCGCCAGAGGTGGCAAACCTGCATCAGGCCGGCTACCCGCCGCTGGACTACTACCAGAACAATGAAGAATTGCGGCACGTGCTGGACGTGATTCGCGACGGCTACTTCTCGCCGGATGAGCGCGACCGTTTCCAGCCGATCTTCGACGCACTCACCACCGGCGGCGATCGCTTCCTGCTGCTGGCCGACTACGCGTCTTATATCGCGTGCCAACAAGATGTCGAGACGCTGTATCGCGATCGCGAGGGGTGGGTACGCAAGGCCATCCTGAACGTCGCCCACATGGGCAAATTTTCGTCCGACCGCACCATCGGCGAATACGCCAAGCACATCTGGCATGCCAAACCGGTGTTCGCGCAAGGCTAAGGAGGCGCTTGGCCGCTACAATAACGGCCATGGAACCCCTTGCCCCCTATGCCGGTTTAAGCCCCGACACCATACTCGATGCCCTAGACAGCATCGGCCTGCGCGGCGACGGCCGGCAACTGGCCTTGAACAGTTATGAGAACCGCGTCTATCAAATTTGGCTGGAGGACAGCGGTTCGGTCGTCGCCAAGTTCTACCGGCCCGAGCGCTGGAGCGATGCCGCCATCCTGGAAGAGCACGCCTTCACCCTGGAGCTGGCCGAGCGCGAAATTCCCGTCGTCGCCCCCTTGCTAGTGAACGGCACCAGCCTGCACCGCCATGGCGGATTTCGTTTCGCCGTTTATCCACGCCAGGGCGGCCGGGTGCCGGAGTTGTCCGACCCCGACACGTTGGAATGGATGGGCCGCTTCATCGGCCGCATCCATGCCGTCGGTAGCCTGCAGCGGTTCGCGCACCGGCCCACCTTGGATATCGCCAGCTTCGGCGAAGAGCCGCGCGATTTTTTGCTGCACGGCGATTGGCTACCGGCCGATTTGAGCGAGGCCTATCGTTCCGTGGCCGCACAGGCCTTGGCCTCTGTGCACCATGCCTTCGACCGGGCCGGCGACGTGGCCGCGCTGCGCTTGCATGGCGACTGCCACATGGGCAACGTGCTGTGGACCGATGACGGCCCGCATTTCGTCGATTTCGACGACAGCCGCATGGGTCCGGCGGTGCAGGATTTATGGATGCTGCTGTCGGGCGAGCGCGACGAGCGCATGCGGCAACTGGCCGACGTGCTGGCCGGCTATGAAGACTTCATGGCGTTCGACAGCCGCGAACTGCACTTGATCGAGGCCCTGCGCACCCTGCGTCTGATCCACTACGCCGCCTGGCTGGCCCGGCGCTGGTGCGACCCGGCCTTTCCCGCCGCCTTTCCCTGGTTCAACACCCAGCGCTATTGGCAAGACCATATCCTGGCTTTGCGCGAGCAAATCGCCGCGATGGACGAACCGCCGCTGTGGCCGGCCTAACTCAGAATCCACCGATGAGCTATTGAATATGCAACTCGACCGCATCTTGCAATCCCAAGGCTTCGGCAGCCGCAAACAATGCCGGGCCATGATCCGCCATGGCCAGGTCGCCATCGACAACGCGACCTGCGCCGACCCCTTTGCCGAATTCGCCCCCGAAGGCCTGCACTTCAGTGTCGACGGCGAACCCTGGCAATACCGCGAACACGCCTATGTCATGCTGCACAAACCGCAAGGCTATGAGTGCTCGCGCGCGCCGAAGCACCACCCGAGCATCTTCTCGCTGCTGCCCGAACCCTTGGTCGGCCGCGAGGTGCAGCCTGTCGGCCGTCTCGACGAAGACACCACGGGCCTCTTGCTGCTGACTGACGACGGTCAGTTCATCCATGCCCTCACCTCGCCCAAACGCAAGGTGCCCAAGGTCTATGCGGTCAGCACCAAGCACCCGGTCGACGACGCCCAACTGGCCACCCTGCGCCGTGGCGTGCAACTGCACGATGAACCGGCGCCGATCGCGGCGGCCAACTGCGAGCAAATCGCCGAGCGGTTGATCCACCTCACCCTGATCGAAGGCAAATACCACCAGGTCAAGCGCATGGTCGCCGCCGCCGGCAACCGGGTGGAGGCCTTGCGCCGCATCGCCATCGGCGGCCTGACCCTGCCGGACGACTTGGCAGAAGGCGAATGGCGCTGGTTGGAACCGGCCGACCTGGAACGCTTATGGCAGGCCGCAGATGCTTGAACCGAACCCGGCCAACCACTGGCAGGCCGATCATGCCGCAC
>JAJZTS010000056.1:0-9021 GCA_021848725.1 Pseudomonadota bacterium
CGCCGCTTCGTCGAGAAAAACGCTCTCGATGAACAAGGTGTCGGCATCGCGTGCGAGATCGACGATGCGTTTGGCATTGGCCGCGCTGTACACCACATCGGTGACATAGGCGAGCTTCATGCCGGCCGTTATCCGCACGCAGTCGCGCAGCGCGCCCAGCGTAAACGGCTGACCAAGCGGCCCGGCAATTTCGCAATCATCGCCCCACCCTTCCAGCACTGCCCGCTTGAGGCCTTGCAACCAAGGGCCGACAGGCAGGCCCAAGTCGGCCAACTTGGTCTTCCAGATATTGACGTGCTGCCTTTCCTCCATGGCAAAACCGAGACAAGGCGTGCCATGATCGAGCAGCGCACAATGCACGCGCAGCCCCGGTTCGTCGAGCAAGATGCCCTCTTTCATCTGGCAGGCGCCCGCCTCCTCGCGGCGAAAGTCCTGGCGCACATGGAACCGAGCCCGGCGCAGACGCTGCGCGTCCACGACCTCGACCACATCCAGACAGAAATCGTTCTCGTAACGATGCAGCAGATTCCAGGTATAGGCCGAGAGCTTGGCCTCGACCTTGGCGATGAAACCGGGCGGTCCGTAGAGCCGCACCGCCCGTTCGCGCCCGAGGCAGATGCGCAAGAACCAGTCCAGGCCGATGAAATGGTCCATGTGGCAATGGCTCACGAAGATGTCGGACACGCGCAAGAGCTTGCGCGGCGGTACGGCGTGGATATCGCCGATGTCGAACATCAGCGCCCGGCGCTCGAACAGGAAATCGACGTACAGGCCGGGGTCGCCGAATGGCTCGTTGATCAAATAGGGATGCAGCGCGCGCCGCATCAGCCGGTCAGTTTGTTTTGCGCCCAGGTCAGGATGGGCTGCAAACGTGGTGGCAGCAGACGCGCCGCTTCGACGAAATCGACCCAGCGCCATTCGTCGTGCTCGGGCCGGCCCAGCTCCGGCGCGACCGGTAGATAGATGTCGGTTTGCTGGGTCTCCGCCAAGTAATAGCGGGCGACCTTGCCGCGGCGATAGGGCGCTGTCTCGCAATAGGCTTCGCCCCAGCGGAAATCGAGATCGGTGACCGAAGACTCTTCCGCCGTCTCCCTGATTGCGCCGGCCAAAGGCGTTTCGCCTTCTTCCAGCGTGCCCTTTGGGAAATCCCAGTGGTTATAGCAACGCAAGATCAACAGTCGCCACTGCCCGCCGTGCTGGCGCGCGACAACGACACCGGCCGACAAGCGTTTGGGCGGCTGGATGGAGGCCGATTGATTAATCATGTTTATAGGATACCAATATCCTCGCCTCAGGCAGGGTTGCAATCGTTTAGAAGTGAACTATCCAACAAACTCTAGCAGGGCTGCGTTGACGAACCCAAGTCGCCTTGCCGTGTCGAATCGTTTATGCCCGAGGGCATAGACCCAATCCAAACCAGCGTTGGGAGATCGATCATGCGTACAACATACACTCTATCCAGTTTTCTCGTCGCCTTGGTCTTGACCGGCCTGCCCTCGATGGCGAGCGCCGACCGCGAAGCGCCCTATGCTTGGCCGGGGCCTGGCCACATGGGCTATGGCATGGGCATGATGATGGGCCCAGGCATGATGGGCGGCTACGGCATGATGGGCATGGACCCCGGGATGCTGGCTTATGGCCACCTGGGCCCGATCGGCATGCTCGACCTCAAGGACGAGCAAATCAAGCAGATATCGAAGATTCAGGATGACCTCGTCAAAAAACACCGCGACCTGATGCAAAAGGTGTGGGAACAACAAGACCAGTTGAGCAAGCTCTATTACGCCGAGAAACGCGACGAGGCGGCCATCAAAAAAGCCTATGCCAAACTCAATGACCTGCAGAAAGAGATGCTCGACTCCCGGTTGGACGCCGACAAGCGCATCGACGCCCTGCTCAGCAAAGAACAGAAAGAGCAGATGCAACGCGGCTATCGGCGCTGGGGCATGATGTACCGCTGATTGCGCCATGCGTGTCACGCGATCTGCGCGGCTGGCGCAAACGCGAGTCTGCGGCAATAATCCACCCCATCGATTCAAACTGGGGTGGCAACCATGGCAAAGCTCAACCGCCGCGTCGCGCTCAAAGGGCTCGCACTCGGTAGCCTCGGCCTGGCTGGCAGCATCGGCCTGATCCGCCGCGTCCTTGCCGCCGGCACGGAAAGCCGTATTCACCGCCTGCAAGGCGACGTCCGCTTCAACGGCAAGACGCTCCAAGTCGGCGACTCGCTGACCACCCCGCTTGAAGTCGTGACCGGCGACCGCGCCTTCGCCGCCTTCAACGTCGGGCGCAATGCTTATCTCGTGCGCGGCAATAGCCGTATGACCATTACCGACAGCCAAGGCAAGACTAGCCATGTTCAAATCGCTGTCGGCAAATTGCTGTCGGTGTTCGAGAAGGGCGAGGCCCAGATCGCCACACCGACTGCCGTGGCGGGCATTCGCGGCACCGGCATCTACGTCGAGGCCGAGGCCGAACGCAGCTACGTCTGCCTCTGCTACGGCTCGGCGGAACTGAGTTCCACGCAGAATCCGGCGCTGAGCGAATCGCTCCGAACCAGCCACCACGATGCGCCGCGCTACATTTCGAGCAGCGGCATCGTGCCGGCGCCGGTCAAAGACCACAGCGACGACGAACTGTTTCTGCTTGAAAGCCTGGTCGGCCGCACCCCGCCGTTCTCGCCCTGGGACAGCGGCGGCTATCCATCGAGCTGACGGCAAGCCCGTAGCCTGCTATGATGCGGACCAGCGGCATTCGTTCCAGTCTCCCTGCCGCCGTCTATCGACTCAGCCTTCATACCCCATCTGCCTTAGACTGGCGCCGCACAAGCGGCGGCAGGCCGATACTTTAGTTTTGGAAATCCTATGTCCTTTGCCAGCCTCGGCCTGTCCGAAGCCATTGTCCGCGCCGTCACCGAACGCGGTTACACCACCCCCACGCCGATCCAGGCCCAGGCCATCCCCGCCGTGCTCTCCGGCGGCGACCTGCTGGCCGGCGCCCAGACCGGCACCGGCAAGACCGCCGGTTTCGTCCTGCCCATCCTCCAGCGTCTGAGCCAGGAGCCGCGCCCCGCCGCCGCCCACGGCCGCGCGCCGATCCGCGCCCTGGTGCTCACGCCCACCCGCGAACTCGCCGCCCAGGTCGAAGAATCGGTGCGCGAATACGGCAAGCACCTGCACTTGCATTCCATGGTGATGTTCGGCGGCGTCAACATCAATCCGCAGATGCAGAAGCTGCGCGGCCAGGTCGACATCCTGGTCGCCACCCCCGGCCGCCTGCTCGACCATGTCCAGCAAAAAACGGTAGACCTGGCCCATATCGAGATCCTGGTGCTGGACGAGGCCGACCGCATGCTGGACATGGGCTTCATCCGCGACATCAAGAAGATCCTCGCGCTGTTGCCGAAGAAACGGCAGAACTTGCTGTTCTCCGCCACCTTCTCCGACGAGATCAAGGCCCTAGCCGACGGCCTGCTCGACAAGCCGGCGCTGATCGAAGTGGCCCGCCGCAACGCCACCGCCGACACCGTGGCGCAAAAGGTCTACCCGGTCGACCGCGACAAGAAACGGCAGCTGCTCACCCACCTGATCCAGGAAAAGCAGTGGTTCCAGGTGCTGGTGTTCACCCGCACCAAGCACGGCGCCAACCGCTTGGCCGAGCAATTGAGCAAGGACGGCATCTCCGCCATGGCCATCCACGGTAACAAGAGCCAGGCCGCCCGTACCCGCGCGCTGGCCGAGTTCAAGACCGGCAAGCTGCAAGTGCTGGTGGCGACCGATATCGCCGCCCGCGGCATCGACATCACCGAGCTGCCGCACGTGGTCAACTATGAGCTGCCCAACGTGCCGGAGGACTATGTCCACCGCATCGGCCGCACCGGCCGCGCCGGCTGCGAGGGCGAGGCGGTGTCGCTGGTCTGCGTCGACGAGCACAAGTTCCTGGCCGACATCGAGCGCTTGATCAAGCGCAAGCTGCCGCGCGAGGTGGTGCCCGGCTTCGAGCCCGACCCCAATGCCCGGCCGGAACCGATCATGCTGCGCAGCCAGGAACACCAGCAGCGCGGCCGCGGGCACGGCCAATCCGCGCCCCGCGCCACCGGCCAACCCGGTCGGGCCAGTGGTAAACCCCAAGCCGGCAAACCCGCCCTTGGCGGCAATCGCGGTGGCGCCGCGACCGGCGCAAAACCCGCCGGTCCCAAGCCGGCGGCCATGCACCGCTCCGGCGGCCGCAACCGCTAAGCAGCCGGCACAAGCCCCACCCCAGGCCCAGTGCGCGCCGCGCCATAGTGGCCGTGGCAAGAAACAGCGGCCCTGCCCGGAGGCAGGGCCGCTGTGCACGACTTGTTTGTCGTTTGCAGGGTAATCAGTTCAGGTCGGCCAGATCGGCCAAGGCAGGGGCCTTCAATATCGCTTCGTTCTCCAGGTCCTGCAGTAGCTCCAGCACGATGCCGGACTGCCTGGTCAGTGCGCGCAGGGCCGCCGTGATTTCTTCCCGGCTGCCGCCGTTTTGCGCGATGGCAAGCAAGGCCTTGCCCAGATCGTGCAGGACGCGGTGCGGCTCCTCAAGCTGATCGAAGGCCGTGATCCCCTTGAATTCCTGGCCAACGCCGTAATACCACTCGCCCAATTTACAATGATGGTGGTCCATCTGCGCCAAGCCCTCGCGGATGCCACTCGCGCGATCCTTGCCGAAGCTGAGTGCCATGACTTGGCCGATCAAGGCCTTGCGCCATTGAATGTGGTCGAGTTGGGCCATATGGATCAAGCCGATCGGCATGGCCGACCAGCGCTGGTCGCGACGGATGAACGCCAGCAAATCCTGCAAGGGCATGGGCCGGCCGAGCCAAAAGCCCTGGGCTTGGGTGCAACCCGAGTGGAGCAGGAACTCGTAGGTCGTCGCCGCCTCGATCCCCTCCGCGACGATGCCGATGCCGAGTTGATGGGCCATGCGAATACTGGCTTGCACAATGGTCGTGCTCTTTTCCGAATCCGCCATGCGCCGAATCAGGCCCTGGTCGATCTTCACGACCGAGAACGGCCAACGACTCAGGGTATCGATCGAGGAATAACCGATGCCGTAATCGTCCATCGCCAGCTTGACGCCCAGGCTGACCAGTTCGTGCACATTGTCGTGCACCACGGTATCGGTGCTGCTAATGAGCGAATCCTCGGTGATCTCAACCTGCAGGCGTGCCGCATCGATCTTGCTGCTCTGGATGGCCTCGCGAATCAGGCCCACCATCTCGGGCGACGCGATATCCTGCGCCGACAGATTGAAGGAAACGGTGATCTCATCGCTGAGATCGTTGATGATGACCATGTCCTCGATCAACCGAGGAAACATGGCGCGGCTGATCGTCGTGATGAAGCCCATGGCCTCGGCAAACGGAATGAACTCCTTCGGCAAGACCATGCTGCCATCCGGCTTCATCCACCGAATCAGCGCCTCGACACCGCTGACCCGACCACTGATGAGCGACACCTTGGGCTGATAGAAATACACCAGCTCGCCACCGGCCAAGCCTCGCTCCAACTCGGCTAAAGTGATGAGGCGCGTATCCATGCTTAGCCGGCCAGCGCCTGTCGCTGGCCGCCATACCCAGCGACACGGCGCGGCATGACCGACGCTTGCAACAGCGCACACTTTATTTCGTACATCTTCATCCCCTGCGAATTCAATGCATTGTTATCTTTTTTAATTCCTGCCGGCAATAGCCTATTCCGCTTATCCGGTCCTGCCATCCGGACCGATCTCGCGCCGTGGCCTGGTGGCCACAGCCGGCCAAGCTGCGGGCAATCGGCGGCACGGGCCTGTTGCATCGGCCCGCCATCGGCCTATACTTGCGTATCTCATTGAAAGAGAACGGGAAATGCAAGCGCACAACCTGATCAAATACGGTTACCGCATTCGCACCCGTAGCGGGGTCACCGTGGACAACCTCGTCATCCAGGGCCGCGACGAATCCGAGGCACAGCAAAAACTCTTGCGCATGTACCCCGGCTGTACGGTGATCGAAACGCGCCACATCCGCCCCGCAGTGAACACCAATATCTGCTCCAGCTTCGAGGATGTCGTCGATGTCCTCGCCGCCGACCACTAAAAAACACCGCGCTCGATCAACTCGCTGCACAAGGCCATATAGTCCTGCGCACCATGGCTGGCATGGGCGTGATCGAACACATCGCGGTTATAGGCCGGGCTCTCGGCAATCGACACGTTCTCCGCGATCACCGTCTCGCACACCTCGTCACCGAAACGCTCCATCATCCGGGTCAGAATCTCACCGCTCATCTTGCGCCGCCGGTCGTAGCGGGTCAGCACGTAGCAGCGCTGCACGCGGCGCTTGAGTACCGGCTCGAGCAGATCCAAGGTGCGTTCCATCTCGGCCGCCGCCTGCAAAGACAGGAAATCGGTCGATACCGGAATCAATAGACAATCCGCCGCGAATACCGCGTTCAGCGACAACACGCCGACATACGGGCAACAATCGATCAGCGTCGGCCGCGCCCCCTCTTCCTTCTCCAGCACATCCAGACCCTGGCGCAGCCGATTGAGCACCGCCGGGCCTTTGCCGAAGATGGAGTCCACCTTCATCATCTGTTGGTGCGACGGGATCAAGTGGCCAACCGCCTCCCACGTCAACCTCAGTTGCCGTAGGCTCTTGCCGTCCTGATAAAACGCAAACAGACTATTACCGACCTCGATCCGGGTTGCGCTGTAGATATGGCTCAAATGCCCCTGCGGGTCGAGGTCGATCAACAAGGGGGCGCGCTCGCGCCGGCGCAAGGCCGCCGCCAGGTTCAGTGCCGTCGTGGTCTTGCCCACGCCGCCCTTCTGATTGAAGATCGCCAGTCGTCCCACCGCCACTCCTCATCCGTCGCCGGCACCGTGCCGGGACATACCCTGCGCCGCTTATCCTTGTTGTTTTATCGCGACCCCAGGCCGGGCATAAGATACCTGCGTTTCACGGGGCTGTGTCAAGCAAGGCTGAAATGGTGAAGTGAGATGGGCTGTGCAAGCGCCATCCCGCATCATCGGGACGTAAATGAAGTCGAATCGAACTGACGCAGCAACATGAAGCGATTCATGAGCGAGCGACGTCAAAGCAACTCGGACTCGCCTGCGCTACGGCGTAAAGCTTGACCGAAAACCGTTTGAATAAAACTCGAACGCGTAGCGATCTATGCGCCACCCACATTCGCCGCCAGCACATTCAGCACCTTCGCCACGGCCAACATGCCGAACACCGAGGTCACGCAGACCGAGGAGCCGAAGCCGGCACAGTTGAGGCCGTGGATGTGGGCGTCTTCCGGCTTCTCGTAGCAGACCCCGCCCTCAGCCGTGGGGTAGATCAAGGGCTCGGTGGAATAGACGCAATCGACGCCGAATCGCTTTTTCGGATCGCGCGGAAATCCGTGTTCCTTGCGCAGCTTGCTGCGCACCCTGGACAGCAGCGGGTCTTGGCTGGTACGGGCGAGATCGTCGAGCTGGATGCGCGCGGGATCGATCTGGCCGCCAGCGCCGCCGACGCAGACCAGCTTGATCTTGCGCCGTTTGCAGTGGGCGATGAGAGCGACCTTGGTCCGGGCGCTGTCGATGGCGTCGACCACGTAGTCGTACTTGTCGTGCAGCAGGGTTTCCAGGTTGTCCTCGGCCAGGAATTCCTCGATCAGGTTCACCCGGCAACGCGGGTTGATCGCGGCGATGCGCTCGCGCATGGCCTGGGCCTTGGCCTTGCCCAGCTCGGGGGTCAGCGCGTGGACCTGGCGGTTGATGTTGGATTCGGCGACGTGGTCGGGGTCGATCAGGGTTAGCTCGCCGATGGCCGTGCGGGCCAAGGCCTCGGCCACCCAGGAGCCGACGCCGCCGATGCCGATGACGCAGATATGCGCCTGTTGAAAGCGTTCGAAGGCCGCCGCGCCATACAGGCGGCGCACCCCGCCGAAGCGGCGCTCGAAGTCGAGGGCGTGTTCGGCCTCGAACAGATCGCTCACTGGCCGGCGTCTTCCTTGGCTTGGGCCTCGTGGTCGAGTTCGGCCTTGACGACGGTGAGGGCGTCGAGCAAGGTCTCTTCGCTCAGGCCGTTGAGGTGTTCCGCCAGCATCTCGGCGGCGTCGATGGTGTCTTGGTCGTCGGGTAGCGAATCGCTATCCAGGTTGGCCACCAGCACGGCGGCGGCACCGACCACTTGCAGCAGGCGCTGGCGCTCGGTCATGAGCAGTTCGATCTCTTCTCTCAGGAGGGTGACTTCCTGGTCGTTCATGGCGCCGTGCGGCATGGTGTTTCCTTCCGTTCATTGCAAGTGAGCGGGATAATAGGCGCACTGCCCATCGCCCGCAAACTAAACCGCTCACCATGTCCCTGTCACCCTACGTCTTCGATGCCAACCGCGCCAATTTCAACGACCTCGTGCTGAGCAATTCACGCAAGGGCCTGGTGCTGGTGCATTTTTGGACGCCCAAGGCCGGCCCCTGCCTGATGCTGATGCCGCGTCTGGTGCACCTGGCTGGCGACTATGGCGGCCGCTTTCTCTTGGTGATGGCCAATACCGACGAGATCGGCGGCCTCGCCCGCGAACACGGCGTGACCAGCGTACCGACGGTGAAGTTCTTCTTGAACGGCGAGGTCGCGCACACCATCCACGGCGCCGAGCCGGACAGCACTTTCCGCGCCGCCCTCGCCCGCTTCGTCACCCTGGACAGCGACCCCATCCGGCAACAGGCGCTCAAGGCCCACCAGGCGGGCCGCACCGAGGAGGCCATCGCCCTGCTCGCCCGTGCCGCGGTGGATCGCCCGGACGATCTTTCGATCAGTGCCGATCTGGCCAAGTTGCTGCTGCTCTCGGGGCAGCCAGCCCAGGCCTTGAGCCTGCTGACAGCCTTGCCTCTCGATGCCCGCCGCGACGGCCGTATTGCGCCGTTGCTTGCCCACTTGGAACTGATCGCCGCCGCCGAGCAAGCACCCGAGCTCCTCGTTGCCGGCACGCCGGAAGTCCGCCTGTGCCTGGCCGCCCGCGCATTG
>JAJZTS010000056.1:9121-12895 GCA_021848725.1 Pseudomonadota bacterium
CCGCCGCGACGGCCGTATTGCGCCGTTGCTTGCCCACTTGGAACTGATCGCCGCCGCCGAGCAAGCACCCGAGCTCCTCGTTGCCGGCACGCCGGAAGTCCGCCTGTGCCTGGCCGCCCGCGCATTGTTGGGAGATCGTATGGAAGAGTCCATGGAAGGATTGTTGCAACTCGCTCTAGCCGCGCCCGACTTCCGCGACGACATCGGCCGCCGCGCACTGATCACCCTGTTCAACATGCTCGGCGCGGAGCACGAACTGACCCGGCGCTATCGCGCCAAGCTCGCCGGTCGTTGAGTACCCTAGCCTGGACACCCGACTTCGACGCGCTGCCCTTATGCGGCAGCGTGGCGCATTGGGCCGGGCAATTCCGCAATGCGCGCGACTGGCCGAGCACGGCGCAGCTCAACGCCTTGGCCGCTGCGCAAGGCCTATGCAACGGCGCCGATCGGCCCGTGTGCTTTGTCGAGCAGACCGCCGCCTGCGGCCAGCGCGATTACGAACAGCAGATATGGGACAGCGGCCGGGTGCCAACCCGCACCGCCAGTGCGCACGATTTTTTCAACGCCCTGATCTGGCTGACCTTTCCCCAAACCAAGGCCGCGCTCAACGCCGTGCAGTGCCGCGAGCTGGCAAACGCGCCCAAGGGCCAGCGCAGCCCGGCCTCGAACGCCGCCACCTTGTTCGACGAGAGCGGCCTGGTGCTGGTGGCGCGCGATACCGAACTGGCCGAGCTGTTGCGGACCAAACAATGGAAGACGGCATTCTGGCAGCGGCGCGCACGATGGCAGGACGCGCGCTTGTATGTGATCGGTCATGCCGTCATCGAGAAAGCATTGGCACCCTATCCTGGCATGACCGGCAAGTGCCTGTTCCTACAGATGGATAAATTGCCCGTGGCTGGCCTGCCGCCCGCCGCACTGGATGCCGCCATCGCCCACGCCTGGCTGGGCGGCACGGTGCAAAAACCGGCCGACCTCTTCGTCATGCCGGTATTGGGCGTGCCGGGCTTCGAGGCGGCCAATGCGCACGCCGCTTACTATGACAACACCGAGGTGTTCCGGCCGCCGCGCAGCACACTCGGCACCGAATAGCGCCCGCCTCTGTTCTGTTATTTGCGCGCCCTGATCTCGTTGATCAATTCCATCTGGACCTCCTGGATATCCACCAGGCGTTCCCATTGATGCGACAGCAGATGGTCCAGCTTCTGATGCAGATGCCGTATCTCCAACTCGGCCTTGAGGTTGACCTGATAGTCACGCACCGCCCGCAGCCGATCGCGTGCCTCCTGGCGGTTTTGGCTCATCATGATCACCGGCGCTTGGATCGCAGCCAAACAGGATAAGTAGAGATTCAGCAGGATGTAGGGATAGGGGTCGAACGGCCGCACCGTCAGCACATAGGAGTTGAGCAACATCCAGCCAAGCACCACCAGGCCGAATAGGATCAGGAAGGTCCAGCTACCGCCGAATTCGGCGATGCGATCGGCCAGTCGTTGCCCGAAGCTGAGCCCCGCACCGAATTCCTCATCGGCATTGACCGAGAGGGTTTCCTGTTTTTGCAGGCTTTCCAGTACTTCCTGCTCAAGCTGGGTCAGCTCGCCCTTCTCGGCCTTGAGCACTTCCTCGACATAGCGGTGCTGATATTTTTGCAGATCGTCGACGCAGATCCAGCCCGCCTCGTCCCATTTCCCGGTCTCGCGCCGAATCAGGTCCGCCAGGACGTGCCGCACGATCGCCGCGGAGCGCAAGACCCCCGGGTGCTCGGTGCCGCACACTTGGCAATGTTTCTTGGCTCGACTACTTACATGGTTCATGGCATCCATCCTCGCTCCACCGACGACAAGTTCATGAGGAATGCTTGATCAGACCCAACATCATAGCCACATATCGGCTGGATTTTCCCTTTCCATTCAGTAAGGTGCCGGACGTCCGAGCGATGCTCAGGCACGAACGACCGATGCCTTGCTTTGCACCAGTCGACCCTCTTGATAATCGCGCATGGCTTGCTCGATCTCTTGCCGAGTGTTCATCACGAAAGGGCCGTATTGCACGATGGGCTCGTTCAGCGGACGACCGGCGACCAGGATGAAACGCGTGCCCTCTCCGCCCGCCGTCAGCGCGACCGAATCGCCCTCGCCCAGCACGGCCAGGCTGTGCCGGGGCAAGGCGGTGCCGGCCACGCTGGCGCTGCCCTCGAAGACATAGGCGAAGGCGGTCGCCGCCGGGTCGAGCGCGCGGTTGAAGCCGATGCCGGCAGCGAGACGCACGTCGAGGTATTGCGCCCGGGTATGCGGGTCCGCGATCGGCCCGGTCTGGCCGCCGTATTCGCCGGCCAACAACCGCACCTGCGTGCCGTTGCCGGCAATCTCGGGGATCGCCTCGGGCGAGAACTCCTGATAGCCGGGCTCGCGCATCTTCTCGGCGGCGGGCAGATTGACCCACAACTGAAAGCCGCGCATCAGGCCATTGCTCTGCTGCGGCATCTCGGAATGGATGACGCCGCTGGCCGCCTTCATCCACTGCGCTCCGCCGGCGCGTAGATCGCCGCGGTTGCCCATGCTGTCCTGATGCAGCAGATGACCGTCGAGCATGTAGGTGACGGTGACGAAACCGCGATGCGGGTGGTCGGGAAAGCCGGCGAGGTAGTCATTGGGATCGTCGCTGCTGAAATGGTCCAGCATCAAGAAGGGGTCGAGGTTTTTCAGTGCCGGCGTGCCGATGGTGCGATGCACGGTAACCCCGGCGCCCTCGGACACCGCCAAGGCCGGGATCAGTCGCTGTACGCTACGTGCTGTCATGGCAGAACTCTCCGTCGATGTTGTCGTTTTCAGGCCGCCGTGCGGACCGCGGCACTACCCGGACGCAGTGCATAGGCCCCCGCCCCGAGCAGGGACTGAACGACCATTAGCACGGCGAGCAAAACCGGATACTCCCAACCGCCATGGGGATTGCTGAATACCCAACCGTTGGCCCAGTGTACGCTGGCCGCGCCGAGCATGACCGGCACCAAGGACAGCGCGGCCCAACGGGTGGCCACGCCGCCAAGCAGAAAAATGCCACCGGCCAGTTCCATGGCGACGACCACATAGGCCAGCCAAGCCGGAAAGCCGACCGCGGCAAAAAACTGCACCGTGCCCGGCATCGTAAAAACCAAGACCTTGAGCAAACCGTGGGCAATGAGCATGCTGGCCAGACTCAGGCGCAGGACTAGGGCGGCATAGGCAACCTCGTTCGTTTGCTGCATGGTGGTCACTCCTTCCGATCGATCAAGCGTTGTTGTGGCGGCCATCGCAGAACGGCTTGTTAGCCGAGCGGGTACAGGTGCATAAGTAAGCCGCCTTGCTCGCCTCGGCCGTGAAGACGTGCGGCTCATGGCCGCTGCCCGCATGCGAGCCGTCGCAGAAAGGCCGCTTGCGGCTCTGTCCACAAGTGCAGAGGTAATACTGCTTGCCGGCTTCGAGTTGGACCTCGACCGGGCCAAGGCTGAGTTGCGAATCGGATCGGTTCACGTTTCTTCCTCCAAAAGTTGGCTGGCTGCATCGACGCGTCCGACACAGGACGCATGCGGCACATTATTTGTGTTGTGCGAAAAAGAATAAACATCAATAATTTGAAATTATTGTTCTCGTATCAAGAACCAAATGGATCGCTTCGCCGACCTGCAAACCTTCGTCGCCGTGGTCGAGGCCGGCGGCATCAGCGCCGCCGCCGATCGGCTGAGCATCGCCAAATCCGCGGTCAGCCGCCGCCTGACCGAGCTGGAGGCGCATCTGG
>JAJZTS010000057.1 GCA_021848725.1 Pseudomonadota bacterium
TGGCCCGTCTTCAGATTGGAAAACACGAACGGCCGCTCGCCGCGCATCTTTTTGGCGTCGCGGTCCATCACCTCGAGCGAGGCGCCGACCATGGGCGCCAGGTCGATCTTGTTGATCACCAGCAGGTCGGACTTGGTGATGCCGGGGCCGCCCTTGCGCGGAATCTTGTCGCCGGCCGAGACGTCGATCACGTAGAGGGTCAGATCGGACAGCTCGGGGCTGAAGGTGGCGGCCAGGTTGTCGCCGCCGCTCTCGACGAAGATCACGTCCAGGCCGAGGAAGCGTTTGTTCAGGCGATCGACCGCCTCCAGGTTGATGCTGGCGTCTTCGCGAATGGCGGTGTGCGGGCAGCCGCCGGTTTCCACCCCGATGATGCGCTCCGGCGCCAGGGCCTCGTTGCGCACCAAGAATTGGGCGTCCTCTTCGGTGTAGATGTCGTTGGTGACGACGGCGATGTTGTACTTGTCGCGCAGGGCGCGGCAGAGCGCCAGGGTGAGCGCGGTCTTGCCGGAACCGACCGGGCCGCCGATGCCAACCCGTAAGGGATTGGAACCTGAAGCAGCGGCGCGTAAGGGTTGGGAACGATTGCTCATGAGCGGAATAGCCTTGTGTATTGGGTTTCGTGCCGGCTGCTCGCGATGGCGAAGGCCGGAAGGTAGTTGTGGGTGGTGGCGATGGCGGCGTCGGCCGCCTCGCCGGCCAGTTCGGGCAGGCGCGCACCCAAGGCCAGCAACAGGCGCTGGCCGGCGGTCTGCCCCAGCGGCACCGCCTTCACCGCCGCCATCACCTGGTTTTCGGCCCAGGCCCACAGATAGGCGGCCACGGCCTCTTCGACGTTGATCTGCCAGGTGGCGGCGGCGCAGCTCCAGGCCAAGGGGAAACTGGGCGCCTCGAATCCGTTCAGGCCGAGATGGCCGTTAGCCCCTCCCGCTTGCGGGCGAGGGCAATCCAGGTCGGCCAGCAGCCGCGCCAGCGAATGACCCATCTGCAGGGTCTCGACCCGCAGTTCGGCGGTCTCGCGGCTGGCGATGAATTCGGCATCGAGTTCGCTCAGGCGCTCGACATCATCGGCCTGCCAGGCGCGCAGCATGTGGGCGAGATAGACCGCCTCGAACCGGGCCACGCCGAATTGCAGGCAGCCGGCTATCCACTGCAAGGCGCTCGCCTCGTCGCGCACCGCACCCGATTCCACCGCCCATTCCAAACCCTGGGAATAGGTGTAGGCGCCGACCGGCAGGGTCGGGCTGGCCAGTTGCAACAGACGGATCAGGCTCGCGCTCATCGTCACCCCCGTCTCTGCGCCCCCAGCATCATGTCGTGGATGCGCGGGCCGCGGCCTTCGCCGTCGGCGCTGTGGCCGTGCGGATGGGCATGGCCGCCGTGGCCGCCATAGGCGCCGCTTTCCGGGTCGAACGGGGCGACCGCCTCGGTCACCGGCAAGCCGAGGCCGCGCACCATCTCGCCCAGCACGTGATCGCGGGCGAAGCGCAGCAGGCCGGGCTTGAGCTCGACCGCGACGTGGCGATTGCCCAGGTGATAGGCGGCGCGTGCCAGCCGCAGGGCGTCACTGCTGTGCGCCTCCATCACCGCCTCGGCCGCGGCGACCACCTCGACGATGCGGCCGTCGTTGGCTTCGAGCCGGTCGCCGGGGCGCAGCACCGTGCCCCGCTCCAGAAACAGCCCGGCCTCTTCGCCGCTTTCCAATCGGGTGCGCAGCCGGCTCTTGCAGCGCAGATCGAACGGCAGCACCAAGCGCTCGGTGGCGGCGCGGTCGGCGGCGGCTTTTTTCTCGATGACCAGCATGATTCTCTTCCGTCATTCCCGCGAAAGTGGGACTCCATGTTGTCGATAGCTTCGCATGTCAGCCCTTTTTCCTGGATTCCCGCCTGCGCGGGAATGACCATCAAAATAAAAAATAACGCTGGGCCATGGGCAGCACGGTGGCCGGCTCGCACACCAGCAGCTCGCCGTCGGCGCGCACGGCATAGGTTTCGGGGTCGACGTCGATCGCCGGCGTGGCGCTGTTGTACACCATGTCGGCCTTGCTCACCGTGCGGGTGTTCTGCACCGCGACCAGGGGCTTGGCCAGGCCGAGCTTGAGCACCGCTTCGTTGTCCAGCGCCGCTTGCGAGACGAAGGTGAGCGCGGTCTTCAGGCCGCCGCCGAAGCTGCCGAACATGGGCCGGTAGTGCACCGGCTGCGGCGTCGGGATGGAGGCGTTGGGGTCGCCCATGGCCGCGGCGGCGATCATGCCACCCTTGACGATCAGGCTGGGCTTCACCCCGAAGAAGGCGGGCTTCCACAACACCAGGTCGGCCAGCTTGCCGACTTCGACCGAGCCGACCACATGGCCGATGCCGTGGGTGATGGCCGGGTTGATAGTGTATTTGGCGATGTAGCGCTTGATCCTGAAGTTGTCGTTGCGCGCGCTGTCTTGTTGCAGCGCGCCGCGCTGGGTCTTCATCTTGTGCGCGGTCTGCCAGGTGCGGATGACCACCTCGCCGACCCGGCCCATGGCCTGCGAATCGGACGACATCATGGAGAAGGCGCCGAGGTCGTGCAGGATGTCCTCGGCCGCGATGGTCTCGCGTCGGATGCGCGACTCGGCGAAGGCGATGTCCTCGGCAATGGCCGCGTCGAGGTGGTGGCAGACCATGAGCATGTCCAGATGCTCGTCGATGGTGTTCACCGTGTAGGGCCGGGTCGGATTGGTCGACGACGGCAGCACGTTGGGCTGGCTCGCGGCCTTGATGATGTCCGGCGCGTGGCCGCCGCCGGCGCCCTCGGTGTGGAAGGTGTGAATGGTGCGACCCTTGAACGCGGCCAGCGTGGTCTCGACGAAGCCCGACTCGTTCAGGGTGTCGGTGTGGATGGCGACCTGCACGTCCATCTCGTCGGCGACGGTCAGGCAGTTGTCGATGGCGGCCGGGGTGGTGCCCCAGTCTTCGTGCAGTTTCAGGCCGATGGCACCGGCGTGCACCTGCTCGCGCACCGGCTCCGGCAGCGAGACGTTGCCCTTGCCGAGGAAACCCAGGTTCATCGGGAAGGCCTCGGCCGCCTGCAGCATGGCGTGGATATGCCACGGCCCCGGCGTGCAGGTGGTGGCATAGGTACCGGTGGCCGGGCCGGTGCCGCCGCCGAGTAGGGTGGTGACGCCGGACATCAGCGCCTCTTCGATCTGCTGCGGGCAGATGAAGTGGATATGGCTGTCGACGCCGCCGGCGGTGACGATCATGCCTTCGCCAGCGATAACCTCGGTGCCGGCGCCGATGGCGATGGTGACGCCGGGCTGCACGTCGGGGTTGCCGGCCTTGCCGATGCCGGCGATATAGCCGGCCTTGAGACCGATGTCGGCCTTGACGATGCCGGCCACGGCATCGACGATCAGCGCGTTGGTGATGACGGTGTCGGCCACCTCGGCCGCCACGCGCTGGCTTTGACCCATGCCGTCGCGGATGACCTTGCCGCCGCCGAACTTCACCTCGTCGCCGTAGACCGTGTAGTCGCGTTCCACTTCCAGCCATAGTTCGGTATCGGCCAGGCGCACCCGGTCGCCGACGGTGGGGCCGAACATCTCGGCATAGGCTTGGCGGTCGATGCGAACGGCCATGACGCTCTCCTGTGTTTGAGGTTTACTGACGGCGCTTGTTCACGCGGGCGCGCCGGCGCAAGGCCAGCGCGCCATAGGCGCCGACCACCACGGCCAACAGCAGCATGGCCAGATGATCGGGCTCGCTCAGAAGATGTGCGATGCCAGCCAGCCAGCCCATGTGGTGTTCACCCGGATGGGCCATGGCCAGCGGTGAAAACAGAACCAGCGTCAGCGCAAAAAATTTCTTCTTCATATCTGTGCTCCTCATTTAAAGATTGCCCATCACCTTGCCCTGAAAACCGTAGACCTTGCGCGCGCCGGCGTAAGCGACCAATTGCACCGTGCGGGTCTGGCCCGGCTCGAAGCGCACCGCGGTGCCGGCCGCGATGTCCAGGCGCATGCCGCGCGCCTGGTCGCGGTCGAAGGCGAGCGCCGCGTTGGTTTCATAAAAGTGATAGTGCGAGCCGACCTGGATCGGCCGGTCGCCGGTGTTGGCGACCTCCAGCCTGACCGTGGCGCGGCCGGCGTTCAATTCGATGTCGCCGGGTTCAATCTTGAATTCACCTGGGATCATGCGCCCTCCTACACGATGGGGTTGTGCACGGTGACCAGCTTGGTGCCGTCGGGAAAGGTCGCCTCGACCTGAATCTCCGGGACCAGCTCCGGCACGCCGTCCATCACCTGGTCGCGCTTGAGCAGGGTGGTGCCGTAGCACATCAACTCAGCCACGGTTTGGCCGTCGCGCGCGCCTTCCAGGATGCCGGCGGTGATGAAGGCCACCGCCTCCGGGTAGTTGAGCTTGAGCCCGCGCGCCAGGCGCCGCTCCGCCAGCAAACCGGCGGTGAAGATTTGCAGCTTGTCCTTTTCCCTCGGTGTCAGTTCCATCGGTGGCCTCTGCTCAGACCTTGAATCTGGACAATACGGTGGATAGCTCGTCGATGCCGACGGTGAGCCGGGTGCAGGCGGCATCCACGGAATTGGCGATCTGGACGGCGTTCTCGGCCGCGACTGAAATGTCCTCGATGACGCGCGCGATCTCCTGGGATGCCATGGTCTGCTCGGATAAGGCATGGGTCATGGACGAGCTCATCTCGGCGGTATTGTTGGCGCCGGAATGCAAGGCGCCCACGTGCTCGCGCAAGACATCGGTTTTATCGCACTCGGCCCGGATATCGTCGAGCATGGTGCGGACGGATTGCACCGCGATTTGCGTTGCCGACGAGAGCCGATGGGCAAGTTCGTCCACTTTGCGTGCGGAATCCGACGATTGTTCCGCGAGTTTGCGCACCTCGTCGGCGACCACGGCGAAGCCGCGTCCCGATTCGCCGGCGCGGGCGGCCTCGATCGCGGCATTCAGGGCCAATAGGTTGGTTTGCTCGGCGATGCCCTGGATGACCGTACTAAACTGCCGGATGTTCGCCATATCCTGTTCCAGGCCCGAGAACTCCTCGGCCGTTCGTGCCGCGCTGGCGGCAACCGAGGTCAACGAGTTCGCCATCTCGGTGATCGCGCTGTCGCTGTTCTTGGTCAGTTCGAGTGCCGAACCGGCCTGTGTGGCGGTCGCGTCGGCGTTGGCGCTATTGTGCGCGATCGAGGTTGAAAGCTCCTCCACATTGGCGGAGGCGGCCGACAGGGAATCGGCTTGGCGACTGGACAGATTGAGCGATTGGCCGACCTGTTCGTGCAATTCGGCAAGGATGCCGCGGGTGGTATCGGCTTGACGCCGAACCTCGGTCAGCACTTCGCGCATTCGGGCGGCCATATCGGCGAAGTTATGGGCAAGGCTGTGGTTATCGCCCGGCGGGATCGTCAGTCGCGTGGTCAGGTCGCCCGCCGCGATCCGGTGCACCGCCGCCAGGATGTTGAGCGGTTCGCCACCCAAGCGGCGCATGATTTCGCGGATCACCAGGATCATCCAACCCGCCATCAGCACCAAACCGGCCAGAGCCAAGGTGAGGGCTATCCAGCGGGCGCGCAGCGAGGTGGAATGCAAACCGTCCAAGGTGTTCTCGGCATAGGCGGATGCGGCCTTGACCGTCGCATCTACACCCGCGCGGTGGGCGACATAGTGTTTGCGCAACTCCGCCGCGAGGTGGCGGGCTCGCGGGCCATCGCCGGATTTCACCGCCTCGGCGAAATCACCCAGCGCGATCTTCCAAAACGCATCCGCGGCTTGCCGCTGGCGGCCGAGCAAGATGGATTTCGTTTGGCTGTCGAGCGATGCCTGTTCCCAGAATGCATTTCGAGTGTCGTAATCCTTTTTCAGGGAAACGAGCCTTGCCAGCAGTGTTTGTGTCTCGTCCGGCTTGGCATCCAGCAGTTCCAGCACGGTGAGTTCCGCCTCGATCACATAGAGCGGCGGCGGCAAGATGTCAGCGACCACATCCTTGCCTTGCCCCATTTGATCGGCTGCCGTCGAAATCGCGCCGGTGGCATGCCAAACCACCACGGTAACCGCCACCAGCAACAGCGATACGCCGGCTACCATACTGAACAAGAGCTTTCTTATCGATGCCGATTGCAACATGATTTCCCCTAGGTGCGTTTATTTAATGTGGCACTACGTACTCCAGATGCGCGGCATTTGCGCCGTGCGTCCGAGCAAGGTTGGGCGCAACGTGCGCCACAGGGCGGAGAACCACTCGCGCGCGGCCTCCGAGGCGTGGCCCAGATAACGCGCCACCAGCAAATCGGGCAGAACGGTGATGCCGGTCTGGGCACCGCCTTCCTTTACGGCCACGGCGCGGCAGTTCGCCAGCAGCGAGGTATCGAGACCTGGGCCGAGCGCCAGCAGGGTGCCGCTGACGCTGAACCCCGCCAGTCCAGCCGCTGATTGCAGCAGCGGCGAACTGCCCTCAAGCTGGCCACGCTCCAGCCAGGCCAAGCGCTCGCCGAGGCGCAGGCGCGTTGCCAGGCGGATATCGCCGGTAGCGAGGCGCTCGCCCGAGGCCCGTCGACCCAGGCAAAGGACCTCCCAGCCGATGAAGCGGGCATCGGCGGCCAGGTCGATATGGGTCTGCATGTCGGCCCGCGCGCCGTCGAACACGATGGTTTCCTGCGGCAGCCATTCCAGCGCGCCGCCGGCCTGCACCGCGAAATGCAGCCGCTGCGTTGCGCGCGGGCCGGCGCTGCGATACCACTTTCCCGCCCCCGGCGTGGTCAGCAGGGCCTGCGCGCCGCAAGCCACGGTCACATCGATCTCCAGCTCATCGCCACCGACGATGCCCGAGGGCGGGTGCAGGACAATGCCATGACAGACCGCCTCGCCCTCTGGATAGAGCGGCTTCTGGATGCGCAGCGGCCCGCGATGTTCGCGCCGGCTCAGAATGGTGGCGGCATCGCGTCGCTCGAAACCCAGTTGCAGGTGGGCCTGCCAAGTTGTGTTGATCGGTTCGGCCAGGTCCATGATTCAGACGGACAGCAATTCGCGCACGCCGTCGCGGTCCATGTCGGCCCCGGCGCCGCGCTTGACGATCTCGCCGCGCTCCATCACCAGGTATTGGTCGGCCAGCGAGCGGGCGAAGTCGTAATACTGCTCGACCAGCAGGATCGCCATGCTGCCCTCCTCGGCCAGGGCGCG
Source organism: Pseudomonadota bacterium (assembly GCA_021848725.1). Classification (GTDB taxonomy): domain Bacteria; phylum Pseudomonadota; class Gammaproteobacteria; order Burkholderiales; family Thiobacillaceae; genus Sulfuritortus. The sequence goes on from JAJZTS010000057.1 coordinate 7,173, forward strand.
AATGGCGCGCTCGATGTCCTTGATAATCGAGGGCTGGATGCCTTCGGTCGGCTCGTCGAGGATCAACAGCTTGGGGCCGAAGGCCAGGGCGCGGCCGATGGCGAGTTGTTGTTGTTGGCCACCGGACAGGTCGCCGCCCCGCCGCTTGAGCATTTGTTTCAACACCGGGAACATCTGGAAGATGCGTTCGGGCACCGGCGTGCCGCGCGGTCGCGTGGCCAGGCCCATTTGCAGGTTCTCTTCCACCGTCAATCGCGGAAAGATCTCGCGGCCCTGCGGCACGTAGCCGATGCCGGCCTTCACCCGGGCATGCGACGGCCCGCCGGTGATCTCCTTGCCATCGAACACGATGCGGCCGGTCTTGGCCGGCACCAGGCCCATCAGGCATTTGAGCAAAGTGGTCTTGCCCACGCCGTTGCGGCCAAGCAGGGTGGTGACCTGGCCGGTCGGCGCCTCGAAACCGAGGTTGCGCAGGATGTGGCTGCCGCCGTAATACTGGTTGAGATTTTCGACAGCCAACATTTCTAGCGCCCCAGATAGACTTCGATCACGCGCGGGTCGGCCTGCACCATGGCCAAATCGCCTTCGGCCAACACCGCGCCCTCGTGCAGTACGGTGACCTGGCCGCCCAGCTGTTCGATGAAGGCCATGTCGTGCTCGACCACCACCAGGCTGTGCTTGCCGGCCAGCGACTTGAACAGCTCGCCGGTGCGCTCGGTCTCGTCGTCGGTCATGCCGGCCACCGGCTCGTCGAGCAGCAGAAGCTGCGGCTCTTGCATCAACAACATGCCGATCTCCAGCCACTGCTTCTGGCCGTGCGACAGCAGGCCGGCTTGGCGTTCGGCCTCGGCGCCGAGCCGGATCAGCTTCAGGGTGTCGGCGATCTTGTCGCGGCCGGCGTCGTCGAGCCGGGCAAACAGACTCACCCGCGCCCGCTTGTCGGTCTTCATCGCCAGCTCCAGGTTCTCGAACACGGTGTGGCGCTCGAAGATGGTCGGCTTCTGGAACTTGCGGCCGATGCCGGCATGGGCGATCTCGGGTTCGGTCATGCGCGTGAGGTCCAAGGTCTGGCCGAAGAAGCAGGTGCCGGCATCGGGCCGGGTCTTGCCGGTGATCACATCCATCATCGTGGTCTTGCCGGCACCGTTGGGGCCGATGATGCAACGCAGCTCGCCGGCGTCGATGGCCAAGGAGAGCTTGTTCAGCGCCTTGAAGCCGTCGAAGCTGACCGAGATATCCTCCAGGTAGAGGATGACCTTGTGCGAAATGTCGAGGCCGGGCTGGAGCACGTGGCCCATATTCGCCGCGCCGTCACCCCACTCGGGCGATGACTGAAGTTGTTCGACGCTCATGCCGCCCTCTTGTTCATGACCCGCTGCCACAGGCCGACCACGCCCTCGGGCAGCCACAAGGTGACGCCGACGAATAGCGCGCCGAGGAAGAACAGCCAATAGTCGGGAAAGGCCACGGTGAAAAAGCTCTTGGACAGATTGACGATGGCCGCGCCGATGACCGGTCCGATCAGGGTGCCGCGGCCGCCGACCGCGACCCAGATCGCGATCTCGATCGAGTTGGCCGGCGACATCTCGCTCGGATTGATGATGCCGACCTGCGGCACATAGAGCGCGCCGGCCACGGCGCAAAGCATGGCCGACAGGGTCCAGACGAACAGCTTGTAGTGCAGCGGGTTGTAGCCGATGAACATGACGCGCGACTCGGCATCGCGAATCGCGGTCAGTACCCGGCCGAATTTGGAACTGACCAGATAGCGGCCGAGCACCAGGGTCAGCATCAGTACCAGGGCGGACAAGGCGAACAGGGCGGCCCGCATCTCGGGCGAGGTGATGTCGAAACCGAGGATGCGCTTGAAATCGGTGAAGCCGTTGTTGCCGCCGAAGCCGGTCTCGTTGCGGAAGAACAGCAACATGGCGGCGAAGGTAAGGGCCTGGGTGATGATGGAAAAATACACGCCCTTGATCCGCGAGCGGAAGGCGAAGTAGCCGAAGACATAGGCCACCAGCGCCGGCACCGCCAGCACCAAGAGCAGCGACCAGATCAAGGAATCGGTGCCGAACCAATACCAGGGCAACGCCTTCCAATCGAGGAAGACCATGAAGTCCGGCAGGGTGGCATGGTAGGACCCGTCGGTGCCGATCTCGCGCATCAGGTACATGCCGAAGGCATAGCCGCCGAGCGCGAAGAACAGGCCGTGGCCCAAGGACAGGATGCCGGCATAGCCCCAGATCAAGTCCATCGCCACGGCGACGATGGCATAGCACATCAGCTTGCCGCCCAGGGTGATGGCATAGTTCGACACATAGAACGGGCTGTCGTGCGGCACGAACAGATGCAGCGCCGGCATGATCGCCAGCGCGATGGCGGCGAAGACGGCGAGCGCGATCCAGCCGGTGCGGGGCATGAACTTGAGCAGGTGCAAGGTGAATGGCGTTCTCATCTCAGTTCTCGACAAACCGGCCCTTGAGGGCAAACAGCCCCTGCGGCCGTTTCTGGATGAAGACGATGACGATCGCCAGCACCACGATCTTGGCGATCACCGCACCGGCCCAGCCTTCGAGGAACTTGGTCACCACGCCCAGGCCCAGCGCGGCCCAGACCGCACCGGCCAACTGGCCGACGCCGCCCAGCACCACCACCATGAACGAGTCGACGATATAGCCCTGGCCCATGTCCGGCCCGACGTTGGCGATCTGCGACAAGGCAACGCCGCCCAGGCCGGCGATGCCGGCGCCGAGACCGAAGGCCAGGGTGTCGATGCGCGCGGTGGGCACGCCGACGCAGCCGGCCATCTGCCGGTTCTGGGTGACGGCGCGGACGAACATGCCGAGCCGGGTCTTCTGCATCAGCAGCCAGACCAAGGCCAGCACGAACAAGGTGAAGCCGATGATGACGATGCGGTTCCACGGCAGCACCAGGCCGGCCATCAACTCGATGCCGCCGGACATCCAGCTCGGGTTGGCGACCTCGACGTTTTGCGCGCCGAACAGCACGCGCGCCGCCTGGATCAGGATCAACGATAGGCCCCAGGTGGCGAGCAGGGTCTCCAAGGGCCGGCCATAGAGCCAGCGGATCACGCTGCGTTCGAGCGCGATGCCGACCAGGCCGGCCGCGGCGAAGGCGACCGGAATCGCGGCCAGCACATACCAATCGATATAGCCGGGCAGATAGCGCTGGAACAGGCCTTGCACGGCATAGGCGGCGTAGGCGCCAACCATCAACAGCTCGCCGTGGGCCATGTTGATCACGCCCATGACGCCGTAGGTGATCGCCAAGCCGAGCGCGGCCAGCAGCAGGATGCTGCCGAGCGACAGGCCGGTGAAGATTTGGCCGAGGGTCTCGCCCACGGCGAGGCGCGACTCGATGAGTTTGAGCGAAGACTTGGCCGCCGTGCGCACGCGGGCATCGGCCTCGGTGGCCGGGTCGAGCAAGGGCAGCAGCAGGTTGCGGGTGTTGGGCGTGGCGTCGTCGGCCAGGGCCTGCACCGCGGCCAAGCGGGCATCGGCATCGGCGCTGCCGAGATTGGCCTGGGCATGGGCCAGCTTGAGCAGGTGTTTGATCTGCGGGTCGGTCTCGCGGGCCAAGGCCTTGGCCAGCACCGGCGCCATGTCGATGCCGGTGTTCGATTGCAGCTCCTGTGCCGCAGCCAGGCGCACCGCGCGGTCGGGGTTGAGCAGGCGCAAGGTGGCAATGGCATTCGACAGTTCGGCCCGGATGCGATTGTTGATGGTGATCGCATCGTACGTTTCCGGCGCGGGGGCGATCGCCGTGCCGGTGGCGGCATCGAGCGCCGTCTCGCCGTCGAGCAGGAACACCGTGCCGCCGGCCACGAACAGTTCGTCGTTGGCCAAGGCCTTCAGCACCGTCACCGCCGCGCGGTCGCCGCCGGCGCCGAGTTGCTGAATGGCGGCGATCTTGGCATCGGAATCTTCGGCCGCCAGTTGCTTGACCACGGCCGGGTCGAGCGCCGCCCAGGCCGGCAGCGCGGGCAGGAGGCAAAGCAGAAGAATGAGTAGGCGTCTGGTCATGGCGTGTCTAGGATTGCCGACGGTATTCCGTCAGTCCGGCGCCCACCCTCGGGGATGCGCGCGGGAATGACGCCCTCCCGCAAGAGGGCGTCGTCGGCCGAATTACTTGGTATCCGGCTCGTCTTTCTTCTTGTCGTTACCCGGGATAAACGGTGACCAAGGCTGGGCCTTGACCGGGCCCGGGGTCTTCCAAACCACGTTGAACTGGCCGTCGGGGCGAATCTCGCCGATGAACACCGGCTTGTGCAGGTGATGGTTCTTCGGGTCCATCGTGGCGGTGAAGCCGGACGGGGCCTTGAAGGTCTGGCCGGCCATGGCGGCGATCACCTTGTCGGTATCGGTGGACTTGGCCTTCTCGACCGCCTGCTTCCACATGTGGATGCCGATATAGGTCGCCTCCATCGGGTCGTTGGTCACCACGGTGTCGGCATTGGGCAGCTTCTGCTTCTTGGCCCAGTCCTTGTACATCTTGATGAACTTGGCGTTGGTCGGGTTCTTGATCGATTCGAAGTAGTTCCACGCCGCCAAGTGGCCGAGCAGCGGCTTGGTGTCGACACCGCGCAGTTCTTCCTCACCCACCGAGAAGGCCACCACCGGCACATCGGTCGCCTTCAGGCCGGCATTGCCCAGTTCTTTGTAGAACGGCACGTTGGAGTCGCCGTTGATGGTGGACACCACGGCGGTCTTCTTGCCCTCGGAGGCGAACTTCTTGATCTTGGCGATGATGGTCTGGTAATCGCTATGACCGAACGGGGTGTACTCCTCCATGATGTCGGCATCCTTCACGCCCTTGCTGTGCAGGAAGGCGCGCAGGATCTTGTTGGTGGTGCGCGGGTAGACGTAGTCGGTGCCCAGCAGCACGAAGCGGCGGGCAGCACCGCCGTCCTTGCTCATCAGGTATTCCACGGCGGGAATGGCCTGCTGGTTCGGCGCCGCGCCGGTGTAGAACACGTTCTTCTCCAGCTCTTCGCCCTCGTACTGCACCGGGTAGAACAGCAGGCCGTTCAGCTCCTTGAACACCGGCAACACCGATTTGCGCGAAACCGAGGTCCAGCAGCCGAACACCACGGCCACCTTGTCCTTGGCGATGAGCTGGCGCGCCTTCTCGGCGAACAGCGGCCAGTTGGAAGCGGGGTCGACCACCACCGGCTCCAGCTTCTTGCCCATCACGCCGCCGGCCTTGTTGATCTCGTCGATGGTCATCAAGGCGGTCTCTTTCAGCGCCGTTTCTGAAATGGCCATGGTGCCGGACAGCGAATGCAGAATGCCGACCTTGATGGTGTCGGCGGCCAATGCGGAAAGACTGGTCAAACCCGCGGCAGCCAGGGCCACCGTGAGCGTGGCTGCCTTGATGAAGTTGCGACGTTGCATGGAAGGCTCCTTAAATTGAGTGGACCGGACTGAGCGTTTTGTTTCAGTCGCCGCCAGATTAAGGAGCCGGGGTATGGGGCGGTATACGTCAGATGGCGTATAG
>JAJZTS010000058.1:0-7459 GCA_021848725.1 Pseudomonadota bacterium
CCAACGACAAGGCCGCGACCGACGGTTCGGCGCCATGCCAAACCGGTTGCGGCCAGGCATCGAGCCAAGTCAGCCCATGCATGACGACGGCGATCAGCGCGTGGGCCGAATCGGCCAAGCCGGCCCAAGGCAACAACGCCGCCGACAACACCAAGGGCACCACCAGCCAACTGACGAGGGGGATGGCAAAGGCATTGGCCACGGGCGCCACCAGCGAAGCCTCATGGAAGATCAGCAGCAAGACCGGCAGCAAGGCCAAGGTCACGGCCCCTTGCGCGGCTAGCCAAGCCCGCCATGCAGCATCACGGCCCAAGCGGCCTTGGCCGCCAAGCATCAGGGCGGCGACCGCGGCGAAGGACAGCCAGAAGCCGGGCGACAAGGCCGCCCACGGGTCGAGCAGCACGACCACGAACAGGGCCAGCGCCAAGATACGCGAGGCGACAATGGCACGATCGAAGAGCAAGGCCAAGACCGCCACCGCCAACATGAACAAGGTGCGCTGGGCTGGAATGCCAAAGCCGGCCAGCGCGACGTAGATCGTCGCCGCGACAAGCCCCAAGCCGATGCCCGCCTTCTGCGCCGGCAAACGCAAGGCCAAGGCCGGCACGCGGCGCCAAACGAATTGGACCAAGCCATAGACCAACACCGAGAACAGCGTCACGTGCAGGCCGGAAATCGACATCAAGTGCGTCACGCCGGTGTGGCGGAACAAGGTCCATTGGCTATCGGGAATCGCATTCTGGTCGCCCACCGCCAAGGCCACGGCGACCCCGGCATAGGGTCGTTCGTGCAAGGCGGCGAGCAAGCGGCTGCGCAAGGCCTCGCGTAGGCGATCCAGTGCTGCGCGTGACTTGCCGGTGCATGCTTCGGCCGCCACCGGCTCAGCGACGACATGGCCGCTAGCGCGAATCCCGCGTTCCAACAGCCAGCCCTCATAATCGAAGCCGTGCGGATTGACATTGCCATGCGGCCGGAACAGGCGTGCGCCCAAGCGCAGGCAATCGCCGCCATGTAGCGGTATGACTGTCGCCGTCGTATCGACGATATAGCGATTGAGCATTAGCCGCTCGGGCGTGTGCGCCCCCGGACTCAACACCTGCTGGACGTGGAAAACGAAACGTTGCCCGCGCGGCACGGCCTCCGGCAGGCCAAGCACGCGGCCTTGCAACACGATGTCTCGGCCCTCCCAAGCCGGCGGCAAGCTTTCGGCCAAGCGCAACTCGGCGCGCCAGCTCGCATAGAAAAAGCCGGCATAGAGCGCAAGCATCAGTCCAGGGATCGCACGCGCGCGGCGCCACGGGCCCTGCTTAGGCCACCAGGCCGCCAGCAAGAACAATAAAGGCGCCAGCCAGAGCCAACGGAACTCCGGCAGCGTGGCCTGGGTCTGTAACCATGCCGCCCCCAAAGCGAAACCCAATGCGATAGCACGCATAGCCTAGCTTTGTTAACCTCCCGTCATGTCTTCTTGTTTTGATTTCCGGGCCGATTCGGACCTTACCGATGCCGCGCAAACACTTCAGAAAATACCTGCCCGATCACCACAGCGTACGTAGCCACCGTCATCTACGCCACTTCGGGCCCTTACTCAAGCACCCCAACCTCTGGCATCTGAACCGACATTCGGTTGCCGGCGGCGTCGCCGCGGGTATGATCGCCGGCCTGATTCCCGGCCCGGTGCAAATGTTGGCCGGGGCCATCCTCGCCATCATCTTCCGGGTCAACCTGCCGGTCGCGATGGTCACCACCTGGTATACCAACCCGATCACCTGGGGCCCGCTCATCGTCGTCGCCTATGCCATCGGCTCGCTGATCACCGGCGAACCGATGGGCAAGGTCACGGAATTCGAATTCGACTGGCGTGGCGGCGATTGGCACCTGTTCCTGCCCCGCCTCTATGAATGGTTTCTCGGCTTGGGCGAAACCTACCTGATCGGCAGCGTGATCCTCGGTCTGGTCCTGGCCGTGCTCGGCTATGCCGCGGTACAGGTTGCCTGGCGCTTGTATCTGCTGGCCTATCTCAAGCGTCGGCGGCAGCGGCGCAAGCCAGTCTAGGCAGCGATCAGTTTTCCCCGCTCGACAATGGTTTCAATTTTCCGCCCGCCAGAATGGCGTGCAGCACCTTCTCGGCATCGCCGTGAAACTGCTTGAATATCACCCCGATCTTGAACACCTTGCGCGATAGCGTGGTGTGAACCACCTTGCCCTGCAGTTGGATCACGAGCGGGGTCTTGCCGGTCGCTTGCGGTATCTCAAGATAGATGTGGTACTCCTTTTGTGGCGGCACATGATCTTCGCACGCGATTGCCGCACCCGAGGCGCAGATATTGTCGGTGGTGCCCAGGTAGCGCACTCCACCGTCGCTGACGCTCACCAAGGCGGCGCGCCAGTGTGCGATATAGCGCTGCGCGATGCGGCGCTCCGGCGCAGGCGGTACCGGTGGTGCCGCCTGGGCGGCAGGTGCCTCAGCGACCGCTATCGGCCCGGTATCCTCGGCAACGGTCTTGTTTGTTGCCACCTCCGGTTGGGTCTCTTCTTCCGCCACCGCCCCTCCTCCGTGCCGAGGCTTACCTTGCCTCGATCATGAGCTGCCCGTCTTTTATGTTCAGCACCCTTTGCATGCGCCCGGCCAAGCCCGGATCGTGCGTCACGATTAAAAAGCTTAGCGCATGTTTCTCGTTCAGGTCGATCAACATTTTTTGAATATGCTCGGCGGTGTGCCGATCGAGGTTGCCGGTCGGCTCGTCCATCAACACACAGGCAGGCCGAGTGACCAGGGCACGGGCAATCGCTGCGCGCTGGCGCTCGCCGCCGGAGAGTTCACCGGGCCGGTGATCCAGGCGATGGCCCAGGCCCACCTCGGTCAACCAGCGCTCGGCCTCGGCAAAGGCGTCCGCCTTATCCAGCCGCCGGATCAGCAAAGGCATCGCGGCGTTTTCCAGCGCGGTGAATTCCGCCAACAAGTGATGAAACTGGTAGACGAAGCCCAAGGCACGATTACGCAAATTGCCGCGTGCCAGTTCGCTCATCGCCCAGACATCTTCACCCTGAACCGTGACTTGACCGGCATCGGGCCGATCCAGCCCACCCAGCACATGCAGCAGCGTGCTCTTGCCGGAGCCGGATGCGCCCATCACCGCGACCCGCTCGCCCTCGCCGATCGCCAGCTCGATATCGTTCAGCACCGGCACCTCTAGCTTACCCTGCCAATAGCTCTTCTTGAGCTTGGTGCAGGCGAGAACCGGGTTATTCATAGCGTAAGGCCTCCGCCGGCTGCACGTTGGCTGCGCGCCAGCTCGGATACAAGGTCGCCAGGAAAGACAGACCCAGGGCGACGCCGCCGACCCACATGACGTCGCTCAACACCAGCTTCGACGGCAACTCGGAGATGTAATAGACATCGGCCGGAAACAGGTCCATGTGCAGCACCCGTTCGATGACCGGCACCACGGTCTCGACGTTGAGCGCGAGCACCACGCCGCCGAGCACGCCGAGCAGCGTGCCGATCACGCCGATCAGGCTACCCTGCACCATGAAGATCTTCATGATGCTATTGGGGCTGGCGCCCAAAGTGCGCAGGATCGCGATATCGGCCTGCTTATCGGTCACCGCCATGACCAGGGTGGAGACGATGTTGAATGCGGCCACCGCGACGATCAAGGTCAGGATGATGAACATCATGTGCTTCTCGATCTGAACGGCGCGGAAGAAATTGGCATGGCTCATGGTCCAGTCGCTGATGTAATAGTCGCCTTGCAAGGTCTTGGCGAATTCGCGCGTCAACAAGGGTGCGCGATCCATATCGGCCAGTTTCAGGCGTAGGCCGGACACCGCGTACCCCATGCGATACAACTTTTGCGCATCTTCGATGTGGATCAGCGCCAAGCCGGCGTCATACTCGAACATACCCATCTGAAACAAGCCGACTACGGTGAACTGCTTCATGCGCGGCAGCATGCCGGCCGGCGTGATCACACCCTGCGGCACCATCAGCGTCACCTTGTCGCCGACGAACACGCCGAGCGAGCGGGCCAGGTCCGCACCGAGCACGACGCCGAATTCGCCCGGCTTGAGGTCGGCCAGACGGCCAGCCTTCATATGCCCCCCGAACTCGGCGACATGCGGTTCGTCGGCCGGCGCAATGCCGCGCACGATGCCGCCCTTGGTCTCCGAGCCGAAGGCCAGCAGGGCTTGGCCGGTCACATACGGCGCATAGCCGCGCACTTCCGGGTGCTGCCGAACTTGCTCGACCAGGGCCGGTAGATCGTTCAAGCGGCCATCCGGCCCGGTGATCTCCATGTGCGCCGCCACGCCGAGGATACGATTGCGCAATTCTTCTTGAAAGCCGTTCATCACCGACAGCACCACGATCAAGGCGGTCACGCCCAAGGCGATGCCGATCATCGAGGTCATGGAGATGAAGGAGATGAAATGGTTGCGGCGCTTGGCGCGGGTGTAGCGCAGGCCGATCCAGAGCTCATAGGGGCGGATCATCATCGGCTCCGGCCGCCCATGCCGACGGGCTTAACATCGGCCGCGCCCGCCTGCACCGAAGCTTCGCTTTCGCCCAACAAGTGTGCCGCGACCCGGCGCTGCTGGGGGTCGCGCCGGTGTTCGAACAGGTAGATGCCCTGCCAGGTGCCCAAGGCGAGCTGCCCGGCGACGACGGGAATCGACAGCTGGGGCTGGGTCAAGGCCGCCCGGACATGGGCCGGCATATCGTCCGGGCCTTCGAGGGTGTGGCGATAGATCGGGTCGTTCTCCGGCACCAAACGCGAGAGAAATCGTTCCAGATCGCCCTGCACGTCTGGATCGTGGTTTTCCTGAATCAACAGGCTGGCCGAGGTGTGTTGCACGAACAGCGTCAGCAGCCCCTGCCCGATGCCGGATCGGGCAAGCCAATCGCCGACCGCGTCGGTGAAGGCATAGAGCCCCTTGCCCCGTGTGCTGACATGGAATTGGCTGGTGAGTTGGCGCATGGCCGCCATTGTAACTGCGCACAAACAAAAAAGCCGGCCTAGGGCCGGCTCTGAAAAACATGGGCCATGGCTATTCGGCTTGCACCGTATCCCGATAGGCATACCAACTGGCGTGGCCCAGAATCGGAAAGATCACGGCCAGGCCGACGAACCAAGTCAACACGCCCAGCACCGTCAGGGCAACGATCAACACGGCCCAAAGCGCCATCGCCGCGAGATTCTCGCGCACCACTACGAAGCTGGTGACGACGGCAGTCACCACGTCGGCCTTGCGGTCCATCATCATCGGCAGCGACACCACGCTGGCCGCGAAGACCAGGCCCGCCAACACGGCACCGAAACCGACATAGGCAACGACGAATTGCCAATGCTCGGCGGCCCACAAGCTATCGAAGCTGAACGGCCCGCTGCTGACCCAGTCGCCGCGCAGCATCAAGGCCACCAGGATCGCGGAAAAGCGCTCCCACGCACTCAGCACCAGGGCATACATCAAGCCGAACATGCCGATGGACGCGGCGTTGTCGCGGATGCAGGAGAACGCCCGGTCCTCCTCGGCATCGGTCTTCCCTTCCTCGATCTGACACGACATGCCGTAAAAGCCGATGGCCAGGAAAGGCGCCACCAACAAGAAGCCCGAGGTCAGCGCCATGGCCAGATGGCTCTCTTTCAGGAAATGATTGACCACGGCATTGCCGAATACGGCGAACACCATGCCCAGGCTCAGCGAAAGCGACAGATTGCGCTTGAAATCGCCCCAGCCCAGCTTGAGCCAATGCCATGGCTGTTGCCACGACACACGGTAGACGCAAGGCAATGCGATATGGGGATTGTTCGGACAGATTGCACTACGGCCCATGGCCCCTCTCCTTATGAACAAGTCTTTCGTTATTTGCCAAATATTTCAGTCCCGCGATCACAGATTAATGCGTGCTTTTGCCTAAATGCAATGCCTCTTTGCTCGTATTTCCATACCAAAGACCTCGCCATCCACCGCCTAACCCGAGCCCATGGCCGACGCAAGGTCGACTACACTTTTCAGGTCATGCTGTGAACCTTGGCCAGGCCGACGGCTCAATAGCCTACGATAGTTAAAATCCAGTGAGGCGAAGATGGCGACATATGGAGAGTTCAAGCGTTTGGGCCAAAGCCTGTGGCTCGACAATCTATCGCGCACCTTGCTCAAGGAAGGTGGATTGGCCCGGTATGTCCGCACCGGCGTCAGCGGGGTCACCTCCAACCCGACCATCTTCCACAAAGCGGTGGCCGAGAGCCCTTACTACAGGGAAGAACTCGGCCGCCTGCGGCTGGTGGAGCCGGATTTGGAACGGCGCTACGAGGCGCTGATCGTCGAAGATATCCGCGCGGCCTGCGACTTGCTCAAGCCCGTGCACGACGCCAGCGCCGGCGACGACGGCTATGTCAGCCTGGAAGTCGCGCCCCACCTGGCCCACGACACCACGGCCACCGTGACCGAGGCCAAACGCCTGAGCCGCCTGGTCGCGCACGACAACCTGCTGATCAAGATTCCCGCCACGCCGGCCGGCGTGGCCGCCTTCGAGCAACTCATCGCCGAGGGTTACCGGGTCAACGTCACGCTGCTGTTCTCGACCAGCCAGACCGAGCGTGTGTTCGAGGCCTATCTGCGCGGTGCGCAGTCCTGGCTGGCCCGCGGCGGCGACCCCAAGCGGCCGAAGGCCGTCGCCAGCCTGTTCCTGTCTCGGGTCGATACCTTGGCCGACAAGCGCCTGGATCAGTTCGGCGACCCCGACGCCCTCGCCCTCCGCGGCAAGACCGCCGTGGCCATGGCCAAGCTCGCTTATGGCCGCTACAAAACGCTGTTCCACGCACCGGCCTTCGCCGAGTTCCGACAGGCCGGGCTGCGACCGCAGTACCTGTTGTGGGCCAGCACCGGCACCAAGAACCCGGCCTACAGCGATCTGCTCTATGTCGAACCGCTGATCGGCCCTGAAACCATCAACACCCTGCCGGACAAGACCCTGGCCGCCCTCACCGATCACGGCCAAGCCGAGGCCACACTGGAGCATGGGTTGACTGAGGCCGAGGCACACATGCAAAAGCTACTGGCGCTCGGCATCGATCCGCAACAGCTCGGCGAGGAGTTGCAAACCGAGGGCCTGCGCCTGTTCAGCGAATCGTTCGAGCAGATGGTCGAGTTGATGCGCTAGCGGCAGATCAAGCTAAACTCGGGCGATGCTGCAATTGATCATCCCCGACCTTGGCACCGCCGACCTCACGCCCGCCCTGCACGCCCTGCTCGCGCGCAGCCGCCGGCTCGACCGCCCTGTCGCCGGCGGCCTGACCGAAGCGCTTTGCCAAACCCTCGGTCTCGCGCCGCCCTACCCGATCGCGGCGTTATGCCATGCCTATGACAGCGGCCAGGCCGACAACACCGGTTATTGGCTACGCGCCGACCCGGTCTATCTGCATCTCAACATCGATAAGCTGATCCTTGGCGACCCGCG
>JAJZTS010000058.1:7559-12455 GCA_021848725.1 Pseudomonadota bacterium
CGATGCGTCGGCTAGCAAGACCTTGCCGCAGCACTACGAAAATCAGTGGTTCGCGCCCTTGCTCAAGGCATTGCAGCGCGGACGCATGGCGAGGCTGGTCTTGACGGGCATCGGCACGCCGGCGTTCGATGCGGTCATCACCCGCGGGGATGCCTGGAAACTCTGGCTGCGCTAGCCAAGCGCTTGTTGTCGCGAATGGGCTAGTGTTTGCCGCGTCCAGGCAACTGGCTGAGCACCCAGCGCGCAAGCAAGTCGGCCCCCGGGCGAACGCGCGCCACCATATCGATCAAGGCCGACATGCCGTGATGTTTATAGCCCTCGCTGATCACGTCGTCATGTTCGCACAAATGTAGGATTTCCATATCGCCAAAGGCCTCGCGCAACATCGGCTCGGTATACATATTGTCGGCGCTGCTCGGACCACCGGTGCCGAATTTGATTTGGCGCCGGGTGTAGCCCTGCAGGATCAATATACCGCCCGGCTTCAAGGCGCGCTTCATGTTGCGGAACAGCGCTGGCCGTTCCTCCGAGCCGACGAACTGCACGAAGATCGCGACGATCGCGTCATAGCGCGCCCGTTCCCAACGCCAATCGAGCAAGTCGGCCTGTTCGAACTGGATATCGACACCGCGCGAGCGGGCCAAGTGTTCGGCCTTGGCCTGGGCCACCGGAGAAAAATCCACCGCATGCACCTTCAAGCCCTGCTCGGCCAGCCACACCCCGTTGCGACCTTCGCCGTCGGCCATGGCCAATACCTCTTGCCCAGGACGAAGCCTGTCCCTCTGCGCGCGCAGAAATGCATTCGGCTCGGTGCCATAGACATAGGCCTCGTCGGCATAGAGGCTGTCCCAGAATTCGCGCAAGCTCGACCTCTCGAATGTCAAAAAGCAAATGCGCCCCATCGACGTGGGGCACATTTGTGTGGGCTTGCAGTGTAGGGGAGAAAGTGTCGCGACCGCTAGCGATGCTTAGGCCGCTTCATCCCAGTCGTCATCCCCACTATCGCCCATTTCGACGATAGGCACGCGAGCGGCCTTCTGCTGGCTAAAGCCGCGTCGCTCGACAAACAGGCTGCTGCCATCGGCCTTCTTGGCCATCTTCTTCGCTTCGGCCGCCACCCGCTCGATATCGTGGCGCTGACAGGCCTCGGCCTGACCGATAGGCACCGCGCCGATAGACAGGCTGACCAAGGGATGAAAGACCATCTTGCCGCGCCGGTCTTCACTGAAATAACCGCCCTCGGCAACGTGCTCGAATTGGAACAAGGCCATGCGCTCGGTATCGAATCGCGCCAGAATCCGCTGGCACCGCTCCTGCCAGTCCGCACTTTGGAACAAAATGACGAAATCGTCGCCGCCGACGTGGCCCAGGAAATCCAAGCCCGGGTCGCATTCCTGCGACAGGATACGGCCCAACAATTGAATGACGGCATCGCCCTTGCGATAACCGTACACATCGTTGAACGGCTTGAAGTGGTCCAAGTCGAAATAGGCGGCGACAAAATCGACATCCGCGGCCAACAGCCTATCGGTATGCTCGTGGATCGGCACGTTGCCCGGCAGCATGGTCAGCGGATTGGCATAACGCGCTGCCACGACCTGCATCTCGGTAATCGCGCGCATCAAGTCGTAACCGGAGCCCATGCCGCGGTATTTGCCATTCTCGGTAATGATGAAACCATCGGTAAAGGTCTGCTTGCCTTTGCGCACCACCAGTTCCGACAGATCGGAAATGAGGGTGCCGATGTCCACGACCAAAGGTTCCCTGTCCATAAAGACCGAGCAGGGCTTCTTGCCATACAACTCGCGGGTATAGATGCGCGTGAACCGATCAAGCAGCAAGGGCCGGGTCAACATACCGACCGGCACGCCATCCTTCACGACCGCCAGGGCATGCAGCCCTTCATGCTTCAGCAACAGTTCCAGCACTTGCTCGCTGGCCGCATCCGGCACGACACACGGGGCATCGATCAATAATTTTCTGGCGCAGGGCTGACTGGCCTTGGTCGAACCGGAACTCGGAAACACGCTGATCGACGCCATGGAAAAACACTGCATGGCCTCGGGCGATGGCAAATGCGAAGGCGCGGCTGTCGGCCGGCCGATCAAATAGCCTTGTCCGAATGCGATACCGAGATCCTTGACGACGGCCAACTCGGAGGCGGTCTCCACACCTTCGGCAACGATCAGCGTGCCAGCATTGTCGGCAATCGCCTGCAAGGAACGGACAAATTGCAGCTTGACCGGATCCTGGTTCAGACCGGTGATGAAATGCCGGTCGATCTTCACATAATTCGGTTTGAGTTCCGACCATAGGCGCAGGCTGGAAAAGCCCTCGCCCAAATCGTCCATCGCGATGCCGATGCCGACCTTGTGCAAGGCCTGCACGGCCTCCGCCAGGCGTGCGAAATCCTGTGTCGGATCGCTCTCGGTCAATTCCAGCACCAGGCGTTGCGGCGGCAGCCCCACCGTCCGGAGCATGGCCAGCAGATTGTCGGGCTGGAAGAAGGGGTCGAACAATCGCAGTGGCCGCAAATTGGCGAACAGCTTCCCATTTAGCTGACGTTGCGAGAACGTGCGCAGCGCGACTTCGAAACACAAGCGCTCGATTTCGGAAGACAGGCCGGCATGGTCGGCCGATTTGAGCAAGGCATCCGGCGCATGCAGAGGGCTATCGGAAGGCCCGCGCGACAAGGCCTCATAGCCATACACGCTGGCATCGCGCAGATTCATGATCGGTTGGAACAAGGAGCTGACCCTGCCGTGTTCCAAGACATCATTTAATGCGGCATTCGGGTAATGATGATCCACGCCCCAACCCCATGGTTGTTTAGTTCGGGCTAGGCTAACGGCCGTACTTGTCAAATTTATGACAAGATGACCCAAATTGCCTTCTCACCTATACTATTTTCGATGTTTTCCGCCCTGGTGGCACTTTTGGAGCCTATAACATGACACGTTCTCGGAACCCCCTGGCCGCCGTAATGGCCGCCTCCCTGCTATCCCTCGCCTTCGCCGGCCAAGCGCTGGCCGAGGGCGGCAATTGGTTTCAAGACAAAATGAGTTGCATCGTGACCGGTGGCATCGCCGGTGCCGCCGTCGGCGCCATGGCCGACGGCATTACCGTTGGCGGCGGTACGGTCGGTGGTGCGATCATCGGCGCGCTGCTCTGCCAGCCGGCCGATGCGGATGGCGATGGCGTGCCCGATTACCGCGACAAGTGCCCCAACACGCCCAAAGGCGCCAAGGTCGATGAAAACGGCTGTGAAATCCAATCGGCCAATGGCGACAGCGACGGCGATGGCGTAGCCGATAGCCAGGACAAGTGCCCGGACACCCCGAAAGGCACCAAGGTCGATCAGAATGGCTGCCCGCTGCCCGAAAAGCAGGTGCTGAAAGGCATCCACTTCGCCTTCAACTCCGACAAGATCACCGCCGACTCGGCCAAGGTGTTGGATGAAGTCGCGCTGACCTTCAAGCGCTACCCGAGCCTGGTCGCCGAGATCGGTGGCTATACCTGCAGCATCGGCAGCGACAAGAACAACCTCAAGTTGTCCGAGCGCCGGGCCAAGGCCATGCGTGAGTACCTGATCAAGCAGGGTGTCGATCCTAAGCAACTGACCGCCAAGGGCTATGGCGAACAGAACCCGATCGCCAGCAATGCCACCCGCGAAGGCCGCGAGAAGAACCGCCGCACGGAAATGCGCATCCTCAAGCAATAACCGCAGCGTCAGCCGATCGACCAGAAGGCGGGCCCCCTGGCCCGCCTTTTTTCTCCCGGCCGCCCTTGGTAAATCGACTGTGACCGGCCCCTTCTCCCATGTCGCCGGTTTCGACGATGCGCCGTTCCAACGCCATCATCGCGGCGATGTCCTGGTCATCGGTGCCGTCTTCGCCGGCAGTCGGCTGGATGGTGTGATCTCGACCCGCGTACGGCGCGATGGCGTTAACAGCACAGCGCGGCTGGCCGACTGCCTAACCGGCTCCAAATACTTCGCACAACTGCAAGCCATCCTGCTGCAAGGCATCGCCTTCGCCGGCTTCAACGTCGTCGATTTGCAGGCGCTGCATCGCATGACCGGCCTGCCGGTGTTGGCGGTCAGCCGGCATGCCCCCGACCTCGCCGCCATCCGTAAGGCCTTGCTGGACAAAGTGCCAGGCGGTGCGCGCAAATGGCGGCTGATCGAGGCCGCGGGCCCGATGGCGCCGGTGGCGGGGGTGTATTGCCAGCAGGCCGGCATCGATGTCGCGAACGCTGCAAGGCTGATCGCTACCCTGCAAATCCACGGCCAGTTGCCCGAGCCGCTCCGGGTGGCGCACATGATCGCCGGTGGCGTCGCCACCGGCGAGAGCCGGCATCGGGCCTGAGCTAGGTCCTCAGCATCGGCGGCTAGCCTTGACGCTGAACTGGAAATTTCGCGGCGTCGCCTCGCGCCAGTGGGCCAAGGCCTCCCGGCTCAGCAGCCGGTAGAAACTGCTGTTGATCTCGACACTGGCGAAATGCCGGGCATAAAACCCGAGCCAGGCCGACTCCGGCAGGTCAGCCGGGTAAAAGCGGCCGCGCCAATGTGGGTAGACCCAGCCCGAGCTACCGATGTGACTTTGCATTCACGCCCCCTTGAAGGCACGCTCCAGTTCGGCCCGCAACTCGGGCTCACGCTCGCGGTAGCTCGGGGAGAAATGAAAAGGCTCGACCGCCTTCGCCCCGGCGGCCCGCGCCAGTCGGCCGGCCTGGGCCGCGGTGAGGTGCAGCTTGTCGGCCGCCCGCGCCGCCGCTTCGTCGAGAAAAACGCTCTCGATGAACAAGGTGTCGGCATCGCGTGCGAGATCGACGATGCGTTTGGCATTGGCCGCGCTGTACACCACATCGGTGACATAGGCGAGCTTCATGCCGGCC
>JAJZTS010000011.1 GCA_021848725.1 Pseudomonadota bacterium
CTCAGTTATGTCTGACGACCATAGCGGAGTGGCACCACACCTTCCCATCCCGAACAGGACCGTGAAACACTCCAGCGCCGATGATAGTGCGGATTACCCGTGTGAAAGTAGGTCATCGTCAGACTCTTATTCGAAAGCCCTCTAGGATTCACCTAGAGGGCTTTTGCTTTTCTAGGGCCGCAAAGATCGCTCTTGACATGGGTATTCATGCGCCTAGACTTGCACTGGTCCTCATAAATACCTTTATCCCTTGGACAGTATTCCCTTAAGCGCGTTGTTGATCGCGCTGCTTGTCTTGCTGGTTTGCGCAGCCTTCTTCTCCGCTTCGGAGACGGGTTTGATGGCGGTTAATCGCTATCGCCTCAAGAGTATGTCGAAATCCGGTCATCGCGGGGCAAGGTTGGCCGAACGTTTGCTGGCGCGTACCGATAAGCTGTTGAGCGCGGTGCTGATCGGCAATAACCTGGCTAACGCGGCGGCCGCTTCCTTGGTTACGGTGATTGCATTCCGGCTGTTCGGTGAAAACGAGTATGCGCTATCGCTTGCAACCATCACCGTTACTTTTTTGATTCTGGTGTTTGCCGAGGTGACACCTAAGGTGCTTGGGGCTTCTTACCCTGAACGGGTGGCGCCCGCAGCCAGTTATCTGCTCGTGCCGTTGCTGAAGCTGATGCAGCCGGCAATATGGTTTATCAACTTGTTCGTCAATGGGTTGCTACGCTTGATGTGGCTGCGCCCGCCCGACTCGGCGACGGGCAATGTCATGGGCACGGAAGAACTGCGTACCCTATTGGCAGAGTCTGGGCATATTTTGCCGAAGGCGCATCGAAGCATACTGCTTAATCTATTTGATCTTGAGAAGATTCGGGTCGACGATGTCATGCGCCCGCGTAGTCAGATGGAGGCGATCGATCTTCAGGCCGATCCCAAATCGATCTATCAGGAATTGATCACGAGCCATCATGCGCGTCTGCCGGTGTATGAGGGCGAACTGAACAACGTCATCGGAATAGTTAAGGTACGTCGGGCCTTGGCCCATTGCGCGGATGAGTCGATCGACCATGATGAGTTTCGTGAGCAAATCAAGGCGCCCTATTTCATCCCGTCGGGTACGCCATTGCTGACGCAGTTGCATGCATTTCAAGAATCGCGCCAAACCTTTGGCTTGGTGGTGGACGAGTATGGTGACCTGCAGGGTCTGGTGACGATGGAGGATATCCTCGAGGAAATCGTCGGCGAGTTCGCGGTGGCCTCGCCGCTGCAAAGTCCCATGGCTATCACGGCGGAAGATGGTAGTTTGCTGGTCGAAGGATCTAGCAGCATTCGGGAGTTGAACCGTCGTTTGGGCTTGGACTTGCCGCAGGATGAGATGCGTACTTTGAATGGCTTAATCCTGGAGTATTTGGAATCCATGCCTGAAGGCGGCGTGAGCCTCATGATCGCGGGCTATCCCATGGAAGTTATTCAGGTGCAAGACCGTATGGTGAAAACGGTGCGGATTTACCCAAAGCGCTAGCCGGTCAGGGCGGCGATGGTCTTTGACTTATTGCCCAGAGTTGCATTTAATGAGTACCATTTAGTCGATTGGCCAATGGAAATTGGGAAAACTGGGTGGCTGCTGCCGATACTTCTAATATTTTGACTGGCCTATGCCGAGCCCTGGTTCAACATGGTTTGCTGAGCCCGGACGAGGGTGAGGCCTTGCAAAACCAGGCCAAGGCCGCCGAGCAGCCCTTTTTGGCCTATCTTTTGTCCAGCCGTAGATTCAGTCCTGGCGAGATCGCCAACTTCGCTTCCCAGACTTTCGGCTTTCCCGTGCTTGATCTCGATGCGATCGATTTCGAGGCAATCCCGCGTGTCATAAGCGATGTGACGGTGTTGGAAAAGCACCGCGTCATACCTTTGGCTGTGCGCGGCAACCGCCTGTTCGTCGGTATTGCCGATCCAAGCAATCTGCACGCCTTGGACGAGGTGAAGTTCCAGACCGGCATGGCGGTCGAGCCGATCATTGTCGAGGACGATAAGCTCAGTCGGCTGATCGCCAAGCTGTCCGAAGGCTCGAAGGACAATGTCCTCAAGTCGATCGAGACGGAAGACCTGAACCTCGAATTCGCCGATGAGGAAACGCAAGCTGCGGCTATGGATGCCGGCGGGATGGACATCGACGATGCCCCGGTCGTGAAGTACTTGCAGAAGATTATGTTGGATGCAATCAGTGCCGGTGCCTCCGATATCCACTTCGAGCCGTACGAAAAGTTTTACCGCATCCGCTACCGTTTGGACGGCATCCTCTACGAGACCGCGCAGCCACCGCTCGCGGTGAAGGACAAGATCGCGTCGCGGATCAAGGTCATCTCCAAGCTGGATATCTCGGAAAAACGGGTTCCCCAGGATGGCCGGATCAAATTGGTGGTGTCGCGTAACAAGACCATCGACTTCCGGGTCAGCACGCTACCCACGCTGTATGGCGAAAAGATCGTCATGCGTATCCTCGATCCCAGCAGTGCGCAAAAGGGGGTCGAGTCGCTCGGCTACGAGCCGCAGCAGATGGAAGTGCTGATGCAAGCGATTCAGCGGCCCTATGGCATGGTACTGGTGACCGGGCCGACCGGTAGCGGCAAGACGGTCTCGCTCTATTCGTGTCTCAACATCCTGAACAAGCCGGACATCAACATCAACACCGTCGAGGATCCGGCTGAAATCCAACTGGCCGGTATCAACCAAGTCAACGTGAACGAGAAGGCGGGACTGACCTTCGCGGCAGCATTGAAGTCCTTCCTGCGCCAAGATCCGGACATCATCATGGTCGGCGAGATTCGCGACCTGGAGACGGCGGAGATCGCGATCAAGGCGGCCCAGACCGGCCACATGGTATTGTCCACCCTGCATACCAACGATGCGCCTTCGACCTTGACCCGTTTGGCCAATATGGGGGTGCCCACCTATAACGTGGCGGCCTCGGTGTTACTGATTACCGCGCAGCGCCTGGGGCGGCGGCTATGTGCGAATTGCAAGCGCCCGGTGGACATTCCACCCGAGGCCTTGCTCAACGCCGGTTTTACCGAGGCAGATCTGGGCGGCGATTGGCAGGCCTACACCGCAGTGGGGTGCGATGCCTGCAAGCATACCGGCTATAAGGGGCGGGTCGGCCTGTATCAGGTCATGCCGATTTCGGATGAGATCAATCGCATGATCCTGAAGAATGCAACGACGATGGATATCGCCGACCAAGCCAAGCGCGAGGGGGTATTGGATCTGCGTCAAGCTGGCCTGTTGAAGGTCAAGGCCGGTTTGACTTCGTTGGAAGAAGTTTTGGCGGTCACTAACGAATAAGCCTGGAGACCAAACATGGCCGTTGCCAAGGCTGCTGCGAAACAATTCACCTTCCTCTACGAAGGTACCGACAAGACTGGCAAGAAGGTAAAGGGCCAATTGCTTGCCGGCGGCGAGACCATGGTGCGCGACGTCTTGCGCCGTCAGGGTGTCGTCGTGCAGAAGATCAAGAAGCAGGGCCGCCTGGCGGGTGCTGGCAAGAAGATCACCGAAAAGGACATCGCGCTGTTCACCCGGCAATTGGCAACCATGATGAAGGCGGGCGTCCCGCTCTTGCAGGCCTTCGACATCACCGCGCGCAGCCATGCCAACCCTTCGGTGCAGAAGCTGCTGGGTGAGATCAAGGCGGATATCGAGACTGGCTCCGGTTTGAGTCAATCGTTCCGCAAGCACCCCAAGTATTTCGATGGTCTGTTTTGCAATCTGGTGGCCGCCGGCGAGCAGGCCGGCATCATGGACACGGTGCTGGATCGGCTCGCCATGTACAAAGAAAAAATGCTGGCGATCAAGGGCAAGATCAAATCGGCCCTGATGTATCCGATGATCGTGATCGTGGTGGCCTTTGTCATCACTGCGGGCATTATGTTGTTTGTGATTCCGGCGTTTAAGGAGTTGTTTACCTCTAGCGGTGGCGAGTTGCCGGCGCTGACGCAAATGGTGATGGATTTTTCCGATCTGTTCGTCAACTACTGGTGGATAATTTTCGGCTCGATCGGTGCCGTCGTCATGGCCTTTGTCCAGGCAGTGAAGCGCTCGCCCGCATTCTCGGCCAAGGTCGACGCGCTGGTGCTCAAGTTGCCGGTGTTCGGCATGATTATCGAGAAGGCGACTATCGCCCGTTGGGCGCGCACCTTTTCCTCATTGTTCGCCGCCGGTGTGCCGATGGTCGAAGCGTTGGACTCGGTGGCCGGTGCGTCGGGCAATGCGGTGTATTACGACGCCACCATCAAGATCAAAGGCGAAGTGGCCACGGGGGCCAGTCTCACGGTTTCGCTCCAAGAGGCGAAGATATTTCCGAACATGCTGATCCAGATGGTCTCCATCGGCGAGGAATCGGGCTCGCTCGATAGCATGCTAGGCAAGGTGGCGGACTTCTACGAGCGCGAGGTGGACGAGGCGGTGGACAGTCTGTCCAGTCTGATGGAACCGATGATCATGGTGGTGTTGGGTACCCTGATCGGCGGCATCGTGGTCGCCATGTATCTGCCCATCTTCAAAATGGGTAGCGCATTCTGACCCCGGCCTGGCGGGGCTCGATGACCGCATCTTTATCGTGGGGCTACTTAGGGTGGATATAGGCTTCGCTTTCCTCGCGCTGACGTTGGGTTTGGCGATAGGCAGTTTTCTGAACGTGGTCATTCACCGTTTACCGCGCATGCTGGAACGGGACTGGCGACAGTCATGCCGTGAGCTGGCCGGCGACGCGCCGGATGCGCAGCCGAGATACGACCTTGTACTGCCGCGCTCGAGCTGTCCGGCTTGTGGCCATCGCATCCCCTGGTACGAGAACATCCCTGTCCTGAGTTATATCGCCCTCAAAGGGCGGTGCAGCGCTTGCTCGGCGCCGATTCATTGGCGCTATCCTCTGGTTGAATGTCTGACCGGCGCCTTGTTCCTGGCGGCGCTATGGCATTTCGGGCTGGGTGCCCAGGCTGCCGCTGCCGCCGTGCTGTTGGCCGCTTTGTTGGCGCTGGCCTTTATCGATTTCGACACCCATCTCTTACCCGATGATTTGACCATGCCGTTGCTCTGGTTGGGACTGGTGGTCAATTTACAGTCGCTATTCGTCCCGCTTGAAGAGGCCGTCATCGGTGCCGTGGCCGGCTATCTGGCGCTTTGGTCGGTGTATTGGTTGTTCAAGCTGGCGACGGGTAAAGAAGGCATGGGCTATGGCGATTTCAAATTGCTCGCTGCCCTTGGTGCTTGGTTGGGCTGGAAGATGCTGCTACCAGTCGTGCTGGTGTCGAGCATCAGCGGTGCCGCGATCGGTCTCGGTTTGATCGTGTTCGGCGGCCATGATCGCGCCAAACCGATCCCGTATGGTCCCTATTTGATCCTGGCCGGCGGTATCTGCTTGTTTTGGGGGCAGGCCTTGATCCGGTTTTATTTGCCGAGCTGATATGTCACGGCGATTCTGCATCGGCCTGACCGGTGGCATCGGCTCGGGCAAGAGCACGGTGGCCGAGATGTTTGCCCTGCTGGGTGTGCCGATCATCGATACCGATGTGATCGCGCGCGAGTTGACGCAAGCGGGCGGAGCAGCGCTGCCGGCCATTCGGAAAGAATTTGGCGATACGGTGATCGAGTCGAGTGGCGCGATGGATCGGGTGCGGATGCGCGCGCACATCCTCTCCGACACGATGGCGCGCAGCCGGTTAGAGGCCATCCTGCACCCGATGATCCAGGCCGAGGCCAAGCGGCGCCTTGAGGCGCTGTCCGGTGCCGGCTATGCCATATTGGTCGTGCCGCTGTTGGTCGAGTTGGGCACTTACCGAGGCATGGTCGATCGGGTCTTGGTTGTGGACTGCGAAGAGGCCATGCAATTGGCCCGTGCCTGTCGCCGTGACGGCCGGGACGAGGCCGAGGTGCGTGCCGTCATGGCATGGCAAGTCTCGCGCCAGGACCGTCTGGCCCAGGCCGACGACGTGCTTAACAATACCGGCGACCTGGCTGCGCTCCGTGCCGCCATAGGCGAGCTGCACCGGAAATATCAAAAAATGGCCGGCCAAGCGGCAGAAAACATTGCCTAAACCCGTATCCGTCCTGCACAATGCGCAGTCAACAGGGGACATCATTCGGGCTGCCCAGCTTGCCGATTACATACGAGTTTCCGCTACACGAGCGCATTCGCACTTGGCTCAGGCTGGAAGATCTGTTCGATAAAGCACAGTTCTTCATCGGCATGGATAGTCCGCGTGCGCATCATGCGGCACTTCTTTCGCTGCTTGAGTTGGCAGAAGTCACCACGCGTCCCGAACTGAAAAGCGAATTGATCCAGGAGTTGGAGCGGCAGAAGGTTGGACTGGAGAGCCTGTCCAACAACCCGGCGGTCGATCGTGCGCGCTTGGAGGCGGTGTTGGCCGAGATCGCGTCGTCGCTCGCCGATCTCCATGGCATGAGCGGCAAGGTCGGACAGCATTTGCGCGAAAACGAATGGCTGTCGAGCATCAAGAGCCGTTCCAGTTTGCCGGGCGGGCTATGCGGCTTCGACGTGCCCTGTTACCAGCACTGGTTGCATCAGCCCTGGGTGCGCAGAGCGACCGATCTCAATGAATGGCTGGTGCCGTTACTCCCGGTGCGCAATGCAGTCGGCCAAGTGCTGCGTATCTTGCGCGATAGTGGTCGGGCGAATCGTCAGATGGCGACAGCCGGTGCCTTTCAATTGACGCTGGGTGGGCGGACGGCGCATCTGGTTCGGGTCGAAGTGGACGAAGATGTCGTCTGCGCGCCGGAGATCAGCGCGAACAAATACGCGATCAATATCCGCTTTGTTCTGTCCGAGAAATCCCAAAAGCCGCGGCCCTGCGATCACGATGTCAGTTTCTCGCTGACACTCTGCAATCTCTGATTACGCCAGATAGATCGCGCCGAGTATGCGCCGCCCAGCGGCACCGGTGACTTCGGGCAGATTGCTCGGCTCGCCATGCAGGGTGCTTGATGCCAGCCAGGCGAAGGCCATGGCCTCGACCCAATCGGCAGGCACGCCCAATTCATCGCTGAGTCCGATATGCAGGCCTGCCAGTTTTTTGGCCAAGGTGCCGCGCAGCAGCCGATTGTGGGCACCGCCACCGCACAGATAGACCTCTTGCGCATCGCCACAGTGCCGACGGATATCGCGTGCGATGGTCTCGGCCGTGAACTCGAGCAGGGTGCGTAGCACATCGGCCGGTACTTCTTTGCCGCTCAGCATGCTGTCGAGCCAGCTTAGATTGAATTCCTCGCGGCCGGCGCTCTTGGGCGGGGCTGCACGCAAGAAGGGGTGGGCCAGAAGGCGCTCGAGCAAGGCCGGCAGAATCTCGCCTTGGCTGGCCAACATGCCAGCCTCATCGTAGGCTTGGTACCAATGCCGCTGTACCCAGGCATCCATCAGCATATTGCCCGGGCCGCAGTCGAAACCGGTGACAGCTTTATTCGGCAATAGACAGGTCAGATTGGCGATGCCGCCGATGTTGACGATGACGCGAGCCCGTTGAGGAACGCTGAAAACCGCGGCATGGAAGGCCGGTACCAGAGGGGCGCCTTGCCCACCGGCGGCGATGTCGCGGCTGCGAAAATCGTTGATCACCGTGATCCCGGTCAGCTCGGCCAAACGCGCGGCATTGACCAGTTGCAGGGTATAGCCGTCGGCGGGGCGGTGGCGCACGGTCTGGCCGTGGCAACCGATTGCCCGGATGGCCTTTGCCTCAATGCCGGCCTTGGCGAGCAGTTGGTGTACTGCCTCCGCGTAGATCTCGCTCAATTGATTGGCGAGGCGGGCGGCCCGATCGAGTTCGTTGTCGCTGGGCTCATGCAGTGCCAGCAGGGCTTGCTTTAGGGGATCGGGATAAGGCAGCCAGTGCTCGGCGACAAGCCGTGGGCCCTGCATCGAGGCGATGACGGCATCAACCCCATCCAGGCTGGTGCCTGACATGAGGCCGATATAGAGCGGGGCTTCGCTGGTCAATCCAAGGAGGCGGTGCGGCTATTGCGGGCCGTATCCAAGCGGCTCAACAAGGGTTGGGCGGAGCTTGCGAACAGGCTGCGATACTGCGGCGCCAACGGATAGGCATTGGGCAGTTTCAATGCCAATGGATTTTTCTGTTCGCCGTTGACGCGGAATTCATAATGCAGATGCGGCCCAGTCGCCAGACCGGTACTGCCAACGTAGGCGATGACCTCGCCCTGGCTGACATGCGAGCCGCGCTTGATGCCTTTGGCAAAGCGTGAGAGATGGCCATAGGCCGTACTGTATGGCCCTTGGTGGTTGAGCACCAGCAGATTGCCATAACCGCCTTGGCGGCCGGCGAAATTGACCACTGCGTCGGCGATCGCGCGTACCGGCGTGCCGGTGGGCGCGGCATAGTCGATGCCCTTGTGCGCGCGCCACTCCTTGAGGATCGGGTGGAACCGGGCGCTGGAGAAGCCGGAAGAAATCCGGGTGAAGGGCATGGGCGACTTCAAGAAGGCGCGACGCATGTTCTGGCCGCTCGGCGTGTAATAGCCGTCTCGGCCTTTAGGGTCGCGGAAATACAGGGCGCGGTAGACCTGGCCGTCATTGACGAATTCGGCGGCGAGCAGGCGCCCGGTCTTGATCGGGCTGCCTTGATAGAAATAGCTTTCATAGACAACCGAGAAATGGTCGCCTTGACGCAGATCGCGGTGGAAGTCGATATCGCTGGAGAAGATCTCGGCCATTTGCGAAGCGATGCTATCCGGCACGTTGGCCGCGTCCGTCGCACCGAATAAGGAGCCCTGAATGGTCCCTGCGCGGGTGACATAGCGGATATCGGGCTTGATGGCCAATTCTTGCGCCTTGAAGCCGCCTTTGACCCGCTCTAGCGTAACCATGCGGTCCTCGGTCGGCAGATAACGCAATAACATCAGCCGGCCGTTCGAGGTGACTCGAGCCAAGGCGGTGCGGCCTGCAAGCAAATGGCCTAGGGCCTTGGCTTCGTGGCCGGCGTTCACCGCCGCCGCGATTTCTTCCTGGGCGACGCCGAGCCGCTGCAACAAATGGGAAAGGGTTTCGGCGGAGCCGATGCGCTCTTCACGCCAGAAGTCGAAGGTGCCGCTGTCGGTCAAGGTCGGGGTCGGCAGCTCGATGGCCTGGCTTAAGGCCTGCTGTTCGATTTGTTCAGTGACGGTATCCGGGGCCAGGCCGAATGCAGCCACTACGCCGAACATCGGAATCGAGGCCAGAAAAAGGATCAGGCGCTTTTTTTGAAACATGGGCGGGTGCTGTCCTAAGCTTGAGCGGTTTGTCGAGGCCGGTGCATGAGGCGAACCCAGGCCGACGTTGGGCAAGAGGTTAACAGAAACGCCGGCTATCGAAAAGCACGGGTTTATTAAGGACTTAGCTTGACCGGGAGGCCGCTTCGGTCCTGGATTTGTCGGGCAAAATCAGTCAGCCAAGCCTCGGGCAAGACCGAAAGCCGCGTCGCTTCGGGTTGCAGCGACGGGCGAGCCAGGCCATAAAGCAGCACGCCCCGGAGCGGGAGGTCTTCCGCCCCAGCCCGTACCAGCAAGTTCAAGTAAGCGTCGAGTTCGGCTTGGCTCGGCGCTGCGTCGTCCAGGGCGAACAGGCAGGTCTGTAGCCAGGTCGGGCAAAGCTGGGCGGCGATCTTGAGATTGCTGTAGACCCGCTCCGGCTCCAATTCGGCATTGTTGATCTGGCGGATGCCTTCCCGGGTGGCGCGGTCGAGCTTGAACCAGACCTCGCCATTGAGCGGGCGTAGGCGCTGCAGGCCCTCCTGTACATAAGTCTTATGCACGAGACTGCCATTGGTGATCAGCACCAATTTGATTTGGCCGAGCAGCTTGAACTCGGCCAAGACGCGATCGATCAGCGTGATGACCTCGGCGAATTCCTCCGCGCTGGTCGGCTCGCCGTTGCCGGACAGGGCGATGTCGTTCAACCGGCGCATGCCTGCCGGGACTTGGCGGGCCATGAAATCGCCCCGAACAATATCGGCCAGCATATGGCGCAGTTCGGCCTCGAGTAGGGCGAAGTTGACCGGTGGCGGCCCACCCCGGCTGAGATTGGGCACTTGGCAATAGATGCAACGCCAATTGCAGGCATTGTTCGGGTTGAGGTTGATCCCGACCGAGACGCCGCCGGCCCGGCGCGAAACGACCGGATAGACATAGGTCATGCCGGCGTTGTCGCGGTCGTGATTCCGGGTGGTCAGGGTTTTTTCAGGCATCGCGCGATTGTGGCACACTGACCCGATGAACGAACGCTTCGCCCCCCACCTGATCGCTTGGCAGCGCCGGCATGGCCGGCATGACCTGCCTTGGCAGGCCAGTCGAGACCCTTATGCGATCTGGGTCTCGGAGATCATGTTGCAGCAGACCCAAGTGGAAACCGTGATCCCCTTCTACCGGCGGTTCATGGCGCGTCTGCCCGACGTGGCGGCCCTGGCCGCAGCCAGCGAGGACGAGGTCTTGGCCCTGTGGAGCGGTCTTGGCTACTACAGCCGGGCGCGCAATCTGTACCAGGCGGCCGCCATCGTGATGCGCGACTTCGGCGGCAGCTTCCCGCGTGCGTTCGACGCGATCCAAAGCCTGCCGGGTATCGGCCGTTCCACAGCGGCGGCGATCGCTGCCTTTGCCTATGGCGAGCGACGCGCCATCCTCGACGGCAACGTCAAACGCGTGCTCTGCCGTGTCTTCGGGGTCGACAGTTGGCCCGGTGAAAAGGCCGTGGAAAATCGACTCTGGACGCTGGCCGAAGCCTTGCTGCCCGACGACGACATAGCGGCTTATACCCAAGGCCTGATGGACTTGGGCGCCACCCTGTGCCGGCGCAGCAAGCCGAGTTGTGCGCAGTGCCCGTTTGCCGACGATTGCGTGGCCAATCGCCAGGGCCGGCAGTCCGAGTTGCCGACGGCGCGGCCACGCAAGGCCTTGCCCGAAAGGCACACGACCATGCTCATGCTGTTGCATGGCGGCGAGATTTTGCTGGAAAAGCGGCCGCCCAGTGGGATATGGGGCGGGCTATGGAGCCTGCCCGAATGTCCGGTCGATGCCGATCCTGGCTATTGCGCAGCCCTATTGGGTTGCGAAGTCACGGCCTTGCCACCGCTGCCGAAGCTGACCCATACCTTCAGCCATTTTCGGCTGCACATTCAGCCGCAACCGTTATCGGTCGCCCGGTGTCCCGCTGGCTTGAATGCGCCGGGGCGTTTGTGGTTGCCCTTGGCCGATGCGCGCGAAGCGGCACTGCCGACCCCGGTGCGCACATTGCTGGAACGACTGGAGGCGGCCGGTGGCGCGGACTAAACACCATCGGGAAGATGCCGCGCAACACCTGACCGCGGCGGTACACCGCGCCGCACCAACCGACAGCATCGCGGCGGTACGCCAAGCATTGGCCGGCCGGGAGTTGGACGACACCGAGATCGTCTGCGTCGTGGATGAAAACGACAAACTGCTTGGGGTGCTGAGTTTCGTCGACCTGTTTCGGTTGCCACCTGAAATGGCGATGCGCGAGGCCATGCGTACCAGCCCGGCGGTTCTGGCCAGCGAGGACCAGGAAAAGGTCGCCTCCATCGCGCTGCATTTCAGCCTGAACAGCGTGCCCGTGGTCGATAACGGCCGCCGATTGCTCGGCGTGGTGCCGGCCAAGGCCCTGTTGCATATCCTGCGCCACGAGCATATCGAGGACATCCATCGCCTGGCCGGTATCACGCGGGAAACCTCGATGGCGCGCCGGGCCCTGGACACCCCACCCATGCGCCGCGCCCGCGACCGCCTGCCCTGGTTGATCGTCGGCTTGGTCGGCAGCATGCTGGCCACCTTCGTCATGAGCCGGTTCGAGGCGGCGCTCAACGAGAAATTGGCCCTGGCCTTTTTCGTGCCCGGCTTGGTCTATCTGGCCGATGCCATCGGCACTCAGACCGAGGCGGTGGCGGTGCGCGGCATTTCGCTGTCGCATATCGGCATCGCCCGCTTGTTGGCCGGCGAACTGCGCACCGGTTTGATCATCGGCGTGGTTCTGGGCGGGCTCACCTTCCCGGCGGTCTGGCTCACCTTCCACGACCTGCAACTCGCCTTCGCCGTCTCGATCGCACTGTTCGTGGCTGGCGGCTTGGCCACCAGCATCGGCCTGATCCTGCCCTGGCTGCTGACCAAGCTGAAACGCGACCCCGCCTTCGGCAGCGGCCCGCTGGCGACGGTGATCCAGGACGTGCTGACCCTGCTGACTTATTTCGCCATCGTCAGCTTCTTGTATGGCCACTGAGCCGACCGCGCCTGAAGTGAGGCGGGCTTGGCATGGCCTGGCGGTCGACGCGACCGTTCATGAATTGCGGAGCGATCCGGTGCGGGGACTGAGCACAGCGGAAGCTGCGCGACGCTTGCAGCAGCATGGCCCGAACCGGTTGCCGGAGGCCAAGCGCCGCGGGCCGTGGTTGATGTTCCTCGGCCAGTTCGGCGATTTCATGATCTTGGTGCTGATCGCGGCTGCCGTGATTTCCGGCCTGGTCGGCGAACCCACCGACGCCAGCGCGATCCTGGTCATCGTGCTGCTCAATGCGGTGATCGGTTTCATTCAGGAATATCGTGCCGAGCGGGCGATGTCGGCCCTGAAGCGGATGGCGGCGCCCTTGGCCCGCGTGCGCCGCGACGGTCACACTCACACGCTCGATGCCGCCGATCTGGTGCCCGGCGATATGGTAGTGCTGGAGGCGGGCGATCTGGTGCCGGCCGATCTGCGCTTGATCGAAACCGCTGCCTTACGTTGCGACGAGGCGGCGTTGACCGGCGAGTCGCATCCGGTGGACAAGCAGATGGCGGCCATGGCGGGCCCGTCGGTCCCATTGGCCGAGCGCAACAATATGGCCTACAAGGGCACCCTGGTCAGTCACGGCCGTGGCCTGGGCCTGGTCGTGGCGACCGGCACGGCCACCGAGTTGGGCCGCATCGCCGGCTTGCTCGGCGGCGATGAACCGCTGACCCCGCTGCAGAAACGTTTGGCCGATTTCGGCCGCAGGCTGGCCTGGGCGGTGCTCGGCCTGTGCGCGATTCTGTTCGCCGTCGGCGTCGCCCGCGGCGGCGACGTGACCCTGATGTTCCTCACCGCCGTGAGTCTGGCCGTCGCGGCGATCCCCGAGGCCTTGCCGGCCGTGGTCACCATCTCGCTCGCGCTGGGGGCCCGGCGCATGGTCAAACAACAGGCCTTGATCCGCCGGCTGCCGGCGGTGGAGACCCTGGGGTCGGTCACCTATATCTGTTCCGACAAGACCGGCACGCTGACCCAGAACAAGATGCGGGTGGCCCGCGCTTGGCGGCCGACGGCCGATGCGACGGCGTTCTATCGCATTCTGGCGCTCAATAACGATTGCAGCCTCGATGCGCAGGGCGGCGTTCAGGGCGACCCGACCGAGGTGGCCCTGTATCAAGCGGCCTTGGCGCAAGGCCAGGACAAATTTGAATTGAGCCGGGATTTTCCGCGTGTAGCCGAAATGCCGTTCGATGCCGAACGCAAGTGCATGAGCACCGTGCATCGTGTCGGGGAGGGCTATGGGTTTTATGTTAAGGGCGCGCCGGAGACCGTGTTGCCGCAGTGTCGCGAATTGCCGGCCGAGGTCGAGACCGTGCTCGAAGAGATGGCGGCGGCGGGCCTCAGGGTGCTGGCCTTCGCCCGACGGTATCTGGTCGCCTTGCCAACGTCGGCCGAAGCGTCGGAACTGGAACGCGAATTGGAATTCATCGGCTTGGCTGGCCTGCAGGACCCGCCGCGGCCCGAGGCGCGGCAAGCCGTGTTGGAATGCCGCGCCGCCGGCATCACGCCGGTGATGATCACCGGCGACCACCCGATGACCGCACGGGCCATCGCGCATGAGTTGGGTATCCTCGAAGCGGGCGGCGAGGTCATGACCGGTCCGGAGTTGGCCCAATGCTCGCAAGCTGAATTCGATCGCCATGTGGCGACCATCCGGGTCTATGCCCGGGTCGATCCCGCGCAGAAGATCCGCATCGTCGAGGCCCTGCAAAGACGCGGCGAGTTCGTGGCCATGACCGGCGACGGGGTCAACGATGCGCCGGCGCTGAAAGCGGCCGATATCGGCGTGGCCATGGGCAAAATCGGCACCGATGTCGCGCGCGAGGCCGCCAGTTTGGTCTTGCTCGACGACAACTTCGCCACCATCGTCGCGGCGGTGCGTCAGGGCCGGCGCATCTACGACAACATCCGCAAGTTTGTGAAGTACAGCATGACCAGTAATTCGGGCGAGATTTGGACCCTGTTTCTCGCGCCTTTTCTTGGTTTGCCGATCCCCTTGTTGCCGATCCATATCCTGTGGGTCAATTTGGTGACCGATGGCCTGCCCGGCCTCGCCCTGGCTGCGGAGCCGGCGGAAAAGGGCATCATGCAGCGGCCGCCGCGCCAGCCGAAGGAGAGTATCTTCGCCCACGGCATGTGGCTGCATGTGATATGGGTCGGTCTGCTCATGGGCGGCGCATCGCTTTTCACCCAGGCCTGGGCGCTAACGCACGGCAGCGCGCACTGGCAGAGCATGGTCTTCACCGTGCTGACCTTGTCGCAGATGGGTAATGTCCTTGCCATCCGCTCCGAACGTGAATCGCTGTTCCGGCAAGGGATGTTGTCGAACCGGCCGCTCGTGCTCGCGGTATCGGTCACTTTCGCGCTACAGATGGCCGTGCTCTACGTGCCGGCGTTTAATCCCATCTTCAAGACGGCGCCGTTGAATGCGGCGGAGCTAGGCTTCTGTCTGGTGTTGTCGAGCGTGGTGTTTGTCGCGGTGGAACTGGAAAAGTGGGGGCGCAGACAAGGTTGGCTTGGCCGCGGGCCGGCTTAATCCGGGTTCGGTCCCGTTCCGGTTCCATCGCCATTCGCACCTTTCGTCCGTGCCGGGATCACGCCCAGCCGTGCCTTCAGGCTGCCGTTGGCGTCGCCGAAGCGCTGGCTGTAGAACAGCGCGTTGGCCATCACCTTGCGTACGTAGTCACGGGTTTCCAAGATGGGGATGTTGTCGATATAGATCGCTGCCTCGATCGGTTTGTCCGCCTGCCACTTACGCGCCCGGCCGGGGCCGGCGTTATAGCCGGCGGTGGCGAGCACGGCCGATTGGCTGAGCGAGCTGTGGATACGTTTGAGGTAATAGGTACCGTAGCGGATGTTCTCCTCCGGTTCCTTGATCTGGCTGGCGGCCTTGGCCTTGTTCAGGCCGAGCTGGCCGGCAATCCAGCGGGCGGTGGCCGGCATGATTTGCATCAGACCGATGGCGCCGACGCTGGAGCGGGCATAGTCCATGAACCGCGACTCTTGGCGCATCAGGCCGTAGACCCAGGCCGGGTCGAGGTCGTTGCGCCGGGCATAGGCCTCGGCGATGTCGCGGTAGGGCGTCATATAGCGCAGGTCGAAGTTGTGGATGTCGCGGGTCTTCTCGGCGGTGAGGATGGCGCGGTCGTACCACTTTTCGCGCCGGGCGAGTTCGGCCGCGGCCAGTATCTGGGCATCGCTCAAGCCCCGCAGCGTCCAGTCCCACTCCGCGATCGCATCGGCCTTGAGGTCGAGCTTGCGCAAGAGCAGCGCGCGTTTCAAGCCGGTGCGCGCTTCCGCCTCGGCCAATTCGTCCGGGGTCAGCGTATGGTCGGCCGGGCGCGACTCCAGGCGGTTGGGTAGCTCTTCCGCCGCGAGCAGGCCGTAGTAGTGGTATTCGTTCGACAGCCGGGCAAATATCGCGTTGGCCGAGGCCGTGGATTTGAGCGCCTGCAAGGCGCGCGCTTTCCAGTAGCGCCAAGTGGTTTCGTTCTGCGTGGTCTCGGGTAGGCCGTTGATGGCGTACAGCGCCTCCAGCCAATTGCCTTTCAATAAGGCCGCGCGGACCTTCCAGGCGCGTTGCGCCTCGCTGATCGGCTCGCCGGCGCGGGCATACCACTCCAAGGCGCGCGGTTCATGCTGCCGGGCCGCGGCCATTGCGATCACGCCCCAGCCGTAGCTGCGCTCGTTTTCCATGTAGGCCGCTTGCTCCGCTTCCCACAGCCGGGCGGCGGCCGCGGTGTCTTGTTTGGCGATTTGTGCCAGGGCATAGAGCGCCGCTTCGCGTTGGGCGCGGTGTTCCGAGCCGTCCTTGACCAAGGTCGCCGGCGATTTCTGCGCTCGTGTCAGGGCGTCGGCCTGCATGCGCTGGTCTTCGGGTAGGCGGGCGTCGATCTCGCGCGCCAGCCGTAGGTTGTTCGCTTCCAGCGCATGGCGTATGCGGTCATAGCGGTCTTCGTCGGTCAGGCTGCCGCGCTCGAACAAGGCATCGAACAAGGCGTTACAGGCACTCGGCAAATCGCGCGCATTGCGGTAGAAGGCGGCGCCGTCCTTCTGGGCGGTCGGCTCGTTCAGCATGAGCCGGGCGCGTAGCGTGAGGCATTGGGTTTCCGCGTCGGTCTTGACCAGCTTGCCGGCTTGGCTGAGGACGCTCTGCCAATCGCCGCTGTCGGCCAGCTTGCGTACCAAATCCTGGCGCATGCGATCGGATAACGGCGTATCGGCGTTTTGGTCGATGAAGGCCTGCATCGCATTGACCGAAGGGTTGTTGCTTTTGAGTCGCCAATAGCGCAGATAGGGCGCGAGCAGATGGTCCTTGGGGAATTTATTGGCCAAACGCTCGAATTGGTCGATGCGCCCTTTGGCGAAGGCGTCGCGTGCCGCGATGAAGTCTTTGTCTTGCGAGGCCGCGGCCGTCAGGGCCAAGGCCAACAGGAAAAATGCCAGTCCAAGTTTTTGCAACACGCCCACAATCGTTCTTTCTCGAATGGGGGCACTGTAGCAGCGAAGCCCTCGGCAGGCCAGGGGCTTCGCTCTGGATCGGCGGGCTCAGTCGTCGTAGTCCGGTTCGACGTCGATGCTGACCCTGACCCGGTCGCTGGGGGGATAGCGCATGAAGGTGGTGTAGTCGCGGCCGTGGTAGCGATAGGTCACGTCGTAGCCGGTCAGCCTCCGGCTTGAACGCTCGACAGTGCGGCAGCGCTCGGCATAAACCGGGCGGCTGGCATGGCGTATCGGACCGTCGTTGCCGATGCCGTCGCCGACGATGGCGCCGGTGGCCGCGCCGATGGCTGTGGCAATGCTCCTGCCGCTGCCCTTGCCGACCTGATTGCCCAGGATGCCGCCGGCGATGCCGCCGATGATCGCGCCGGCATAGGAGCGGTCGCGCACGGCCTCCTGGCCGACTTGTTCGTTCCAGCATTCGCGCTGGGGGTTGCCGACATATTCATAGACCGGTTCGCTGGCGATGACATGGGCGTAATCTGTGTAGCGATTCGAGGCTTGCGCCGATGGCGTGGCGGCAAACAGGCTGCCGGCGGCCATGCAGGCGATGAGGGTTCGGTTCATGTCGAGTCTCCTTTTCTAGAGAATCAGCGGCGCGGGCGAAGCGGGCGCTCGGGGCCGTCGTTTTCAATGTGGCGCTGTTCGAAGCCGGCACCGAAGCCATCCCGCTGCGGGCGATTCGGCTGGGATTCTTGCCACTGTTCGCGTGGATTATCCCGGTCGCGCAAAGGTGTACGGCTCAGTCGTTCCATCATGATCAGGCGCTGTTGCTCGCGCAATTCGGGCGGTGCTTCGTTCCAGCGCTCGCGGAGTT
Source organism: Pseudomonadota bacterium (assembly GCA_021848725.1). Taxonomy (GTDB): domain Bacteria; phylum Pseudomonadota; class Gammaproteobacteria; order Burkholderiales; family Thiobacillaceae; genus Sulfuritortus. The sequence goes on from JAJZTS010000011.1 coordinate 17,634, forward strand.
CCTTGCGCACCGCGGCCCGCTGTTCGGGGCTGGCATTCTCCCAGCGTTCATGCAGCCGATGGCGTTCCTCCGGCGTCAGCTGCGCCAGCAAGAACGGCTCGGGCATATCGGCCCATGCACCAGCAGCCAGCAAGGGGCCGATGGATAACAGCATCCAGGCCAAAGTTTTGTTCATATTCCCACTCCGATTCGTATGGTGCACAGTCTAGTCCGTTGGACTGCGCAGGTTAGTTTCCTCCAGCGGGAAATTTGTAACAAACTGTTGCGCGGGCTGGAAAAATCGGACTGTGGCGCCGACGATGGGGCCAGACGAACACGGAGAGCGCAATTGGCGGATAAGACACATATCCTGGTGGTGGACGACGATGCCGGCATTCGCGAGCTGCTGGCGGAGTATCTCGTCCAACAAGGCTATGCCGTAAGCATGGCGGCGGACGGGGCCGAGCTGGATGCGCGGCTTCGGGAGGCCGTGCCCGACCTGGTGGTGATGGACCTGATGCTGCCCGGCGAAGACGGGCTGACCCTGACCCGCCGACTCAAGGCCGCACATAACCTGCCGGTCATCATGTTGTCGGCGCGCGGCGAGGATGTGGACCGCATTGTCGGGCTGGAAGTAGGGGCCGACGACTATCTGGCCAAGCCGTTCAATCCGCGCGAATTGCTGGCGCGTATCCGCGCCGTCATGCGGCGCGGGGAGGCGCAGGGCAATCAGGCGGCGCGGCAAGAGGGCTTGGCGAGCTTCGGTCCATTCACCCTCGACTTGCTGGGCCAAAGCCTGAGCCGGGACGGCGTGGAGGTGGTGCTGACCCAGGCCGAGTTCGCCTTGCTCAAGGTCTTCGTCGAACACCCGAATCGCCCCTTGTCGCGCGACCAGATCGTGGAGTGGCTGAAGGGTTTCGAGCGCGATGCCTTCGACCGCTCCATCGACGTGCGCGTGACCCGCCTGCGCAAGAAGATCGAGGCGGATCCGGCCAACCCGGCCTATATCCGCACGGTATGGGGCCAGGGCTATTTATTTTCGCCAAAGGGCAAGCTTTGACCTGGAAACCTCGGCCGTGGCTGATGCCGACGGAGTCGGCGTTAAGCCGCATCTCGGCGGCCCTGGCCAAACCGATGCCCCGCACCCTGTTCGGCCGTACCGCTGCCGCCCTGCTGGCGGGTTTTTCCGTTTTCCAGCTGGCGGCCTTGGTGGCGGTCTGGTTTGCGGTGATCGAGCCGTTGGCCCAGCGTTCGGCCGAAGAGCTGGCCGCGCGCATCGTGCTGGCCGCGCAGACCTGGGTGGAATTGCCGCCGGAAACGCGAGGCGATTATGAGGTGGAGCTGGCCTTGCACCATGAGCTGGAGTTGGGTGCAGTGCGCGAACCCTTGGCCGAGCTGGAAGCGCGGAGCTTTTTCGGCGATCGCTTGGAACCGATCCTGTCTCGGCGCACGGGTCAAACCATCCAACTCAAGCAAGGCCCCGATCCCGCTTGGTCGTGGGTAGAGGTTCGCTTGGCCGGCAATCTCCTGCGGATCGGTTTTCTGAAAGATCGCTATCAGCTGCGGGCGCCGCTGACCGCGGCCGGCCTCTTGCTCATCGGCGCCTTGTTGACCGCGTTGATGGCGCTGCTGATGGTGCGCCGCACCGCCGTGCGGCTCAAACGTTTGGCCGCGTCGGCGGCCGAGGTGGGCCAAGGGCGCCTGCCGGCCTTGTTGCCGGAGACCGGCGCGGAAGAATGGCAGCAGTTGACCCGTGCCTTCAATCGGATGGCGGCCGAGGTGCAAGCCTTATTGGAGAACCGGACCACCCTGCTGGCCGGTATTTCGCACGACTTGCGTACACCCTTGACGCGCCTACACCTGGCCTTGTCGATGTTGGAAGGAGCGGATGCCAAGCAGGTCCAGCGCATGGAGGGCGACCTGGCCGAGATCGATCGCCTGATCGGCGCGATGCTGGCCTTCGCCCGCGCTCTACAGATGGAGGTTCCGAAAACGCTGGATTTGGCCGAGCTGTTGGCCGATCTGGCTCAAGCCGCCAGCGAACCGGGACGGGTGAGGCGTTCAGCGGCCGACGCTTGTGTAGTCAAGGCCGGCGAGTTGGCCGTGCGCCGCATCGTCGGCAATCTGGTGGAAAATGCGCTGCGCTACGGCGAGGGCGGTCCGGTCGATCTGGTTTTGCTCTGCGGCGAGCACGAGGCGACCGTGCAGGTACTCGACCGCGGGCCCGGCATTCCGGCGGCCGAGCGCGAGGCGGTGTTCCGGCCGTTCTATCGCCTGGAACACTCGCGCTCGAAAAACGGCGGCGGCAGCGGGCTGGGCTTGGCCATCGCCAAACAATTGGCCGATGCCCACGGCTGGCGCATCGAACTGGCCGAGCGCGAGGGCGGCGGCCTGAGCGCCAGTCTGATCATCCCGAAGGCCTGAGCGGGTTTTGCGGCCGCGGGAGATTCCCCCCCGGTTTCGGCGTGGGAATCCTGTAAAATCGCCGGTTCGACCAACCTGCGAAGCCAAGTTTCATGCTTTTCTTCCAAGACATCATCCTCAAGCTGCAGGCCTACTGGGGCGACAAGGGCTGCGCCCTGCTGCAGCCCTACGACATGGAGGTCGGCGCCGGCACCAGTCATACCGCGACCTTCCTGCGCGCGATCGGCCCCGAGCCGTGGAAGGCGGCCTATGTTCAGCCCAGCCGTCGGCCCAAGGACGGCCGCTATGGCGACAACCCCAACCGCTTGCAGCACTACTACCAGTTCCAGGTGGTGCTGAAACCGGCACCGGAAAACATCCTGGAGCTGTATCTCGGTTCGCTCGAGGCCCTCGGCTTCGACCTCAAGACCAACGACATCCGCTTCGTCGAGGACGACTGGGAGAACCCGACCCTGGGCGCCTGGGGCCTGGGTTGGGAGGTCTGGCTGAACGGCATGGAGGTGACCCAGTTCACCTATTTCCAGCAGGTCGGCGGTATCGACTGCAAGCCGATCACCGGCGAGATTACCTACGGCCTGGAGCGTCTGGCCATGTACCTGCAGGGCGTCGAGAACGTGTTCGACTTGCAGTGGACCGAAGGCCTGGCCTATCGCGACGTCTACCACCAGAACGAGGTTGAGCAGTCGACTTACAACTTCGAGCACAGCGACGTCGAGTTCCTGCTCGGCGCCTTCAATGCGTACGAGCGCCAGGCCAAGCATCTGATGGAACAGCGCTTGGCGCTGCCGGCCTATGAGCAGGTGTTGAAGACCGCGCACACCTTCAATCTGCTCGACGCCCGCGGCGCGATCTCGGTCACCGAACGTGCCGCCTATATCGGCCGCATCCGCAACCTGGCGCGCAGCGTGGCGCAGAGCTACCTCGATTCGCGCGCCCGGCTCGGCTTCCCGATGGCGCCGAAGGCCTGGGCCGACGAGGTGCTGGCGAAGATCGCGGAGAAGACGGCATGAATGCAGCTGCAATTCAGGGCGTCATTCCCGCGAAAGCGGGAATCCAGACGGCATCGAAAAATACATGGATTCCCGCTTTCGCGGGAATGACGGGGTTTGGGTATGTCCAGTAAGAATTTATTGGTTGAACTGTTCGTTGAAGAACTGCCGCCCAAGGCACTGAAGAAACTGGGCGAGGTCTTCGCCGGCACGCTGGCCGAATCGCTCAAGGCGCAAGGTCTGAGCAATGCCGACGGCGCGGTCACGCCCTATGCCTCGCCGCGCCGGTTGGCGGTGCATGTCACGAATGTCTTGGCCCAGGCCGCCGACAAGCCGGTTTCGCACAAGCTGATGCCGGTCAGCGTCGGCCTCGACGCCAACGGCCAGGCCACGCCGGCCTTGCTGAAGAAGCTGGCCGCGCTGGGCCTGGATGCCGCTGTGGTGCCGCAATTGAAGCGCGCGCCCGACGGCAAGGCCGAGGCCCTGTTCTTCGACAGCACGGCGAAAGGCGCCTTGTTGGCCGATGGTTTGCAAAAGGCGCTGGACGAGGCGATCGCCAAGCTGCCGATCCCGAAGGTGATGACCTATCAACTGGCCGACGGCTGGGACACGGTCAACTTCGTCCGCCCGGTGCACGGTCTGGTCGCGCTGCATGGCGCCGAGGTGGTGCCGCTGTCGGTACTCGGCCTCACCGCCGGGCGCACGACCCAGGGCCATCGCTTCGAGGCGAAGTCCGCTTCGGTCAGCTTGAAGGACGCCGACAGCTATGCCGCGCAGATGGCGGACGAGGGCGCGGTGATCGCCAGCTTCGAGGCGCGCCGGGCCGAGATCGCTCGCCAGTTGCAGGATGCCGCGGCCAAGGTCGGCGGTGGGGTGAAGGCCATTGAGGATGAGGCACTGCTCGACGAAGTGACCGCCCTGGTCGAGCGGCCCAACGTCTTGGTCGGTCGCTTCGACGAGGCCTTCCTGCAAGTGCCGCAGGAGTGTTTGATCCTGACGATGAAGGCGAACCAGAAATATTTCCCGCTGCTCGACGCGGCCGGCAAGCTGAGCAACCGGTTCCTGATCGTGTCCAACATCTCGCCGGCCGACCCGTCGAAAGTGATCGGCGGCAACGAGCGCGTGGTGCGCCCGCGCCTGGCCGACGCCAAGTTCTTCTTCGACCAGGACCGCAAGCAGAAGCTGGCGGCGCGGGTGCCGCGCCTGGACAATGTGGTCTATCACAACAAGCTCGGCAGCCAGGGCGAACGGGTGAAACGCTTGGTCAAGCTGGCCGGTGGCATCGCCCTCATGCTCCGTGCCGACGAGGCGCTGGCCGAGCGCGCCGCGCTGCTGGCCAAGGCCGATCTGCTGACCGACATGGTCGGCGAGTTTCCCGAGTTGCAGGGCATCATGGGCCGCTATTACGCCTTGCACGACGGCGAGCCGGCCGAGGTGGCCGCTGCGGTGGAAAGTCACTACCAGCCCAAGTTCGCCGGCGATGCACTGCCGGAGGGCAACGTCGCGCTGAGCGTGGCCCTGGCCGATAGGCTGGACACCCTGGTCGGCATCTTCGGCATCGGCCTGACGCCGACCGGCGACAAGGACCCTTTCGCCTTGCGCCGCGCCGCGCTCGGCGTGCTGCGCATCCTGATGGAGCGCGCATTGCCGCTCGATCTGATGGAACTGCTGGAACTGGCCCGCACCGGTTTCGCGCCGGGCCAGGTGGCCGACAGCGTCGCGCTCGACGTGTTCCAGTTCATGCTGGAGCGCCTGCGCGGCGTCTTGCGCGAGGCGGCGGCGGTGGATGAGGTCGAAGCGGTGGTGACGCAACAGCCCCGCCGCATCGACCATGTGCCGGCGCGGCTGGCCGCCGTGCGCGAGTTCCGCGCCTTGCCCGAGGCGGAGGCCCTGGCCGCCGCCAACAAGCGCATCCAAAACATCCTGAAGAAGACCGCGGCCGTGGCCGACACGGTGGAGGCGACGCTGTTGCAGGAAGGCGCCGAGCGCGCGCTGTATGAGCAATTGCTCGCGGTGCGGCCGCAGGTGGACGCGGCGCTGGCCAACCTGGATTACACGGCGGCGCTCAAGGCCCTGGCCGGCCTCCGCGCGGCGGTGGATTGCTTCTTCGACGAGGTGATGGTGATGGTGGACGAGCCGCTGGTGCGGAACAACCGCCTGGCCTTGTTGACCGGATTGGCCTCGACGATGAACAGCGTGGCCGACATCGGTCAATTGTCGAGCCGTTAAGCCACCGGGCTAAGCCATGCCAGCCGAACGGGACTACCGAATATCGCGCTGGACTGCGGAATTTGCCGACTCGGCGACCGAGGCCGATTTCCGCAAGGCCATCGAGGCGGCATGGGCGCGCGCCACGCGCATCGCGATGGCGGTGGCCGCCCTGGTTTTCTTTGCCTTCACGCTGACCGATTACCTCAATATGGGGACGAGCCAGCAGTATGCAGTCGTCTTCTTGACCCGGCTCGGCATCAGCCTGTTTGGCCTGGCAGCGGCCTTCTATGCCAAACGTTTTGCCGTCTGGCTGGTTAACGGGACCATCCCTACCGTGGTCGTATTCACGGCACTGTGCGCCTTCGTCTTGATCGCACCCTATCGCGGCCTGACGCCCGGCTGGCTCGGCATGAGCATGATGACCATGCTGTTGGGCATCTACGTGTTTATCCCCAATCGGTTCAGCTTGTCCATTGCGCTGGGCCTGCTTGGCACGGCGGGCTTCTTGTGGCAGGTGGTCTTGCGCTATCCGATGGAGTGGAATTTCGCGATGAATTACCTGCTGCTCTTGGCGGTGACCAATCTACTCGGCGGCATCACGGTCTATCGCGTGAATTGGCAATTGCGCGAGCAATACATCTCGACCTTGACCCTGCGCGAGGCCAATACGCATTTGCAGCATGAGATTGGCACCCGCCAAGCCCTGGAGGCGCGGTTGCGCGACATCGCCTCGCTCGACGATCTGACCGGCATCGCCAATCGCCGCCAATTTTTCGAGCGGGCCGAACGCGAATTGGCCGCGGCGCAGCGGCGCGGCCAGAAGCTGTCGTTGCTGTTGCTGGACATCGACCATTTCCGGCAGATCAACGACCGCTATGGCCATGTGCGCAGCGACGAGGTATTGCGTACCCTGGTCAGGGTCTGCCAGGGCTACTTGCAAGAAGGGGAGTGGCTTGCCCGCTTCGGCGGCGAAGAACTGGTCGCGGTATTGCCCCGGCTTGTTTGGGCCGAGGCCATCCGGCGCGCTGAAGACTTGCGCCAGGCCGTGGAACAGGCGCCGACCGAGCTGGCGGATGCCACCCTGACGTTCACGATCAGCATCGGCGTCGCCGAACTGCGGCCGGACGAGTCGCTCGGCATGTTGCTGCGCCGGGCCGATGCGGCCTTGAATACCGCAAAGGCGGAAGGGCGAAATCAGGTCAATGGGACGCCGGCTGCATTTCCCGCTTGAGCCTAGGCCATTCCGCGGCCAAAATAGGCCACGTACGCAGTCAGCCAAGCACCAGCCATGAAACTTGTCATCCTGGATCGTGACGGAGTCATCAATTTCGACTCCGAGCAATTCATCAAGAGCCCCGATGAATGGAAACCCATTCCCGGTAGTCTTGAGGCGATCGCCGCGCTGAACCAGGCAGGCTATCGGGTGGTGGTGGCCTCCAATCAGTCCGGCATCGGCCGCGGCCTGTTCGAAATGGCGACCTTGAACGCCATCCACGCGAAGATGCACAAGATGGTGGCGCAGGCGGGCGGCCGCATCGAGGCGATTTTTTTCTGCCCGCATCCGGCCGACTCCCGTTGCGCATGCCGTAAACCCAAGGCGGGGCTATTCGAGGAGATCGCCGCGCGTTACCACATGGATTTGAGCAACGTGCCCGCCATCGGCGATTCGCTGCGCGACATCGAAGCCGCGATCGGGGCTGGGGCCAGGCCCATTCTGGTGCGTACCGGTAAGGGCGCAAAAACGTCCAGCAACGGCGATTTGCCGGCGAGCGTGCGCATCTTCGACAGCCTTGCCGCTGCCGCACGGGCGTTGATCGCCGAGTCATGATCTTTCTGCGTTGTGCCTTGTTCGCCGCGATCCAAGCGGTTACCACCGTCGTGTTCAGTTTTCTGATCTTGCTGGCGGCGCCGATCCCACGCTTACCGCGCTATCGGCTGATTACAGCTTGGGGTCGCTTCGTCATCTGGCTGGCCCGCGTGCTGCTGGGCATACGCTACCGCATCGAAGGCCTGGAACACCTGCCTACGGTGCCGTCGGTCGTCTTGGCCAAGCACCAGTCGGCTTGGGAGACCATCGCCTTTCAGCAGATATTTCCGCCCTTGTCTTTCGTGTTGAAGCGCGAACTGCTGTTCATCCCATTCTTCGGCTGGGGCCTCGCGTTGTTCAGCCCGATCGCAATCGACCGCGCAGCCGGGCGCGAGGCCCTGAAACAGATCGAGGAACGCGGCAAGCAACGGCTGGATCAAGGTTTCTGGGTGTTGATCTTCCCCGAGGGTACGCGCATGCCGCCGGGCGAGCGAGGCCGTTACCAGATCGGTGGCGCCTGGCTGGCGGCCAAGGCTGGCGTGCCGGCGGTGCCGGTCGCGCACAATGCCGGCGAGTTGTGGCCCAAGCATGCCTTCATCAAGTACCCGGGCACGATCACCGTACGCATCGGCCCGCCGATCGCGACCGCGGGGCGAAAGCCGGCCGAGGTGCTGGCCGAGACCGAGGCTTGGATCGAAGCGCAAATGGAGCAATTGCCGGGTGCGCGCTAGACCTATCCTACGCGAGATTGAGCAAGGCGAGCTGTGGTTGGGCGAGCGCCGGCTGGTCTATACCCTGAAACGCAGTTCCGCTCGCCGTACCTTGATGCTCAAGGTGAGCGAGGGCGGCGAGATCACAGTCAATGCGCCGCTGCGCATGGCTTGGCGCCACATCGAGGCCTTCTTGAACCAACATGCCGACTGGATCAAGCAACGCCTGGAGCGGGCGAGTCGGCAGACCTTTTGCTGGCGAGATGGCATCGAGTTGCCTTATCTCGGCAGCCTGCGCCGCTTGAGCATCGAACCGGCGGCCTTGCCCTTGGTATTTCCGCTGGCCGATCGCATCCTGGTCGGTGGCGACGAAGGCCGTGCCGCCGTTCTAGTGACCGACTGGTATCGCAGCGAGGCGGCCCGGTTTTTGCGCGAGCGCTTGTCCGCGCATGTCGCTCGGGTCGATTATCCGATGCCCCGTTTTCGCCTGACCAACGCGACCAGCCGCTGGGGTAGCCTGTCGCCGACCGGCGTGTTGAGTCTGAATTGGCGTTTGCTCAAGGCCAGCGAGGCTGAGATCGATTATGTGATCTGCCATGAGCTGGCACATATGCGGGTGCCCAATCATTCCAGCCGTTTTTGGCGCGAGGTTGCGGCCTTGTATCCGGGGTTCGAGGCGCCGAAGGCCAAACTTAGGCAAAACGCCGCGCTGTATTTTCAATTTTAGGGCCGATTGCAATCGGCCCTTACAGGGGACAACCATGCGCATGCTGCATACCATGCTGCGGGTCGGCGATTTGGATAAGTCGATCGCTTTCTATACCGAGGTGCTGGGCATGACGCTCCTGCGCCGCAAGGATTACCCGGACGGCAAGTTCACCCTGGCCTTCGTCGGTTACGGTGGCGAGGACGACCATACCGTATTGGAACTCACCTATAACTGGGGCGTGGAAAAGTATGAACTGGGTAACGCCTTCGGTCATATCGCCATCGAAGTGGGCGATGCCGAGCAAGCCTGCGCTGAAGTGCGCAACAGGGGCGGCAAGGTGGTGCGACCGGCAGGGCCGATGAAACACGGCAGCACGGTGATTGCCTTCGTCGAAGACCCCGACGGCTACAAGATCGAGTTCATCCAGAAGGGCACGCGCGGCGCTTAGCGCTTGCCCGAGCAGGCAGAGTGGATTGCTGCGTACAGGGCATCCTGGCGAAGGGGCTTGGCCAGATAGCCGTCCATGCCTGCTTGTAGGCAGTGTTCGCGTTCATCCGGTGCGGAATTTGCCGTGAGCGCGATGATCGGGATGTGGTCGCCCCGTTGCCGTTCGATTTCCCTGATCCGTCGCGTGGCTTGAATGCCGTCCATTCCCGGCATCTGCATATCCATCAGGATCAAATCGTATTGGCCTTCTTGCCAAGTCTGGATCGTCATTTGGCCGTCGTTGGCCAAAGCGACCGTGTGCCCGACCTTCTCGAGCAAAGTGGCGGCCAATTTCTGACTAATGGCATCGTCATCGGCCAATAGGATATGCAAGGGCTGAGCCGCATTGTGTGGCGCCGTGCCGTTCGGTGGGCTGGCCGGACATTTCGCCACCGGCCCTTGGGCCTCAAGCAAGACGGCTTGCAAGTCGGCCGCGAGGATGGGTTTGGTCGAATGACTGGCAATGCCATGGGCCCGGCAACGCTCGATATTGGCCTCCAACTGGGCGACCGGCAACATCATCACCGGCTTGGCGGTGCTCAGGTCGCTCAATTTTATGGCAAGAGAAAAGCTGTCGGTCTGTCCCATGGCCGCATCGATCAATAAGAACTGGTAGGGCTGCCCGGCCGCGCGGGCGCACCGGATTTCGGTCTCGGCTTCAGTCGGATCGGTCAATACTCGAGCTTGCATACCCCAGGCTTTGAGCAGGCCGGCGAGCGCATGGCCGGCGCTGGCGTTGTCATCGACGATCAAGGCCGAGAATCCGGCCAGGGCAGAGGCCGAATTGTTCGACACGCCGTTGTCGGCATCGAATCGAATCGTGAATTGAAATCGGCTGCCTTGCCCAAGCTGGCTGTCGACCCAGATGTTCCCTTGCATCATCTCGACCAGACGTCGACAGATGCTCAAGCCCAGGCCGGTGCCGCCATATTTTCGTGTCGTCGAGACATCGGCTTGGCTGAATGAATCGAAGATCGTTTCGATCTTGTCGGGTGCGATGCCAATGCCGGTGTCGCGCACCAGGAAATAGATTTCAGCGCCAACACCGACCCGCTTGAGCAGATCGACTTTCAAAACGATCTCGCCCATTTCGGTAAATTTAAGGGCATTGCCCAACAGGTTGAGCACGATCTGGCGCAGCCGGGTCGGGTCGCCGATCAGTTTGTCCGGGACGTCCGGCGAGATGTCGAGAATGAGCTCCAAACCTTTCTGTTCGGCGCGGAAGGCCAGCGTTCTCATAATCTCGCCGACCATGGCGCGCAAATTGAACGAGATGTGCTCGATATTCAACTGGCCGGCCTCGATCTTCGAGAAATCGAGGATGTCGTTGATGATGACCAATAGCGTCTCGGCCGAACTGTTCGCGATTTCGATGTATTCGCGTTGTTCCGAGTTGAGTGGGGTGTCCAGCGCCAGCTTGGTCATGCCGATGACCCCGTTCATCGGGGTGCGAATTTCGTGGCTCATCATGGCCAGAAAGCTGCTTTTGGCGCGATTGGCCTTCAACGCCTGGTCGCGCGCGGCGATCAATTCTTGTTCGAAGCGGACGGTGTTGCTGATGTCGTCGAAGCTGAACACGCGGCCGATGGCTTGGCCGCGTAAGAGCTGTGGGCTGGATTGATACTTGAATACGCGGCCGTCGCGCAACTCCAAGACGTTGCTGAGGCTGAGATCGGGATCGGCATAGAGCTCGACCAGTTGGATTCGATATCCGGTCGGGTCGGTCAATTGTTCCTGGATATAGGACAGGATGGCGGCGTCGCTTCGCTCCAGTAGCAGGGAGTCCGGCATGTCCCACATGCGGGTGAAGCGATGGTTCATGTTGAGGATGCTGCCATCCAGCCGGGTAATCAGAATGCCTTCCGCTACCGACTCGAAGGCGGCGCGCAATTGCGAGGCGAGTTGGTCGGCGGTGTCCTCCACCGCTTTGCGGTCGCTGATGTCATACGCCGAGATGATGATGTAATTTTTACCGTCGATATCGACCCGGCGCGTGGACTTTTCCACGGCCAGGGTCTGCCCCCCTTGGCAACGATATTCGGTCTCCACGCGCTGTTGGGGGAAAAAACTACCAAGGCTGACTTCGTTCCAGTAAATCTGGTCGGCCAGTTGGTCTGTAATCGCCTCGATGGGGATGCCTTGGAGGGTCTCGGCGGTATAGCCCAAGGCCAGGCAGGCGCGGGAGTTGGCCGCAACGATGGTGTGCGTCGCCGGATCGACTGCGATCAACAGCTCCATGGCGGTATCGGCCATGGCGCGTGCGATCGGGTCGGGTTGCTCCTTCTGCATGGCGATTGTCGTCAGTGGTTCAGCCCGTCGGCCGCCTCGTCGAAATAATAGGTGATGCGGGTGCGCGGGCTCAGGTAATCGAATACTTCGCGCGGCAGTTGGGCCGGGCGAAAGGTCTTGCTGATGCTGAGGCCGGGCTCGTCCTCAAGGTCGATGATGATGGGCTCTTCCTTGGGGACCGAGGCGTCGTAGACAATCACCGTTGGCCGCAGCGGACGTTTCACGTTGACCGCCGCAACGCTGCCCCACATTTCATTCGACAGCCGGACCACGGTACCTGGAGGATAAACGCCCATGCTGCGAATGAAAACACTCATCGCTTCCTGGTCGAGTTGGTTTTTCTGTTTGGCGAACATGAAGGAGATCGCCTCGTGGGGAGTGACCGATTTCAAGGGATTGACGTGGTTGCACAGATTGTCGAAGGCGTTGACGATAGCCACGATCCGGGCCAATTTTGACAGCTTGGGTTCCTTGAGTTTGTCCGGATAGCCGTTGCCATCCATCTGTTCGTGATGATGGCGGATGATATCCAGTACCGGTGCCGCCAGTTCGAGCTGCTGTCCGATCTCCTCGCCGTAGACGGGGTGTTGCATGAGGAAATTCTGCTCGGGCTTGGTCAGCGCCTCGGTCTTGCGCAGGATGATGTCGGGTATCTTGGTCTTGCCAATGTCGTGAAAGACCGCGCCCAGACCGGCCAAATGCACTTCTTGCCGAGACAGGCCCATCTCCTTGGCGAGAATCATGGCCAGGATGGAGACATTCAGTGGGTGTAGATAGACATCTTCGCCGGCTAGTTTGTCATTCATGACATGAATGGCGACGTCCTTATCGGTCAGCAAGGAGCTGACCATTTGGCCGACCAAACCGACCGCGGCCTCAACGCATTCCTTGGGCCGAGAGAACAGGTTCTTGTTGATGTTCTTGATGGTGCCGACGGCTTCGAACAGGGCCTTTTCGCATTTGATTACCGATTGGCGGTGCCGCTTCAAATGTTCGATGCGGGCCTTTTTCGCCGCCATGGCGGCTTGTTCTTCCTGGTTGATCTCCGGTTCCGGTTCGGCGGTGGGCGCAGCTTCGGTCGTGCTGGGAGCCGTCGCCCTGGACAACGGTTGATTGCTGCTTTTGGCCGGATGGTAGCGCACCTGTTTCAGGCCGAGCCGTTTGATGGTGTTGATCTGGCCGGCCGCCGAAATCTTGAAGCTGTTGCTTAGGAAAGGGTGATCCATCCAACCCAGGTCGAGGCTGATATAGAGGCCGACTCGAAGCTGGTCGACATCGATGGTGATGAATTCTTCCGGGTCGTTCATGGGCGCGTTCATTGGGTGCGTGACCCAATAGGTCAATGGAACGGTAGCATACCGCCTTTCTCCGGGAGGGGGAGGCTACCTAAGTAAGAGGCACAGTCAGGTCGGCAGGCGTGCTGGCACGGTCAAGCCTTGTTCTGGCTATCCGGCGCGTCGTCGAAATAATAGGTGATGCGGGTGCGCGGGCTGAGGTAGTCGAACACGTCGCGCGGCAATTGTGCCGGGCGGAAAGTTTTGCTGATGGCGATGTCCGGTTGTTCGTCGAGGTCGACGATGATGGCCTCTTGCTTCGGCACCTCGGGATCGTAGACCAGCACATTCGGCTTCAAGGGCTTTTTTACGTTCATCGAGACCACGATGCCCCAGAGGTCGTTCGACAGCTTGACGATGGTGCCCGGCGGGTAGACGCCCATGCTGCGGATGAACAGTGCGAGCGCGGCGGGATCGAATAGGGCCCGCTGTTTGGCGAACATCGTCGAGATCGCCTCGTAGGGGGTCAGCGACTTGGCGATATTGACGTGGTTGCACAGGTTGTCGAAGGTGTTGACGATGGCGACGATGCGGGTCAGCTGTGGGATGCCCGCTTCGCGCAGGCCATTGGGGTAGCCGGTACCGTCCATGTGCTCGTGATGGTGCAGGATGATTTCCTGCACCGCCAGCGGCAGCTTGAGCGAGCGGCCGATCTCCTCGCCGTAGATCGGGTGCTGGGCCAGGAAGTTTTGCTCCGGCTTGGTCAGCGGTTCGGTCTTGCGCAGGATGCGGTCGGGAATCTGGGTCTTGCCGATATCGTGAAAAACCGCACCGAGTCCGACCAGGCTGATTTCCTCTTTGGGTAAGCCGAGTTCCTTGGCCAGGATCATCGCCAGGATGGAGACGTTGAGCGAGTGGTGATACACGTCCTCGCCGGCAACCTTGTCGTTCATCGCGTGGATCGCGATGTCTTTGTCGGTCAGCAGCGAGTCGATCATCTTGTCGACCAATCCTTGCGCCGCCTTGACGCTCTCCTGCGGCCGCGAAAACAAGTTGTGGTTGACGGCCTTGAGGGCGCGCGTCGCCTCCAACAGTTGCTTCTCGCACTTCATCACCGATTGCCGGTGCTGGCTCAGGCGCTCGACCCGGGTCTTCTTGGCCTGCATGGCGGCCTGTTCTTCCGGGCTGATTTGGATCGGGGCCGAGGTTGAGGCCTGCTTGGGCGGGTCGAGCGGTTTGCCGCTGCTCTTGCTCGGGCAATAGCGAATCTTTTTCAAGCCCAGGCGGCGGATGGTCTTGATCTGGTCTTCATCCTTGATCTTGAAGGTATTGGTGACGAAGGGGTGGTCCATCCAATGCAGGTCGAGCGTAATAAAGAGGCCGACCCGGATTTGGGCTACGTCGATGTCGAGAAATTCTTCTGTCTGGCTCATGGTCGTGGCTTCGACGGTTCGCTAGGTAGGGTTATCGGCCGCAGGGCTGGAAACCTGATGCCCGGCCTGTTCGCTCAGCCGGGCGAATTCCGTGACCGACAAGGTCTCGCCGCGGCGGCCGGGGTCGATGCCGAGGGCCGTCATCGCGGTCGGATCGACCAGACCTTTCAGGGTGTTACGCAAGGTCTTGCGCCGTTGGCCGAAAGCGCGGGCGACGACCTCGGCAAAGGCGCGGGCATCGCGGTAGGCGATGGCCTCGGCCGGCAGCGGCGCCAGGCGTACGACGGCGGAGTCCACCTTGGGCGGCGGGTTGAACGCGCCGGGTGGTACGTTGAACAGCTTGGCCACGCGAAAGCGGGCCTGCAGCATGACCGACAGCCGGCCGTAGTCGGCGCTGTCGGGCTCGGCGGCCATGCGATCGACCACCTCTTTTTGCAACATGAAGTGCATGTCTTTTATCCGGTCGGCGTATTCGGCCAGGTGGAACAAGAGCGGGCTGGAGATGTTGTAGGGCAGGTTGCCGACCACGCGCAGGTTCGTGCCCAGACAGCCGAAATCGAACTTCAGCGCGTCACGCTCATGCACGGTCAGTCGCTCCGGCGGGAATTCGGCGCGCAAGCGCGGCACCAGGTCGCGGTCGAATTCGACGACGTGCAGGTGCTTGAGGTGCTGGAGCAAGGGGCGGGTCAGGGCACCGAGGCCAGGGCCGATCTCGACCATCAAGTCGTCCGCTTGCGGCGCAATGGCGGCGACGATCTTGTTGAGAATGTTGCTGTCGTGCAAAAAATGTTGCCCCAATGCCTTGCGCGGACGGTGTGGCTTATTGAGCTCGCTCATGAGTGTCTAATGCTCAGGGGCAACATTTCAGTGCAGGCTAATGCCCGCATGGCGGGCGTTATGCCGGAGCTAAAGTGCTGGCCCAGGCTGTTCTTGTGGCGATGGACAGTGTTCATGCCTTGGCTCTTTCTCGGGCCATCTGCCAGGCCAGAGCGATGGCGGCGCGCAGGCTGCCGTCGTTGATCTGGCCGCTGCCGGCCAGTTCGAGCGCAGTGCCGTGATCGACCGAGGTGCGCACGATCGGCAGGCCCAGTGTCACGTTGATGCCCTCGCCGAAGCTCGCATGCTTGAGCACCGGCAGGCCCTGGTCGTGATACATCGCGAGCACGGCGTCGCAGTTTTCCAGATATTTGCGCTGGAACAGGGTGTCGGCCGGCAAGGGACCGTTGAGCCGCATGCCGGCCGTGCGCAGCTCGTGCAGCACCGGTTCGATGACTTCGATTTCTTCCCGGCCCAAGTGGCCGCCTTCGCCGGCATGGGGGTTGAGCCCGGCGACCAGGATGCGCGGCTCGGCGATGCCGAAATCGCGTATCAGCGAGCGATGCAGGATCAGCAAGGTCTCGCGTAGTGCCTCGGGCGTGATCGCCGCGGCGACCGCGTGCAAGGGCAGGTGGGTGGTGACCAAGGCGACGCGCATGCCGCCGCCGGTCAGCATCATCACCACGCGTGGCGTGTCGGTCAGTTCGGCGAGGAATTCGGTGTGGCCGGTGAAGGCGATACCGGCATCGTTGATGACACCTTTATGCACCGGGCCGGTGACCAGGCCAGAGAATTCGCCGTGCCGGCAGCCCTCGACCGCGCGGCGCAGGCAGGCCAGCACATAAGCGGCATTGGCCGCATTCAGCCGGCCGGCTTGGGCCGGTTCGGCCAAGGGGAGCGAGAGCAGGCTGGTCGGTGCGGCGATGCCCGGCGCATAGTCGGGCAGGGCGCAGGGCAAGCCGAGTTGGGCGGCACGGTTTTCCAACAAAGCGCGGCTCGCCAGCAACACGATGGGGATGCCGGCCGGAGGCTGCTGCGCGAGCCGGAGGCAAAGATCGGGGCCGATGCCGGCCGGTTCGCCGGCGGTCAGGACGAGGGGCGCGATGCCCCCCTCGGTGTTCACCGTTTAGTCCTCGGTCCGGTATTCCACATAGGCCGTGTCGCGCAGTTGCCGTACCCAGCTCTCGAAGGCCTCGTCGCTCTTGCGCTCGCGAATGATTCGGCGGGCATCCAGGCGCTTGCGCTCCTGGGTCACGTCTTGGTCGCGGCGTTCGAGCACCTGGATCAGATGCCAGCCGAAGGGCGACTGTATCGGCTCGGAGACCTCGCCGACTTTCAGGCCGTCCATGACCCGCTCGAATTGCGGCACGGTGTCGCCCGGGTTGAGCCAGCCCAGGTCGCCGCCCTTGGCCGCGCTCAGGTCGTCGGAGTGCAGCTTGGCCAGTTCGGCGAAGTCTTGGCCGTTGTCGATGCGTTCCTTGAGTTGGCTCAGGCGATTCTTGGCATCCTGATCGGTGACCACCTCGTTGGTCTTGATCAGGATATGGCGGGCATGGGTCTGCCGGATCACCAGTGTCGCATTCTTGCCGCGCAGGTCGAGTAATTTGACGATATGGAAACCGTTCGGGCTGCGCAGTATGCCCGACACTTGGCCTGGTTTCAGCGTGCGGGCGGCATCGACATACAAGCTGGGCAGTTGGCCCTCGCCACGCCAGCCGATTTGGCCGCCTTCGATCGCGTCCTTGGCATCGGAATAACTGGCGGCGACTTGCGCGAAATCGCTGCCTGACTTGAGTTCGGCCAGGGCCTTGTCGGCCTTGGCCTTGATGGTTTGCAGGCGGTCCGGTGCCAGGCCCTCGGGCGTTGCGATCAGGATATGGGCCAGGAGGTACTCCGTCTGTTGGTTGTCTTTCAGCGCGGGGTTGGCCAGGAAATTGTCGATCTCGGCATCGGTGACACTGATCCGATTGTCGACCTCGCGCTCGCGCAGCCGGGCGACGATGATCTCGTTACGAATCTGTTCGCGGAACTCGTTGAAATCGGTGCCTTCTTTTTCCACGCTGGCCTGGAAGGCGGCGAGATCCATATTGTTCTGTTGGGCGATGCGCGTGATGGCGCGGTCGAGTTGCGTGCTGTCGACCCGGATATTGATCTCTTCGGCATGCTGCAGCAGAGCGCGCTCGGTGATCATCCGTTCCAGTACCTGTTTCGACAGCGTGGCGGGTGGCGGCAGCGTGATGTTGCGCCGCGTCAATTGCCGGCTCACTTGCTCGATCTTGGCCGCGAGTTCGCGTTCGGTGATGACGCCGTTGTTGACGACGGCTACGATGCGGTCGAGCGGGGTGGGGTCTTTCGCCGTGGCGACGCTCGGCAGGCCTTGCAGGCAGACAGCGCAGGCCAGCACGGCTAGCAGCTTATGGCAAATTGAATTCATCGCTCTTCGCATATCCGGGGATGCTCCGTTTCAAGAGGTCCAGCGGGTTGGGCCCGAGCTTGGTCAAGTCGCGCAGTTCCAGCTGGATGAAGAAGGCATTGCTCGTTTCGGTTTGGGTCAGGGCCAGGCGATGCATGACGCTGCGCAGCGACCAGCAGCCGGCGTTGTATTCGAAGCCGCCGAGGGCTTCGATCACGCGGCTGTCTCGGAAGGAATAGTTCAAGCGGCCAATGCCATACCACTTCGGTGCCAACGGCCACTGCGCCGACAGGTCGATTTGATCCAGGCTTTCTTGCGCATAGCGGTAGTCGGCATTGAATACCCGGCCGGGACCGTCGCGGTAGAACGCACCGAGGCCGAAGCGTGCCGTTTCGCCGAGGTCGGCACTGTATTGCAGGTTGCCGGATAGGCGTAGTCGGTTGGTGACCTGGCCGGACAAGATGGCCAGGATGTCGCTGCTGTTCGCACTGCGCGGCATCATGCCCGGCAGGGTGACGCGCTGGTCGCTGAAGTAATAGCGCTGGCCGACCGTCAACTGAATTCGCTCGATGCCGTTCAGGTTGTCGAGCAGGCGCGAGGTCAAGGCCATGGTGATCTGGTTGGCATCGTTGATGCGGTCGATGCCGGCGTATTGGTTCTCGCTGAAGATCGTGTACAGGCTGGAGTCGAGCTGGGCCGAATCGAACACCGGCAGCTTGGACTGGTCTTGGTAGGGGATGCGGACGTAGTACAGCCTCGGTTCGAGGGTCTGCACGAACTGCGCGTTGGATAAGGCGAATTCCCGCTCGAATTCAAGGCCGGCATCCAAGGTAAAGACGGGCAGGCTGCGGGTCTCTTGCAAGGTGCCGCCGGGCGCGGCGCGATCGAGATCGTAGCGGGTCAGGTGCCAACCGAATTTCGGCGTGATGTGGGCGTAACTGGTAGAGAACGGCAGCTTCACGCTCGGGTAGGCATAGAGCCGATCGCCTTCCGGCTCGCTGGTCCAGGCATGGGTGAAGCGGACAAACTCGCTGGAGAAATCGATATCGACCGGATAGCCCTGCGGGTGCTGCTGGTTCGCCACCAAGGTGAGCTGCGGCAACCTGGAGAAGAGCGGGTTGCTGTTCAGGGTTTGGAAAGACTGCAGGCGTCCGCTTGCCGCCCACCAACCACCGTTGTAAGACAGCGTACCCTCCCTGAGCAGGTTGGTCTGTGCGGTTTGCTGTACGACGCTGGCTAGGTCGGTGAAGTACTTGTCGTCGGAGACTTGGCTGATGTTCAGGCTGCCGGCCAAGTTTGGGCTGATCTGCTGGCTGTGCACGATATGGCCGAAATAGCGGTCGCGCTCGGCGACTTTGTCGTTGGGCAGATATTCCACATCCAGCTTGCCCTGGTAGCTGTTATCCAGATAGCGGAACTCGGTGCCCAGTTGCATACCGCGCTTGGACATATAGTGCGGGGTGAAGCTGGCGTCGCGATTGGGCGCGATATTCCAATACCAGGGCGCGGTCACTTCGGCCCCGCGCTTGTCGGAAACGCCGACCGCGGGTGTCAGGAAACCGGATTTGCGTTTGTCGTCCAGACCGAAATCCATCCAAGGGGCGTAGAGGATGGGCATGCCCAGGTATTCGACCTGGACATTGCGTGCGGCGCCGATGTTGTCGGTGTAGTCCAGCTTGAGGTCGTCGGTACGTAACACCCAATCGTCGTTGCCGACCGGGCAACTGGTGTAGGTGGCCTCACTCAGTTGATAACGGTCTTCGCCTTCGAATTGCAGCTCGGCCGCGCCGCCTCGGACGTATTGGCCCTTGTCGCCCTGGCTCTCGTAGCGTATCGGCCGCATCTTGCCCAGATGGCTGGCGAGCTGCAGCTGCAGCTCGTCGCCTTCGACCCGGGTGCGGCCACGGGTCAGTACGACATTGCCGCGCGCATGCAGGCGGTCTTCGGGCTGTTCGTAGCGCATCCAGTCGGCGCTTAAGTTCTCGTCCAGCCGGCGAGCGACGACTTGGCCGCTGGCCTCGACGTATTGGTCGGTCGCGCCGGTGATCAGGTCGGCATCGACGAAGACCGGCAGGGCTTTGCTGCCGGCCTCGCCTGGGGCAGCGACATAGAGGGTCAGGGATTTCTTGAGGACGATGCCCTCGGGTTCGGCGGCAAACGTCCCTATGCTGAATACCGTCAGCGGTACCGCTAAGAGCAAGAGACGCTTGATCGGCATGAGGATGGGGCGCGGGTGCTAGAATCGCTCTGGTTTATTTGGACGGGATTATCGCCCGGAACGAATTCGATGGAAAGAACAGAACGCCTACGCCAATGGGTCGAGTCGGCCCTGCCGGCGCCTTTGGTTGCTCTGGAAGTGGCCTCGGCCGATGCCAGCTTCCGCCGCTATTTTCGAGCCAGGACGGCGTCGGGCAGCTATATCGTGATGGATGCGCCGCCCAGCCACGAGGACTGCCGGCCCTATATCCACATCGCCCGGCTGTTCCGCGCGGCCGGCGCCAATACGCCGGAGATCCTGGCCGAAAACCTGGCGGAGGGCTTTCTGCTGTTGTCCGATTTCGGCGACACCACCTATATGGCGGCGCTGAACGAGCAGACGGCCGATGGCTTGTATCGGGATGCCAATGCGGCCTTGATTCGGATCCAAGCGGCCAGCCGGCCGGGCGAACTGCCCGACTACGACGAGGCCCTGCTGGCGCGCGAGCTGCATTTGTTCCCCGAGTGGTATCTGGCCAAGCACCTCAAGCTCGAATTGAGCGCCGAGCAGCGCGCCATGCTGGACGGCACCTTCCGCGCCATCCTCGACAACAACCTGGCCCAGGCCAAGGTCTACGTCCACCGCGACTGGCATTCGCGCAACCTGATGGTGACCGAGCCCAACCCCGGCGTGCTCGATTTCCAAGATGCGGTCTACGGCCCGATCACCTACGACCTGGTGTCGATCTATAAGGATGCCTACATCAAGTGGGACGAGGCGCAGGTGCTCGATTGGACCATCCGCTACTGGGAGGCGGCGCGCAAGGCCGGGCTGCCGGTGCCGGCCGACTTCGCCGACTTCTACCGCGACTTCGAGTGGATGGGTGTGCAGCGCCACATCAAGGTGCTCGGCATCTTCGCCCGGCTCTACCACCGCGACGGCAAGGCGGGCTACCTCAAGGACATGCCGCTGGTCATGCACTACCTGCGTCGCGCCTGCGAGCGCTACAACGCCCTGGCGCCCTTGCTGCGCTTGCTCGACGCGCTGGAAGGTCGGCAGGCGGAAGTGGGCTACACCTTCTGAGATGGCGGCCGAGTTCAAAGCCATGATCCTGGCGGCCGGCCTGGGCGAGCGCATGCGCCCGCTGACCGAACACACGCCCAAGCCCTTGCTCAAGGCCGGCGGCAAGCCGCTGATCGGCTGGCAGATCGAGCGGCTCAAGCGGGCCGGCTTCGAGCGCCTGGTCGTCAACCACGCCCACCTCGGCCTGCAGATCGAGCGCGACCTCGGCGACGGCGCCGCCTACGGCGTGACCATCGCCTATTCCGACGAGGGCCTGCCGCTGGAGACCGCCGGCGGCATCGTCACCGCCTTGCCCCTGTTGGGCACAGGCCCCTTCGTCGTGACCAATGGCGATGTCTACACCGAATTCGACTATGCCCGCCTGCTGCCGGTGCTGCAGGGCATGGCCGGCAATCCCGAGCACCTGGCCCATGTCGTGCTGGTCGACAACCCGCCGCACCATCCGCAGGGCGACTTCGCGTTGGACGGCAGCAAGGCGAGGCAGGACGGCGCGGGCAAGCTCACCTTCTCCGGCGTCGCCTGTTATCGGCCCGAGCTGTTCGCCGGCATCGCGCCCAGGACCAAGGCGGCGCTGGCGCCGTTGCTGCGCCAGGCCATGGCGCGCGGCCAAGTCAGCGGCGAGCACTTCACCGGGCGCTGGGAGGATATCGGTACGCCGGAGCGCCTGGCCGCGCTCGACCGGGAATTGGAGCTGCGCCATGTCGCTTAATATCGAGGCCTTCCACCAGCGCCGCCAGCGCGTGCTGGACCGGATGGGCGAGGGCGTGATGGTCATCGCCACCGCGCCCGAGACCGTGCGCAACCGCGACGCCCATCATCCCTATCGCTTCGATAGCTACTTCTATTACCTGACCGGTTTCACCGAGCCGGAAGCGGTGCTGGTGTTGGTCGCCGGCGCACAGCCGCAGCAGCTCTTGTTCTGCCGCGAGAAGAACCTGGAGCGCGAGATCTGGGACGGCTTCCGCCATGGCCCGGAGGCGGCGCGCGAGGCCTTCGGCTTCGATGCCGCCCATCCTATCGCGGAACTCGACGAGCAGATGCCGCGGCTGCTGGAGAACAGCCCGGCCTTGCACTATGCGATCGGCCACGACCCGGCCTGGGATGGGCGCGTGGTCGGCTGGCTCAATGCCGTGCGCGCCAAGACGCGCAGCGGGGTGCAGGCGCCGGAGCGCCTGGTCGATGCCCGCGGCCTGCTCGACGAGATGCGCCTGTTCAAGGACAGCTTCGAGCTCGAGCTGATGCGGCGTGCCGCCGACATCTCGGCCGCGGCGCACATCGCGGCGATGCGCGCGACCCGGCCGGGCCGGCACGAGTACGAGATCGAGGCGGAACTGCTCTATGCTTTCCGCCGCCAGGGGGCCGAGGCGCCGGCCTATACCTCCATCGTCGCCGGCGGCGCCAACGCCTGCGTGCTGCATTACGTGTTCAACAATCAGCCGCTCAAGGCCGGCGACCTGCTGTTGATCGACGCCGGCGCCGAATATCGCGGCTACGCTGCCGACATCACCCGGACCTTCCCCGTCGCTGGCCGGTTCAGCGCGGCGCAGCGCGATGCCTACGAGATCGTGCTGGCCGCCCAGGCCGCGGCCATCGCCCAAGTCGCGCCGGGCCGCCCCTGGCAGGCGCCGCACGAGGCGGCGGTGAAGGTGCTGGTGCGGGGCATGGTCGACCTCGGCCTGCTCAAGGGCGAGGTCGACGGCTTGATCGAGGGCGAGGCCTACAAGCGTTTCTACATGCACCGCACCGGCCATTGGCTGGGCCTGGATGTGCACGATGCCGGCGAATACAAGCAGGCCGGCGACTGGCGGCCCTTGCAGCCGGGCATGACCCTGACCGTGGAG
This sequence comes from Pseudomonadota bacterium, assembly GCA_021848725.1. Taxonomy (GTDB): domain Bacteria; phylum Pseudomonadota; class Gammaproteobacteria; order Burkholderiales; family Thiobacillaceae; genus Sulfuritortus. The sequence goes on from JAJZTS010000011.1 coordinate 40,295, forward strand.
CCCGGCCTCTACATTCGCCCGGCCGACGACGTGCCCGAGGCCTTGTGGCACATCGGCATCCGCATCGAGGACGATGTGTTGGTGACCGAGGCCGGCTGCGAGCTACTGACCCGCGGCGCGCCGAAAGCGGTGGCCGAGATCGAGGAGGTGATGCGGCATGACTGATAGGGCCCTCTCCCCTAACCCTCTCCCGCTTGCGGGAGAGGGGGACGTAGTGCCGCTTCGCGGCGATGCCCATTACGATATTGCCATCGTCGGCGGCGGCCCGGTCGGCGCCGCGCTGGCCGCTGCCCTTGCGGGTAGCGAATACCGCGTCGCGGTGCTGGAGGCGCGTGACGTGCTCGCCGCCCAGGATCCGCGCGCCATCGCCTTGTCGCAGGGCGCGCGGCTGATCCTGGAGCGCATCGGCGCCTGGCCGGCCCTGGCCGAGCAGGCGACGCCGATCTCGACCATCCATGTCTCGCAGCGCGGCAGCTTCGGCCGCGCCGAACTGCTGGCGAGCGAGATGGGCGTGCCGGCCCTGGGCTATGTCACCCGATACGGCGATCTCTATGCCGCCCTGGCGGCGCAGTTGCAGCAGAGCGGGGCGACGGTATCGACCGGCGCCCAGGTCACGGCGATCCGTTCGACCAGCGGCTATGGCGCGGTCGAGTTTCACCGCGGCGGCGTCGAGCAATTGCTGACCGCCGATCTGGTGGTGCTGGCCGACGGCGGCAAGAGCCTGCCCGGGCGGCAACAGGTGAAGGACTACGGCCAGACCGCGATCCTGTGTACGGTGACGACGGCGCAGCCGCACGGCAGCCGCGCCTATGAACGGTTCACCCCGGAGGGGCCGATGGCCCTGCTGCCGCTGGGCGAGGCCTATGCCCTGGTCTGGACCGTGCCCAACGCCCAGGCCGAGGCGGTGCTGGGGCTGGACGATGCCGCCTTTCTGGCGCGCCTGCACGGCCGCTTCGGCGACCGCCAGGGCCGCTTCCTCACCGCCTCGAAGCGCGCGGCCTTCCCGCTGCGCATGATCACCAGCGAACCGGTGCAGGGGCCGCGCATCCTGCGCATTGGCAACGCCGCCCAGACCCTACACCCGGTGGCCGGGCAGGGCTTCAACCTCGGCCTGCGCGATGCCTGGCAGCTCGGCCAACTCATCTGGGAGGCGGACAAGCCGGCATTGGGCAGCGCCGAGTTCTGCACGCGCTATCGCGACCGGCGCGGCCCCGACGTGAGCGGCGGCATGCGCATGACCGATCTGATGGTCGAGCTGTTCTCCAACGACAATTTCGTGCTGCGCCATGGCCGAGGCGTCGGCCTCGCCTTGATGGATGCGCTGCCGCCGCTGAAAAAGGCCTTCGCGCGCAAGATGATGTTCGGGGCTCAAGCGTGGTAGATCGCTTCGATATTGTCATTGTCGGGGCGGTGCGAGCAGGGAGCAGGGGCCCCGCCAGAGTGCTTTTTGCTGGTGGGGATGTGACCGGCCGCGAGTCGCCGCCGGCCGCCGACAAGGGATGCATCTGTTGCGAAGGATGTTGTCGTGAGTGAACGCGATGTCTTCGATATGGTCATTGTCGGCGGCGGCCTGAGCGGCGCCGCCCTGGCCCTGGCCCTGCGCGATATGGCTTGGCGCGTGGCCGTGGTCGAGCCGAACCCGCCGCGCGCACCGGGCGATGCCTGGGATGCCCGCGTCTATGCCTACAGCCCCGGCAACGTCGTCTGGCTGCAAGCCTTGGGCGCCTGGAATGCGACGGTGCGCAGTCAGCCGGTCTATGCGATGCGCATCGCCGGCGACGACGGCGGCCATCTGGCGTTCGACGCGCTGGATGCCGGGCTGTCCGAGCTGGCCTTCATCGCTGAGAGCAACCGTTTGCATTGGTCGCTGTGGCAGGGCCTGCGCGCGGCCGGCAATATCGAATCGATCGAGGCCGAGACCGCCGGCGTGGCCTGGGGCGATGGCGAGCATGAATTGATCTTGGCCGACGGCCGCCGCTTGCAGGCGGGTCTGCTGGTCGGGGCCGACGGTGCCCATTCCTGGCTGCGCGCCCAAGCCAACATCGGCCTGACGATCGAGGATTACCAGCACGTCGGCGTGGTCGCCAATTTCGAGACCGAGCGGCCGCATCGCGGCATCGCCTATCAGTGGTTCCGCCCTGACGGCGTGCTCGCCTATCTGCCCTTGCCGGGCAACCGGATTTCCATCGTCTGGTCGACCACGCCGGAACAGGCCGAGGCGCTCAAGGCCCTGCCCCCCGATGAATTCACCTCACGCGTGGCCGAGGCCGGCCGTCATAGCCTGGGCAGGCTGCAATTGGTGACGCCGCCGCAGGGCTTTCCGCTCAAACGGCGGCGGGCCGAGGCCTGGGTGCGGCCCGGCCTGGTCTTGATCGGCGATGCCGCGCACACCGTGCACCCGCTGGCCGGGCAGGGGATCAATCTCGGTTTCCGCGATGTCCGGCTGCTGGCGGAATCGCTGCGCGATGCGCAGCTGGCGCCGGGCGACCTCGGCCGGCTGCAGGCCTATGCCTTGCGCCGGGACGAGGATGTCAGCTCGGTGCAGTTTGTCACCGGCAGCCTGAAGAAACTTTTTGCCAGCGAAGAGCCGTTGCTGCGCTGGCTACGGAATACCGGCATGACCTTGACCGATGGCCAGGCCTGGTTGAAACAGGCGCTGATGCGCCATGCGATTCAATAACACGTGGAGTGAAAATGCGTTTAATCCTAGCGTTGCTGTTGTCCCTCGCGGCCGTTCAAGTACAGGCGAACGATGCCGAACTGCGTCGTGCCTTCGAGGCCCGCTTCCCTGGGGCCAAGGTGGTGAGCGTGGCCAAGACGCCGCTGCCCGGCGTGTATGAGATCGTGGCCGACGGCAACCAACTGGCCTATGTCGACGAGAAGGCCGAGTTCCTGTTGATGGGCGAGATCATCGACTTGAAGAGCCGGCGCAACCTGACGCGCGAGAAGATCGACGAATTGACGCGCATCCAATTCGATACCCTGCCTCTGCAAAACGCGATCAAATTCGTGAAGGGCGATGGCAAGCGGCTGCTGGCGGTGTTCTCCGATCCGGATTGCCCATACTGCAAGAAACTGGAACCAGAGTTGACCAAGCTCGATAACGTGACGATCTATATCTTCCCGTTCCCCATCGCCAGCTTGCACCCGGATGCCGGGCAACGAGCCAAACAAATCTGGTGCAGCAAGGATAGGGCGCAGGCTTGGCTCGATCTGATGCTCAAGGGCAAACAGCCGGCCAAAGCGACCGGTTGCAAAAACCCAGTGGACGACAACATTGCATTGGGCCAGAAGTTGGGCGTCAGCGGCACGCCGACGCTGGTGTTCGCCAATGGCAAGCGGGTGCCCGGCTATATTTCGGCCGACCGGATCGAGGCCTTGCTCAAAGACACCAGCAAGTAACCCGTTGCAACTGCCATTGGGGCGGACCAGGCTGCCAGCACGCTAAACGGTGCATTTATACTGATCGGATGCGTGTATTCGATTTGGCTGCGATACAAGGTGTGCTGCGGCAACCGCTTTCCCGTGCGATGCTGCTGTCGCTTTGCCTGCATTTGGCTGTGCTTGCGCTGGTGCAGGTGCGGCCGATGGCGGAGCCCGAGAACGAACAGGTGATCGAGCTGCGGCTGGCAGTGCCAGCCGGGCAAGGCGAGACCTTGGCAAAGCACTTGCCGCAGTCTATTCAGGCCGACGCAATGCCGACGGCGGCTCAGGCCGATACCGTCGAGAACCGCCGCGCCGCGCCGGCGCCGGAGCCAGCGGGCCCGGCCTTGGCGTTGCCGGCTTTGTTCGATGCCCATTGGTATGCCGCGCGCGAGGTCGATGTCCATCCTACGGTCCTGGGCCGAATCCAGCCGATTTATCCGGACGATGCCCGACGCCAAGGGCTGGAAGGCTGGGTGAAGCTACGGCTGAAGCTCGACGAGCGGGGCAGGGTGCTGGAGACAGAGGTGGTCGAAGCGCAACCACCTGGGGTGTTCGATGCCGCGGCGGTCGAGGCTTTTAGCCGGGCGCGGTTCGAGCCTGCGCGCAAGCAAGGTGTGCCGGTGCGCTATGAAGGTTTTTTCCGGGTGATGTTCGAGTTGGAATGAAAACGGCAGGCTAAAAAGCCTGCCGTGCATTGTTGGGCTTGCTGAGCTTAGGCGTAGGTGTCGACGCTATTGCCGAGGTGGTCGGGGTTGGCAGCGGCCGACTGATTGGACGGCTGCACTTGCTGCGTCTGCTGCGTGGCGATCTGGGCAGTACGCTGCTCGGACTGCGCGGCGCTCTGGAGCGCGATCGTGCTGGCTTGGGCCGCGTATTGGGCTTGGCTTTCGGCTAGGGACGAGATGGCTTCCATATGGGACCTCGAGTAAACAATTTCACGGCTCCTTTATAACCCACTTTTTCCAGCAGCGCCAGTCAAAACAAGGGGATAGTCTCTAGGTAGTAATACCCATATGCGCCCCTTTTGCTTCATGGCCCCGGCCAGTTGACCGGCGCCGTCGCCAAAACCCCAGAAGAAGTCGGCCCGGACATTGCCGCGGATGGCGCCGCCGGTGTCCTGGGCCAGCATCAGCCGATTCAGCGGCTCGGCCGAGTTCGGCCGGGTGGTGGCGAGCCAGAGCGGGGCGCCGAGCGGGATCGCGCGCGGGTCGATGGCCACGCTGCGCTCGGCGGAGAGCGGCACGCCCAGGGCGCCGAGCGGGCCGCTCGTATTGTTGGGCAGCTCGCGGAAAAAGACATAGCTTGGGTTGGTGTTGAGCAGGGTGGCGAGTTTTTCCGGGTTTTTGCGGGCCCAGTCCTTGATGCCTTGCATCGAGGCCTTGTCCAGGGTCAGCTCGCCTTGCTCGACCAGCCACTTGCCGATGGATTTGTAGGGATGGCCGTTCTGGTCGGCATAACCGACCCGGACGGTGTCGCCGTTCTCCAGTTGAACCCGTCCAGACCCTTGAATTTGAAGGAAAAATAAGTCGATCGGGTCGTCGACCCACAGCAGTTCCTTGCCTCGGGTGGGCGTGGCGCCGCTCTCGATTTCGGCCCGCGAGAAATAGGGGACCACGCGTTTGCCTTGCAAGCGCCCGCGCAGGCGCAGGTTTTTCAGTTCGGGATAGAGGCTGGACAGGTCGACGACCAACAAGTCGTCGGGTGCGGCATAGAGCGGATAGATGTATGGGCTGCCGAAGCTCCGGCTGCCATGCAACAAGGGTTCGTAATAGCCGGTAATGAGGCCTTCGTTGCCGCCGTCGGTCTGCTGAATCTGATACGGCTGGAAATCGCCCTCGAAGAACTGCCGCATGCGCTCCGCGTCGAACGGGCTGATCTGAGTGGCCTGCTGGCAGACCTTGGCCCATGCCGCCTGGCCCTTCAAGCCTTTACAGGAATTGAGCAGGGCCGGCCAGGCCGCGCTGAAGTCGTCGTCATGCCAGCCGGGCAGGTCGGCGAAGCTGCTGGGTTTGAGCCAAGGCATCGCGGTTGGCGGTGTCTTGCTCGGCACGGGTTCGGCCGGCGCTTCGGTAGCGGGGGGGAGGGCGGCGGCCTGTGTCGGCTTAGCCTCTGCGGGCGGGATGCTTTTTTGTGCCTGGGGTGGAATGGCGGCTTTTTGCGGCGGCGTGGCGCAGCCGGCCAGGGCGAGCAGCAGGCAAGTTAGGATTAACGCGGTCGATTTCACTGAGGGGTTCGCTACGGGGTGGGGGCAGGATCGATTTCCGGGGCGAATGCTAAAGCAATCGTGGTCATTTCCATAGCGTCGTTTCCAGGGTGCTCAGAAACCCGCGGCATAGGCCGTTCCCAGGTAATTGCTCAGGGCGTCGAGTTGCTGCAGCCGTCCATCCGGACCGATGTAATAGACGACGCCGTCTTTGCTGCCGACATAGCTATTGGTTGTCGGGTAATAGCGGTAGTAATAGCCGGCGTAAATCGCGGATGCCGCGACGGCGGGGGCAAAGAGATCGGGGTATTGCTCGGCCCAGTTGAATAAACGGTTGGATTCGGCATAGGGCGAGGCGCCATAGAGGGCGGCGCAGGCCTGGGCGTCGTCGCCGCGCAAGGTGCGCTGGTAGCTGTAGGTATGGTAGGGGACGTACATGACCGATTCGTAGGTCTTGGAATGATTCAGTCCCAGCACGTGGCCCAGTTCGTGGGTGATCAGGGCTTCGAGGTCTTGTTTGTTGCTTTGCGTCCAGGTGCGGGCGCTGTTCAGCACCATGTCGGCATCGGCCATGTTGCCGTTGGCGTCATACCACCATTGCGTATAGCCGTCGTATTGGCTGCGGCTACCGGTTAGCACGGCCCAACCGAACACGTTGGTGCGGTCGATGGTGGCCCAGGTGGCATCGAGCATGGGGGCGGCCTGGGTCAGGCCTTGGTAATTGAAGTGGAGGTTGCACATGCCTTCCCATTTGGCGGTGGCGATCTTGAAGAGTGCGACCACATCGTCCGTGTTCAGGCCGGCCGGCTGATTGGCCGGGTTGTAATACCAATTGATCTGGCCGCTCTGCCAGTGTTCCTGCGCGCTGCCCAAGACATAACTGAAACCGTTGTTAGGGATGGCCGACCGGTTGTAATCCTGGGCGAGGGCAGGTAGGGCGAGGAGGCCGACAAACCAAGCTAACCGTTTCATGTCTATTGCTCCATCAATGTGTCTTGCGTAACTCGATCAGGCGGAACCAGCCCGAGAGGAGGGCATCCCGATCGTCGATCACGGCCAGGTTGGCGGAATCCGCGAGGATGTCTTCGAACACCACATCTAAGCGCGTGGCCAGGCGCCGCGAGAGGGGATTGAGCAGGCGCCGCATCGGGGCCAAGGCGCCCGGCCGCAGAAATTTATCCAGGATACGGAGCGAACCGCCCGGGCGGACCACGCGCGCGGCCTCGGCCAGGCAGGCGGCGGGTTCGGGTACCACGGCCAGGATCAGATGCAGCACGACATGGTCGAAGCTGGCATCGGGGAAGGGCAGGCATTGGCTGTCGCCCAGGATGAAATCGATATCCAAATCCGAAGCGCGTGGGCGCGCACGTTCGAGCATCGCCTGGGTCAGGTCGAGGCCGGTATAGCGGTGCTGCGGTGGCAGGTGGGGCAGATCGAGGCCGGTGCCGATGCCGTCGATCAGGATGTCGCTGGCCGGCAATGCGGCCAGTGGCGCGAGACTGCGGGCGCGGACCTTGGCCGATGGGCCGGCGATCAGCGCATCGTAAATGGGGGCGAAAAGGGTGTAGCTGCGTTGCAGCAAAATCAATGCAGCACGCGGGGCATGCTTAGCACGAATTCCGGAATTTCCGCGTCGAAGGCATGGCCATCTTCCGCGACCATCTGGTAGCTGCCGCTCATGGTGCCCACCGGCGTGGCCAGCGCGGTGCCGCTGGTGTATTCGAAGCTTTCGCCCGGTTTGATCAGGGGCTGTTCGCCGACCACGCCGACCCCCTGGACCTCTTGGGTCTGCTGATTGGCATCGGTGATGAGCCAGCGCCGGGAGATCAGCTGGGTGGGTACGTTACCGGTATTGGTGATGGTGATGGTGTAGGCGAAGATATAACGATCCCCCGCCTCATCCGATTGCTCGGGGATATAGACGGAGGTTGGCGTGACGGTGATGTGGTATTTCTTGTCGCTCATGGAGATTTTTCCCTGTGAGAGGGCATTACACGCGATTTGATCTGGCCTGTCCAGAGTGGCGTTCCACCGGCTAAAATAGCGGCTTTAAATTTGCCGTTTGAGGGAAGCCGTCATGTCGAAGTTCCGTATTGCCCCCAGCATCCTATCCGCCAATTTCGCCAAGCTGGGCGAGGAGGTGGACAACGTCCTCGCCGCCGGCGCCGACATCGTCCATTTCGACGTGATGGACAACCACTACGTGCCCAACCTGACCATCGGCCCGCTGGTCTGCGAGGCCCTGCGCAAGCACGGCGTCACCGCGCCGATCGACGTGCACCTGATGGTCAAGCCGGTCGACCGCATCATCCCCGATTTCGCCAAGGCCGGCGCCACCTACATCACCTTCCACCCCGAGGCGTCCGAGCACATCGACCGCACTATCGGCCTGATCAAGGAAAGCGGTTGCAAGGCCGGCCTGGTGTTCAACCCGGCCACCCCCTTGGACGTGCTGGAATACACCCTGGACAAGATCGACATGGTCCTGCTGATGTCGGTCAACCCCGGCTTCGGCGGCCAGAAGTTCATCCCCTACGTGCTGGACAAGGCGCGCCAAGTGCGCCAGATGATCGATGCCAAGGGCGTCGACGTCAGCCTGGAGATCGACGGCGGCGTCGGTCCGGCCAACATCCTGGAAGTGGCCAAGGCCGGTGTCGACACCTTCGTCGCCGGCTCCGCCGTGTTCGGCAAGCGCAACGAGAACGACCCGAACCGCTACGACACCATCATCGGCGAAATGCGCGCCGAGTTGGCCAAGGCCTAAGCATGACGGTGGCAACGCCCTTGGCCGTCAAGGCCGTGGTCATCGACCTCGACGGCACCCTGCTCGACACTGCGCCGGACTTGGCCGACGCCGCCATGGCGATGGCGGCCGACCTCGGCCTGCCGCCGATCGCGCTGGACGAGGTGAAAACCTACATCGGCAACGGCGTCTCCCGCCTGGTCAAGCGGGTGCTCACCCGCGACATGCAGGCCGAGCCGGCGCCGGCGCTGTTCGCCCAGGCCCTGCCGATCTACGAGCGGCACTACGCCGAGTGGGTCAGCCGCAAGAGCCGGCCCTTCCCCGGCGTGGTCGAGGGGCTCAAGGCGTTCAAGGCCATGGGCCTGCGCGTGGCCTGTATCACCAACAAGGCCGAGCGTTTCACCCATCCGCTGCTGAAAGACACCGGTTTGTTCGATTACTTCGAACTGATCCTGTCCGGTGACAGCCTGCCTGAGAAGAAGCCCTCGCCCTTGCCCTTGCTGCATGCCTGCCAGGTGTTCGGCATCGAGCCGGCCGAGCTGCTGCTGATCGGCGATTCGCTCAACGACACCCAAGCGGCCCGCGCCGCCGGCTGTCCGGTGTTCTGCGTGCCCTACGGCTACAACCGCGGCCGGCCGGTGGTGGAGTTGGATCTGGATGCCGTGGTGCCCAGCCTGCTCGACGCGAGCAAGCTCGTCGCAAAGGCCTGAACATGAACCTCATGGAGATGACATTCGATCGGCGATGGCGATGGCAGCACTGACCCTGCCCTTACCGATCGCAACCCATTTCCATGAGGACCATCATGACTGAACAGGAATTCAACGACCTCGCCCGCCAGGGCTACAACCGCATCCCGCTGGTGAAGACCCTGCCGGCGGACCTCGACACGCCGCTGTCGATCTATCTCAAGCTGGCCAACCAGCCCTATTCCTATCTCTTGGAATCGGTGGTCGGCGGCGAGCGCTTCGGCCGCTACTCCTTCATCGGTCTGCCGGCGCGCACCGTGCTGCGGGTGCATGGCCATGTCGTCAGCGTCGAGCGGGACGGCCAGGCCGTCGAGCAGAGCGACCAAGCCGACCCGCTGGCCTTTGTCGAGGCTTATCTTCAGCGCTTCAAGGCCGCCACGCCGCAGGGTCTGCCGCGTTTTCCCGGCGGCCTGTGCGGCTACTTCGGCTACGACACCGTGCGTTATGTCGAGAAGAAACTGGCGCAGGCGCACAAGCCGGACGTGCTCGGCACCCCGGATATCCTGTTGTTGCTGACCGACGAACTGGCGGTGGTCGACAACCTCTCCGGCCAGTTGAGCCTGATCGTCTATGCCGATCCGCTGCAGTCTGAGGCCCACTTGGCGGCCCAGGCGCGGCTCAACGAACTGGCCCGGCAGTTGCGCCAGCCGGCGATTCCGCCCAAGAGCGAGCCGGGCGAGGCGGCCGAGGCGGTGTCCGAATTCGGCGAGGCCGGGTTCAAGGCGGCGGTGGACCAGGCCAAGCGCTACATCGTCGAGGGCGACATCATGCAGGTGGTCTTGAGCCAGCGCATGAGCCGGCCGTTCAAGGCGCATCCCTTGTCCTTGTATCGCAGCCTGCGCAGCCTCAATCCCTCGCCCTACATGTTCTATTACGACATGGGCAACTTCCACGTGGTCGGCGCCTCGCCCGAGATCCTGGTCCGGCTGGAGGGCGACACCGTCACCGTGCGGCCCATCGCCGGCACCCGGCCGCGCGGCGTCAGCCGCGAGGAGGACCTCAAGTTCGAGCAGGACCTCTTGGCCGACCCCAAGGAGCTGGCCGAGCACGTGCAGTTGATGGACCTCGGCCGCAACGACGCCGGCCGCGTCGCCCAGACCGGCTCGGTCAAGGTCACCGAGAACATGGTGATCGAGCGCTACTCGCACGTCATGCACATCGTGTCCAACGTCGAGGCCAAGCTGAAACCCGACCTCAACGCGATGGACGTGCTGCGCGCCACCTTCCCGGCCGGTACCGTGTCCGGTGCGCCCAAGGTGCGGGCGATGGAGATCATCGACGAGTTGGAGCCGACCAAACGCGGCATCTACGCCGGCGCGGTCGGCTACTTGGGCTTCAACGGCGACATGGACCTGGCCATCGCCATCCGCACCGCGGTGATCAAGGACCAGACCCTCTATGTCCAGGCCGGGGCCGGCATCGTCGCCGACTCGGTGCCCGACAACGAATGGATCGAGACCCGCAACAAGGCCCGGGCGGTCGTGCGCGCGGCCGAGCTTGCCCTGGCCGGCATTGAAGGCGAGGCCGAGTAGGGTGGCCGGCTTTGCCGGCCACCTAGCGTAGTCCCCGATCTGGAAGCCTTGTTTCGATTTGGGGTGCTTCGGGCAGTCTCGGCGAAATCGGCGAAAAATGGCCGCTGCTGCGGCCTATTCGCTTGAATTTTCTGTCGAAAGAGCCGATTCTTTTCGGCCTGATCTTCCTGGCTCCGTGAGATGGTCGCTATCCACCTAATGTTTATTTGCATTGGGGGTGTTCGGTGACACCCCCCACCATCGACCGAATCTTCGATGCGGTGGTTCGCATCGACACGGCCTGTTGCTTGACCTTCGTTTCGGACCAAGGTCTGCGCTGGTTCGGAGTCGACAGCCTGACTCGGCTGCCGCCGGACTTTACGGAACTCCTGCATGCGGAGGATGCCGAGGCGTTCCGTTCCCAGGTCGCGGAGCAGTCGGAAAGTTTCGCTTGCGATGCGCGTATCGTCAGGCAGGGCAACGAGCTTTGGGTCAACATCCGGGCCTATCTGCTGGCCGATGCCCGGCAATACATGCTGTGCATCATCGATATTTCCCAATGGAAGGTCGGCGATGCCTCTTTGCGCCATGCCGCCGAGCACGATGAATTGACCGGCTTGCCCAATCGTACCTACCTGAAGCGCGCCTTCGAGCAACTCGCCAAGCGTGGAGTCAAGCCGTTTTCGGTTGCGCTGCTCGATCTGGACGGCTTCAAGAAGGTCAACGATACCTTCGGCCACCCTATCGGCGATGCGGTGCTGAAAGAGACGACACGGCGCCTCGCCAAGGTGATCGGCCCCAACGACATTCTGGCCCGGCTCGGCGGCGACGAGTTCGTCATCTTGCTGGAGGGTTCGGCCGCCGCGGCAAGCAGTCAGCTGACCAATGTGTTGCTCGCCATCGCCAGGCCATACGATACCGCGCCGCATAATGCCTACCTCGGCGTCAGCATCGGCGTCGCCGAATACCCCATGCACGGCGAGGACTACTCGACGGTCCTGAAGAACGCCGACACGGCGATGTACTACTCCAAGAACGCCGGAAAGAACCGGGTCAGCGTTTTTACGGAGTCGAACGAGAGCGCCGACTTTTCGATCAAGGCGGCCATCCATAAGGGTATTCAAGAGGGCGAGTTCTATCTCGAATACCAGCCCCAATTCGACATCAACCGCAAGCTGGTCGGTGCCGAGGCCTTGATGCGCTGGACCAGCCATACCTTCGGTCGGGTTCCGCCCGACAAGTTCATCCCGATCGTCGAGGACTCGGGGCTCATGCCGTTCCTTGGCAAATGGGCGCTGCGCTATGCCTGCCACCAGTTGAAGCAGCTTCGCGAGCTGATGCCCGACTTCGTCATGTCGGTCAACGTTTCGCCCGTTCAATTCGGGGCGGACGATTTCGACGCCCTGGTGCTCGAGGCCATATCCGAGGCGGGCATCGACCCGAACCGGCTGGTCCTGGAGATCACGGAATCCACCCTGATGAAAAGCCAGGAAAAAACCGAACGCGCCCTGGCCAAGCTGCGCGAGCTAGGCATCCGCTTCTCGATCGACGATTTCGGCACGGGCTTTTCGAGCCTCGCCTACCTGACGCGCTTGCCGGTTTCCAGCATCAAGGTCGACAAGGCGTTCATCCGCGCGATAGAAAAGCCCGGCAAGGGTTCGTTCGCGGACGAGAAGCTGGTGACCGCCATGATCAATCTGGCGCACAGCATCGACCTGAAGGTCGTGGCCGAGGGGGTCGAGACCGAAGGGCAGTTCGATTTTCTCAGAAAATCCGGCTGCAACCTGATCCAGGGCTATCTGTTAGGAAAGCCGATCTCCGGCGCCGCATTGGCCTCCCTGTTGAAGGCGGCAGCATGACCGCGGAGGAAACGCTGAACAGGCTGTTCGCCGCGATGCAGGGCACGGGCGGCCTGCCGGCCTCGGAAAGCAAGGTCGCCTCGATCCTGACCGCCTTGCATGGCGAGGCCAGGAGCCACACCGAACTCGCGCACGAAATCGTCGAAGACCTCGCCCTGACCCAGAAGGTGCTCAAGCTCGCGAATTCGCCCATGTACGCCCCCTTCGCCGAACAAACGGCCTCCGTTTCGTCCGCGCTCGAGGTGGTGGGGGCCGACGGGCTGCTGCACATCGTGCTCGGCACGAAAATGGTCAGCCATGCGGAACTGGAGGAGGACGGGAGCCTTTCACGGACGCTGCTCGCGTCGGAGGTAGCCAGAAATGCCTTGCCGGACAGGATGGAGCACGCTTCGATCGCGGCCTTGATGTACGACCTCGGTAGCCTGATGGTGGGCAAATACCTGCCGGGCGACATGGCGGCCATCGACGCGCTGGTCGCGGGTGGGCGCGATGCCCAGGCCGCGGCCAAGGAAGTGCTAGGTATCAGCTTGCAGGAAATCGGCTCCGAGGTGGCCAAGCACTGGCACTTGCCCGAGCAGATCGTTGCCATCATCGACGGCTCCGGCGATCAGGGCTTGATCGAGGTCGCGAAATTTTCCACTGCCGTTTCCACCCTGATTCACGAAGGCAAGGCCGAGGAGGCAAGCAAGCTGGTCTCCGCATCGAGCCTGCCGGGCGCATTGAAATTGAGCGGCCTGGTGAAACGCAAGATTGAGGCGTTTAAACAGAGGCGGGGCAATAAGGCCGCCGCCCCGTCCCGGCACGCTCAATCCGCCCTCGAACGGCTTTTGGCCCAATTGTCCGGGGAGCGGAAAAAGACCGTCGAGGAGCTTGCGGCGGCCATGTTCCCCGTGTTCTGCGAATCGTTCGGCGTGGTCCGCTGCCTGTTGTTTATGGCGGTGAAGTCGGGCGATATGTATGTGCGCTGCGGCTATGGCCAGGGCGTGGACGAGATCAAACCAAAACTCAAGATATCGACCGAGTTCAAACCCACCGCATTTCATGCGGCGATCAAGAACAATGTTGATGTCTCGATCACGGATGTCAAAAAGCTGGCGCCAACGGCGCTGCCGGATGGCTTCAGGCAGCTATTGCCCAATGTGAGCCGTTTCCTGATCCTGCCGATCGGCACCGATAAAGTGACGGGCTTGGTGTACTACGACTGGGAGTCAGCCAAGGAACTCAGCCAGGGCGAGTTGGAGGTTGTCAGGAAGCTGCGCAACCTCTTCCTGCCTTTCTTTCCGCAGTGACCGCTCGAAGTGGAAAATGGTTCAAGTCAGGGCCGATATGGGGGAAAATGCCGGCTTTCGTGCATTTTGTTCCGGGGTATCGAGCTCAATCATCCGGAACCATGGCCTGACAGAACACAAAAGGTAGCGGCGATATGTTGCTGATGCTGGATAACTACGACTCCTTCACCTACAACCTGGTGCAGTACTTCGGTGAGTTGGGCGAAGCCGTGCGCGTATACCGCAACGACGAGATCGATCTCGATGCCATCGCCGCGCTGAAGCCGGATC
>JAJZTS010000059.1 GCA_021848725.1 Pseudomonadota bacterium
TCGAGGTAGTTCAGGGTGTTGGCGACGCGGTGGAACAGCACGCGGTTCGATGCGGTGATGGCTTCGCCCTGGTCGCGCCGGCCGCTGGCGGTCTGCGGGTAGCCGCAGCAGAGTTGGCCCGGCGGCAGCACGGTCTGCACGCCGAGTTCATAGAGCCAGGCCAGGGTGGCCAGGCCGACTTGCGAGAACAGGCGCTCGGAGCCGCAGCCGGGGAAGTAGAACACCGCTTCGGTGTCTTCGCTGACCTTGGCCGGGTCGCGCAGGATGGGCACGACCTTGCTGTCGTTCAGGCCGAGCAGGGCGCGGGCGCCCTTGCTCGGCAGCTTGTCGGGCAAGGGGCGGTTCAGGAAGTGGATGACCTGGGCCACCGGCTGGGCGCGGCCGACGGTGGCCGGCGGCTGGCGCAGGTCTTTATTGCCTAGCCCTAAGCGCTTGATGACGGCATGGCCCAGGCGCTGGGCTTTGTAGCCCCATTCGATGGCGACCTTGCGCGTGCTGTCGATCACCCGGTCGGAGCTGGCGTTGAGGAAGAACAGGGCCAGGGCCGAGCCGGGGCTGAATTTCTTCTGGCCCTGCTCGCGCAGGAAGTTGCGCATGGCGACCGAGACGTCGCCGAAGTCGATGTCGACCGGGCAGGGGTTCACGCACTTGTGGCAGACCGTGCAGTGGTCGGCCACGTCGTTGAATTCGTCGAAGTGCTTGAGGCTGATGCCGCGCCGGGTCTGCTCTTCATAGAGGAAGGCCTCGATCAAGAGCGAAGTGCCGAGAATCTTGTTGCGCGGCGAGTAGAGCAGGTTGGCCCGCGGCACGTGGGTGTTGCACACCGGTTTGCACTTGCCGCAGCGCAGGCAGTCCTTGATCGAGTCGGCGATGGCGCCGATCTCGGACTGCTCCATGATCAGCGATTCCAGCTCCAGCAGCGAGAACGACGGGGTGTAGGCATTGCGCAGGTCGGCTTCGCGTTCCAGCTTGCCGCGATTGAAGTGGCCCTCGGGGTCGACCTTGTGCTTGTAGGCGGCGAAGGCGGACAGCGCCTCGTCGCTGAGGAATTCCAGCTTGGTGATGCCGATGCCGTGTTCGCCCGAGATCACGCCGCCGAGGTCGACCGCCAGTTGCATGATGCGGTGCACCGCCGCGTTGGCGGTTTGCAGCATCGCGTAATTGTCCGAGTTGACCGGGATGTTGGTGTGCACGTTGCCGTCGCCGGCGTGCATGTGCAAGGCGACGAACACCCGGCTCTTGAGCACGCGCTGGTGGATCGCTTCGGCCGCCGCCAGTATCGGCTCGTATTCGCGGCCGGTGAAGATTTCGCGCAGGGCGTTGCGCACCTCGCGCTTCCAGGAGACGCGTTCTTCCTTCAATTGCAGTTTGCGGAAGGTCGCCTCTTCGGCCAGGTGGCCGAGCAGGTCGTGCCAGCGGGCGCGGACGCGGCCGACCAGTTCCAGCGCGCGTTGGCGCCGCTCTTCGGTGTGGGCCGGATCGGCGATGGTGTCCTCGTCCTCGGCCAGCGGCAACGGCCCGCGCAGAAACGGCTCCAGCGCCTCGAGCATGGCCAGCTTGTTCTGGATCGACAGCTCGATGTTGATGCGCTCGACGCCGTCGGTATAGTCGGCCATACGGTCGAGCGGAATGACCACGTCCTCGTTGATCTTGAACGCGTTGGTGTGCGCGGCGATGGCGGCGGTGCGGGCGCGGTCGAGCCAGAACTTGCGTCGGGTCTCGGCGCTGACCGCGATGAAACCCTCGCCGCCGCGGGCGTTGGCGATCTGCACGATGCGGCTGGCGGCCTCGCCCACCGCGGCCTCGTCGTCGCCGGCGAGATCGGCCAACAGCACCATGTTCGGCCGGCCGGGCCGGTTGGCCTTGGTCGCATAGCCGACCGCCTTCACATAGCGGGCATCCAAGTGTTCCAGGCCGGCCAGCACGGTGCCGCCGGGCTGGGTGTCGAGGTGGTTTTTGACCTCGACGATGGCGGGCACCGCCTCGTGCGCAGTGCCGAAGAATTCCAGGCAGACCGTGCGCACGTGGGCCGGCATGCGGTGCAGGATGAAGCTGGCTTGGGTGATCAGGCCGTCGCAACCTTCCTTCTGCACGCCGGGCAGGCCGGCCAGGAATTTGTCGGTGACGTCCTTGCCCAAGCCTTGTTTGCGGAACAGGCTGCCGGGCACTTCGATGATCTCCGGTGTGCCCTTGGGCTGGCCGTCGGCGGTGAGGCGGTGCAGTTCGAACCGCGCGGTGGCGGCGTCGTGGATCTTGCCCAGGTTATGGTCGAGCCGGGTGACCTCCAGCCAGTCGGCCTGCGGCGTCACCATGCGCCACGACACCAGGTTGTCGACCGCGGTGCCCCAGAGCACGGCCTTCTTGCCGCCGGCGTTCATCGCCACGTTGCCGCCGATGCAGGAGGCGTCGGCCGAGGTCGGGTCGACGGCGAAGGCCAGGCCGGCGCGTTCGGCCGCCTCCATCACTCGGCGGGTGACCACGCCGGCACCGCAGGTGACGACCGGCGTCGCTTGGCTGTGGCCGGGTAGCACGCGTTGTTCGATGGCGGATAGCGCGTCGAGTTTTTCGGTATTGACGACGGCGGAGCGCTTGGTCAAGGGCACGGCGCCGCCGGTATAGCCGGTACCGCCGCCACGCGGGATCAGGGTCAGGCCGAGCGCGGACAGTTCGCGTACCAGGGCCGGGATTTCGTTTTCGCTGTCCGGTGTCAGCACCACGAACGGGTATTCCACTCGCCAATCGGTCGCGTCGGTCACGTGCGAGACGCGGGCCAGGCCGTCGAAGGCGATGTTGTCGCGCCGGGTGTGGCGGCTGAGACGGTGCAGGATGGCGTGCCGCAGTTGCGCCGTTTCCTCGAAATGGGCGGCGAAGCCGGCCACGGCCTGGCTGGCCAGTTCGATCACGCGGCCGACCTTGACGTTGCCTTGGCGGCGCTTTTCGATCTCGTTCAGGCGATGACGCAAGGCGTCGATTAATAGGCCGCGTCGCTTGGGGTTGGCCAGGAGGTCGTCTTCCAGATAGGGATTGCGCGAGACCACCCAGATGTCGCCCAGCACCTCGAACAGCATCCGGGCCGAACGGCCGGTGCGGCGCTCACCGCGCAGTTCCTCGATCAGTGCCCAGCCCTCGGCGCCGAGCAGGCGGCGGATGATCTCCCGATCGGAAAAGGAGGTGTAGTTGTAGGGAATCTCGCGGATACGATCTGTCATATTGCCGTCGGTACAGCGGTTGAGGGCTGCGCCGCGCCTTTGGTATTGGGCGTTCTAAAGCCGTGATTTTACTTGGCCGGCGCGGCTTTTATAACCCCAGGCCGGATAAGGCCGCGATCATGGCCTGGGCCAAACCGCCGGCCGAGGCGGGGTTCTGGCCGGTGAACAGCTGGCGGTCGTGCACGACATGGGCCTGGCCCGGCGGCGCGAAGGAGAGTTCGGCGCCCAGATCGGCCAGCCGGTCGGCCAAGAGCCAAGGCAGGCGGTCGGCCAGGCCGGCCAAGCGCTCCTCTTCCGGCGAAAAGCAGGTCATGCGCTGGCCTCGGAATAGCCATTGGCCGCCTGCGCGGGCTGGCAACAGGCCGGCCGGGCCATGGCAGATCGCGCCGATCAGGCCGCCCGCCGCATGGTTTCGGCTCACCAGGCGGCCGACGGCGGCATCGTCGGCCAGGTCGACCACCGGGCCGTGGCCGCCGGGGAAGAAGACCGCATCGTAAATTTGGCCTTGTCCGGCCAGCGCCGCGGCCGACAGCGGCCTGCGCCAGTCCGGCAGCGCGGCCAGGGCGGCGGCCAGCCGGGCCGGGCGGTTCGGGTCGTCGAGGTGGAACTCGGGCGCCAGGCACAGGGCATCGAGCACGGCGGCGCGCCCCTTGGGCGTGGCGATGTCGACCGTGTGCCCGGCTTGGCGGAAGGCCTCGTAGGGCGGAATGAATTCCTGCGCCCAAAAACCGGTCGCGATGTGTTGGTCATCGGTCAAAACCAGTTCATCGGCTGAACTTAGTATGAAAAGGATACGGGCCATGGGCGGCGGCAGGAGTAAACTATCGGCGAATCGAACCGCACACAAGTCTACATGATCGGTCTTCTCATCGTCGCCCACGGTACTTTGGGCGAAAGCCTCGTCGAATGCGCCACCTATGTCATGGGTACCCAGCCGCCGAATTTGCTGGCCCTGGACGTGCGCGATTGTTCCAACACCGGCGAAATCGTCGCGGTCGCGCGGGAGCAACTGGCCACGCTGGATACCGGCGACGGTGTTTTGGTGTTGGCCGATATCTACGGCGCCACCCCCTGCAATACGCTATGCCAATTGATCGACCCGGGCCGGGTCGAGCTGGTGGCCGGCGTGAATCTGTCGATGCTGCTCAAGGCGCTGACCTATCGTCAGGAGCCCCTGGCGGCACTGGTCGAGCGCGCCCAACGCGGCGGCCACGACGGCATCTTTCATGTGACCCACTGCCATGCTTGAACGCGAAGTCGAGATCGTCAATAAATTGGGGCTGCATGCCCGGGCCTCGGCCAAGCTGACCAAGCTGGCGAGCGACTATGCCTCCGAGGTTTGGCTTGCGCGCGATGCGCGGCGGGTCAATGCGAAGAGCATCATGGGCGTGATGATGTTGGCGGCAGCCAAGGGCACGCGGCTCAAGCTCGAGATATCCGGCGACGACGAGGCGCAAGCCATGAACGCTTTGGTCGCATTGATCGCCGATAAATTCGGCGAAGGGGAATAATGTCCTTCACCCTGCACGGCATCGGTGTTTCCGGCGGCTATGCGATCGGCCGGGCCCAGCTCTATTCGCATGCCCGGCTGGAGGCGCCGCATTATGTGCTGCGCAAGGAGCATCTGCCGGAAGAGGTGGCCCGCTTCGAGGAGGCGATCGGGCAGGTGCGGGCCGATATGCAAGCGACGCGCGAGCATATCCCCGAAGGTGCGCCGGCGGAATTGGCGGCCTTTCTCGACCTGCATCTGATGTTCCTCGACGACTCGATGATCACCGAGGCGCCCAAGCGCTTGATCCGCGAGACCCGCTGCAATGCCGAATGGGCGCTGGCCCAGCAAACCGAGGCGCTGATTTCCCAATTCGAGGCGATTGAGGACGACTATCTGCGCGAACGTAAACACGACGTGCGCCAGGTTGCGGACAAGATATTGAAGGCCCTGATGGGCCACCCCGGCCACGCGCCGCTGAAGGCGGCGGACGAGCCGACGGTGCTGGTCGCACACGACTTGTCGCCATCGGACATGGTGCTGTTCAAGCGCCAGTCCTACGCCGCCTTCATCACCGATCTGGGCGGCGGTACCTCGCATACCGCCATTCTGGCGCGCAGCTTGAATATCCCGTCGGTGATGGCGCTGCACAATGCGCGCGCCTTGATCAATGAAGGCGACATGTTGATCATCGACGGCGTCAACGGTGTGGTCATCGTGGCGCCGGACGAATCGATCCTCGACGAATACCGCTTGCGCCACAACCAATGGCGCATCGAGCAGCAAAAGCTCAAGCGGCTGAAAAGTAGCCCGTCGACCACACTCGACGGCATCGAGGTCGAACTGCTGGCGAATATCGACATGCCGCAGGACGTGCGCGAGGCGATCGAGGAAAAGGCCGCCGGCATCGGTCTGTTCCGTAGCGAGTTCCTGTTTCTGAACCGGCCCGACCTGCCGTCGGAGGACGAACAGTTCGAGGCCTACCGCCATGTGGCCGAGGCGATGAAGGGCAAGCCGGTGGTGATCCGCACGCTCGACGTCGGTGCCGACAAATCGCTGGCCTGGCTGCCGCAGACCAGCGTCAATCCGGCCCTTGGTTTGCGCGCGATTCGCTTGTGCCTGACCGAGCCGCAGTTGTTTCTGGCCCAGTTGCGCGCCTTGCTGCGCGCCAGCCATTACGGCCGGGTGCGCATCCTGATCCCGATGCTGGCCAGCCTGACCGAACTGGATCAGGCGCTGGCCTTGATTGAGCAGGCCAAGGCCAGCCTGCGGGAGGAAGGGCGCTTGTTCGACGAGTCGATCCCGGTCGGTGGCATGATCGAAGTGCCGGCCGCCGCGCTGGCCGCCGAGTGGTTCGCCAAGAAATTGGATTTTCTGTCGATCGGCACCAACGACTTGATCCAATACACGTTGGCGATCGATCGTACCGACGATACGGTTGCCCATCTGTACGACCCGCTGCATCCCGGCGTCATCCAGTTGATCCACCATACCTTGAGCGTGGGGCGGCGTTTGAAGAAACCGGTCTCGGTTTGCGGAGAGATGGCGGGCGACCCGAAGCTGACCCGCTTGCTGTTGGGTTTGGGGCTACGTAGTTTCTCCATGCATCCGGCCCACTTGTTGGCGGTCAAGCAACGCATCTTGCATACCCAAGTGACCGAGGTGGCGCCGCAAACTTCGAAGCTGCTCAAGGTGGGCGAGCCGCAGCGCATCCAGGCCTTGCTCGAACGCTTGAACAGCTAGGGGTCGGCGGCCTACAGCAGAAAGCGGGCACTGACCTGGTTGCCATTGCCGGCATAACGCAGGTGGTCGCACAGCTTGCGCACCAGGCCGATGCCCCGGCCATGCGGCCGGTCCGTCTGGTGCAGCAGTTCTTCATTGTCCAGATAGCGCGAATAGTCGAAGCCGGGGCCGCTGTCGGCGACGGTGACATCGAGTACGCTCTGCCCGTCGATATTGTGCAGGCGCAGCGTGATGCTGATCCGGCCGTTGTTCAATTGGCCCAAGCGCTCTTCGCGGTGCTGCAGATATTGCACGAAGTCGCCACTGAGCTTGAGCGAGGAGTCCAGGCCGAGCAAGCCATGATCGAGGGCGTTGTTGAACAGCTCGGATAGGATGATGAACATCGAGCCCTTGTGCGGCTTCAGGGCATGAATCTGGCACATTAGATCGAGCAGCGGCGGGACTACGTCCAGATACTTCAAATCCTCCGCCCAATAGCAGACGGCGAAGTTCCATTCGCCGCTGTGCTGCAAGTGCGGTGTGCCTTGGTCGTCGACCCGGGGCAGGTCGCGCTGTTCGACCGGGGCCCAAGCCAGCAAACAGGAGATGTCGTCTTGCGCCGGCTTGCCTGCCAAATGGTGACCGATCATGGCCTGCAGGGCGGCCAAATGGGTATCTTTGCTGGTCGCGGCCAAGAGCTGCAGCACGCGGTCGCGGTCGATGCGGCGGCCGCTTTGGTCTTCCGCCTCCCACAGGCCATCGGAGCAGATCAGTAAGTGGCAGTTGTCCTGATAGCCGACCACTTCGAAATGTTCCGAGAAATTGGCCTCCGGCAGGATGCCCAGGGGCGGGTGGGTCGAGCCCCACTCCTTCAGCAATTTGCCGGATTCGTCGATCAGCAGGGCGCTCGGGTTGCCGCCGTTCCACACCTCGATGGTCTGGTCTTCGACATTGATTGCGGCCAGGGTGACGGCGACGAAACGGTCGGGTGGCAGAAACTGCCGGAGCTTCTGGTTCATCTCCTTGGCGATGCTGGTGATGGGAAAGCCTTTGCCAGTCATGCGGTAGAAGGCGTGCGCGATCGGGATCGCAGTCAGGGCCGCCGGCAGGCCGTGGCCGGTCGCATCGGCCAATAGCAAGTGCAGGATGCCATCCGGCGTGTGGGCCGAGCAGACCAGGTCGCCGCTGAAATCCTCGGCCGGGATGTTGAGTTGGCCGACCATGGCATGGGTGTCGCGGTCGCTGACCAGGCGGTCCATGATGTGGCTGCCGAGTTCGGTCTGTGCCTGCGCTTGCTCGCGCCATTTTTCCAGCTCGGCGGTGTGTTGCAGGATTTGCTCCTGCATCTCGATCTGGTGCGTGAAGTTCTGCACCTTGGCCTTGAGCAGTTGGATGTTGACCGGCTTGACCACGTAATCGTCGGCACCGGCTTCCAGGCCGCGCACGATGTCGGTGATGTCGTCGAGCGCGGACAGCAGCAGGATCGGCACCCAACGCTGCGCCGCTTGCAGGCGTTGACGCAGGGCCTTGGTGGCAGCGATGCCGTCCATGATCGGCATCATCACATCCATCAGCACCAGATCGGGCTCGTGGGCCTCGAACAGGTCGAGCGCCTGCTGGCCGTTTTCTGCGATCAGCGTCGCATGGCCCATACGGCTGACGACAGTCTCGACCAGTCGCGCATTGGCCGGGGTGTCGTCGACGATGAGGATTTTCAGGGCGTGCAAGGGCAAGGCGGCCGCTTAGGCCTTCATTGGAAAGATCTTGTCGAAATTCGCGACATCCAAAACTTGTTTCACGGTGCCTTGCATCTTGGCTAGGGAGACCGTCTTGCCCAGGCTTTCGGCGCGCTCGCGCAGCAGAAGCAGCATGCCGAGCGCGGAGCTGTCGAGATATTCGACCCCCCCCAGATCGATCACGATTTCCTTGATCTTCGAGTCGTCCAACGGCTGTTCATAGGCCGTGCGAAAGTCGCGGTGGGTGTGGAAATCGAAGCGGCCTTGTAGGGTCAGCGTGGCTTGGTGGTCGGTGTTGCGGGTCGAGATTTGCATAGGGGCCTCCATATTCGCGATGGGTTATGCCAGTCCGATGGGCATGATAGCGCGGGCGGACAGGCTTGGCAGCGGCTAAGCGTTTTTCGCCAGTTGGTCGAGGATGCGGCCGGCGATATTTTGCAACGGCGCCACTTCTTGCACCGCGCCGATATCGAAGGCGGCCTTGGGCATGCCGTAGACCACGCAGCTCGCTTCGTCCTGCGCGATGGTGTAGGCCCCGGCTTCGCGCATGGCCAGCATGCCGGCGGCACCGTCTTTGCCCATGCCGGTCAGCATCACGGCGATGGCGTTCGGGCCTACGGCCTCGGCGGCGCTGTTGAATAGGACGTCGACCGATGGCCGGTGGCGGTTCACCGGGTCGGCCTGCGACAGCTCGGTGTAGTAGTAGGCGCCGCTGCGCCGCACCATGAGGTGGGAATGGCCCGGTGCCAGGTAGGCATGGCCGGGCACGATGCGCTCGTTGTCCTGCGCCTCTTTCACGGTCATGGCCGACAGGCTGTTCAGCCGTTGCGCGAAGGACTTGGTGAAGGCCTCGGGCATGTGTTGCGTCATCAAGATGGCCGGCGAATCCGCCGGCATGCGTGACAACACCTCTTTCAACGCCTCGGTGCCGCCGGTCGATGAACCGATAAAGATAATCTTCTCGGTGGTGTGGATCAGTTGCTTCGAAATCGGTTGCGGCCGGTCGGGCGGTGAACTGTCGCCGGCGCGGCGCTTGATCCGCGCCCGCACCGCCGTGCGCACCTTGTCGGCGATGTCCCGGCTCAACTCATTCATGCCGTCGACCACGCCGAGCTTGGGTTTGGTCACGACATCGACGGCGCCGAGTTCCAGGGCCTTGAGCGTGACGTTGGAGCCCTCTTCGGTCAGGGTCGAGATCATGATCACCGGCATGGGGCGCAGACGCATAAGTTTTTCCAGGAACTCCAGACCATTCATCTTCGGCATTTCGACATCGAGCGTCAGCACGTCCGGGTTCAGCTCTTTGATCATCTCGCGCGCGACCAGCGGATCGGGCGCGGCGCCGACCACTTCGATATCGGGCTGGTGGCTGAGCAGCTCTTTCAGCACGCTGCGGATCAGCGCGGAGTCGTCGACGATGAGGACCTTTATTTTTTGCATGGTTCTATTTATGCCGTGCCGGGGTTAAAGGTATGCGTCGTGGCCATCAAAACAGCTCCACATCGCCGGCCATCTCGGCGGATTTGATGCGCGAGCCATATTCCTTCTCGCGCTCGATAATGGTGTTGTTGTGCACGGAGCGCAGCGATTTCACCAGCACCCGGCCGCTGGCCGGAAAAAAGAAGACCTTGCGCGGATAAAGCCCGCGCAGGTCTTGCGAGACGATAGGGATGCGCTCGTTGTGCAGGTATTCCAGCACGAATTCGCTGTTGTCCTCGCCCACGGTCACTGTGGTGAAGCCGCGCAGCACCGCCGCGCCGCCGAAGACCTTGGCCTCCAGGCGGTTGCGGTTGGCGCCCATCTTGAGCAATTGGTTGACCAGCACTTCCATCGCGTAGCCGCCATAGCGCGCCGAGGCCGATAGCAGGTTGTGCGGACCGTCGCCGCCCTCCGGCAGCATGAAGTGGTTCATGCCGCCGATGCCGGTCTTGGGGTCGCGAATGCATGCCGCCACGCAGGAGCCCAGTACCGTCACCAGCAGCATGTCGCGGCCGGTGACATAGTATTCGCCAGGCAATATCTTGGCCGCTTCGATCTGAAAGTTGCGGTCATAGTATTGCGTCGGCGCCAGGACTTCCTCGAAGGCCGGATGCGTCATCGGTGGCCTCGCGTTTCGGGCGATTCGGCATGCACGTAGACCGTTTGGCCGCGCAGGCGGAATAGGTCGGAGGCGTGGTAGAGCGCCTCGGAGTGGCCGAGGAAGAGTAGCCCGTCCGGTTTCAAGAGCGGCTTCATCTGCTTCAGGATCTGGTACTGGGTCGGTTTGTCGAAATAGATCATCACGTTGCGACAGAAGATCGCATCGAACGGTCCCCTGACCGCCCAGGTCTTATGCAACAGATTGAGTTGGAAGAAGTCGATCATGCCTTGCAGTTCCGGCCGCACCTTGGCCAAACCTTCGCGCGAGCCGGTGCCGCGCATGAAGTACCGGCGCTGTTTGGCCTCCGGCATCTTGTTCAGGCGATCCATGTGATAGATGCCCTCGCGCGCCTTTTGCAGCACGTTGGTATCGAGGTCGGAGGCCAGAATCTTGACCGGCGGGTTGGCTGGCTCGAAGGCTTCGGCCGCGGTCATCGCAATGGAATAGGGTTCTTCGCCGGTCGAGGCGGCGCAGCACCAGATGTTGATTGGCCGTTCGTGCCGATGCTTTAAAAAATCTTTCAGGATGGCGAAGTGGTGGCCCTCGCGGAAGAACGAGGTCAGGTTGGTGGTCAAGGCGTTGACGAAGGCCTCCCATTCCTCGGCATCGTTGTTTTCCAACAGGGCCAGGTAGGCCTGGAAGTTGCTCAAACCGGTCGCGCGCAGGCGCCGCGCCAAACGGCTGTAGACCATGTCGACCTTGGCGTCGGACAGATTGATGCCCGCATGCGCATAGATCAGCTTGCGGATTTTTTCGAAGTCGCGCCGCGTGAATTCGAATTCGCGATCGGCACGGATGCCAAAGTCGTCGTTCATAGCTTTCAGCGGGACACGCCCCGCTATCGTCGTTTACGGCCGATGGGCGTTTGTCGCGGCACTGTGTGCGGCGTGGGCAAGGGCTTAGCCCTTGCCCGAACGCCGGTTAGAACTCCTGCCACTCGTCGTCGTCGGTGGCGGGTGCGGGGCGCGGAGCGGGGCGCTGGGCGCGAACCGGTGCCGGCGCGGTCGCGCGGGCGATGGCCTGACGCGGCGCGGCGACCATGCCGGTGCCGGAACCGGTCTTGAACACCGACACGGCACGGGATAGACCGTCGGCCTGATCTTGCAGGCTCTCGGCCGCCGCCGCCGCCTCTTCCACCAAGGCCGCGTTTTGCTGGGTCATCTCGTCCATCTGCGCGACTGCGGTATTGACCTGCTCGATACCTTGGCTCTGCTGAGTCGAGGCGGCGGCGATCTCGGCCATGATGTCGGTGACTCGCTTCACCGACTGCACGATCTCCTGCATGGTGCTGCCGGCCTGTTCGACCACCTTGTAGCCGGCGTCGACTTTGCCCACCGAGTCGTTGATCAGCTGCTTGATCTCCTTGGCCGCCGCTGCACTGCGCTGGGCCAGGTTGCGCACCTCGCCGGCCACCACGGCGAAGCCGCGGCCCTGTTCGCCGGCCCGGGCGGCTTCCACCGCCGCGTTCAGTGCCAGGATGTTGGTCTGGAAGGCGATGCCGTCGATCACGCTGATGATGTCGGCGATCTTGCTCGAGCTCTCGGCGATCGCACTCATGGTGTGCACCACCTCGCCCACCATCTCGCCGCCCTTGACCGCGATATCGGACGCGCCCTGGGCCAGCTGATTGGCCTGCTTGGCGTTCTCGGCGTTGTTCTTCACCGTGCTGGTCAGCTCGTCCATGCTGGACGCCGTTTCTTCCAGGCTCGAGGCCTGGCTTTCGGTCCGGCTGGACAGGTCGGCGTTGCC
>JAJZTS010000012.1:0-45433 GCA_021848725.1 Pseudomonadota bacterium
CCACCGAGGCCGAGGTCGACCGGGTGATCCAGGTCGTGCCGGAGATCGTCGCGCAACTGCGCAAGCTGTCGCCCTACTGGGGCGAGACCGGCCCGGTCGAGGAACCGGACAAGGCCTTCGCGCCGACCTATGCCTAGGTAGAAAATGGGCTTGAATGGGAAGTAATGAGCTGTGCGGCAAACTCATGGCTTCTATGAAGTATTGGTGCTATTGGCCAGCGTTGCTGCACAGTGATAGAGGCCGGAATGGATAACGCGTCTTCGATATCCGAAGAGGTAAGACCGTTCAATTCGCGGCACACCTCTAATGCAAGTGCTCTGCCTGCGGGTGATGGACTGCCGTCTGGTAGATTCCACCAAACAGTGCCGTCTAATGGGCATGGCTCTGTCGAGAACATTTGCTCTGAATCGATAATTACAAATTCATGATTGACTGTTATCAGTTTCCCTGGCGGTTCATTTGCACCGAAGAGGCAAGCAGCAAACTCACTTTTGGGCCAATCCAGTATGTGCGTTACCTCGACGTCGTGTAACTCGTTAATTGAATGGGCATGCCTATCGATTAAGTCATGTATTGCGCAGTCGATTGAGCATGGCTGGGGTTGATGCTCTTCCATGAACCAGTGGGCCGCATGGATTCTTGAATCATGGCTGCCTAATTCTTTTGCGCTCTCTATATCAAGCTGTATGAAGGTCGAGCTTTGGCATGACCATCCCATTTTTTGGGCGATGCGAGCGAAAACAATTTCGCGGTATGCATAGAAATCGCTTCTAAGTTTCGTCAGCCATTTATTGCCTTCCTTGTCTGTGCCTAACCAGAAATCATTTTGGGGCGGGCCGGGTGTGAGAAATTTCTCCCACTGCCAGCCGTTGGTACCGATGACCAACGGCAGGTCTTTGATGAGTGGAAAAGAAGGCATGCTTTTACGCCGCGATCGGTTGGATTTCTTTCTCGATCTTCTTCGCCAGGGTCTTCTGTGCGACTTTGATCTCATAGGCGGTTTGCAGGTTCATCCAGCTTTGCACGTCGCCGCCGAAGTAACGCACCAGGCGCATCGCGGTGTCCACCGTGATGCCGCGCCGTTCCAGCACGATGTCGTTGATGCGCGAGGCCGGTACCTTCAAGGCCTGGGCCAGGGCATTGGCGCTCAGACCTAGGGGCTTGAGGAAATCCTCGCGCAGGATTTCACCGGGGTGTATTGGCCGCATGCCATTGGCGGGGGAGGGAATGCTCATCTCGGTCATCTCAATCATCTCTCGTTTCAGTGATAGTCCACGATCTCCGCGTCGTGGACGCCATCTTCCCGCCAGACGAAGCACAGCCGCCATTGCTCGTTGATGCGGATGCTGTGTTGGCCCTCGCGGTCGCCGGACAACTTTTCCAGCCGGTTGCCGGGCGGGGCGCGCAGCGCATCCAGGCTGGCCACGCTGTCGAGTTGCTGTAGCTTGCGCTCCGCGACGGCGGTGATATTGGCGAACCGTTTGACCCGCTTACCCGCGAAAAGATCGGCGGTGTCCTTGTCGGCGAAGGATATGATCATGCGTGAATATTATACCGTTTACCGGTAAACGCAATATCCGGCAGCGGCGCCGTGGCGATTGTCGCAAACCCTACGTAGTCCGATCCGACGTGCTGTTGTCTACCCTGGTTGGCGCCATGGGGATATAAATTCCCTTTTATTTACAGGTTGTTAGCAAATTCTCTTGGCTGGCATGCGGCTTGCAGATGATTGGGCATGGCAATCCACGACGGAAACCCGATCATGACCGCCCGCACCATCACCATCGACGACACCACGCTCCGCGACGGCGAGCAGTCGGCCGGTGTCGCCTTCACGCTGGACGAGAAGCTGGACATCGCGCGCCGGCTCGATGCGCTGGGCGTGCCGGAATTGGAGGTCGGCATTCCGGCCATGGGCGATGGCGAGTGCGAGGGCATTCGTGCCGTGGCCGCGTTGAATCTCTCGGCCAGGCTGGTGGTGTGGAGCCGCATGCATGCCGGCGATCTGGCGGCCTGCCGCAATATGCGGGTGGATATGGTCGATCTGTCCATCCCGGTGTCCGACATTCATCTCGCCAAGAAACTGAAACGCGACCGGGCTTGGGTGTTGCAGACCGTGCGCGACATGGTGCCGCGGGCCTTGGACATGGGGCTGGAGGTGATCGTCGGGGCCGAGGACGCCTCGCGCGCCGACCCCGAATTCCTGTTGCGTGTGGCCGATGCCGCACAGGCGGCCGGCGCCCGCCGGTTCCGCTATGCCGATACCTTGGGCGTGATGGAACCGTTCGGCGTGAGCGAGGCGATCGCCACTTTGCGCGGCGTGGTCGATCTGGAGATCGAGATGCACGCGCACGACGATCTCGGCCTGGCCACGGCCAATACCCTGGCCGCCTGCCGCGCCGGTGCGAGCCACGTCAATACCACGGTGAACGGCCTGGGCGAGCGGGCCGGTAATGCGCCGTTGGAGGAGGTGGCCTTGGGTCTGAGCAAGCTCTACGGCCTGGACACCGGCGTCGATCTGAGCGATTTCCCGGCGCTGTCGGAACGGGTGGCCACGGCCTCCGGTCGGCCGGTGCCGTGGCAGAAGAGCGTGGTCGGCGAGGGCGCCTTCACCCACGAGGCCGGCATCCATGTCGACGGCCTGCTCAAGGACCCGGAGACCTATCAGGGCTTCGACCCGAGCGAGGTGGGCCGCAGCCATAAGCTGGTGCTGGGCAAGCATTCCGGCTCGAGCGGGGTGATCGCGGCCTTTGCCCGCATGGGCCTGAACCTGAGCCAGGCCGATGCTCGCGAACTGTTGCAGGACATCCGCGCCTTCGCCGAGAAGGCCAAGCGCTCGCCGGCCGATCACGAGTTGCTGTTCATCTATCAGCGCTTGATCAGCCGCAGCGCACCGGAAGCGATGCACTGAAGGAGACGGACATGGACCAGGCCCTGACGACTGCCACGACTGCACCACCGGCACCGAGCTTGTTCGCGCTGTTGCGGGAAGACATCGACTGCGTGTTCCAGCGTGACCCGGCGGCGCGCTCCCGGTTCGAGGTGATCACCACCTACCCCGGTGTGCACGCCATCCTGTTTTATCGCATCGCCCATCGCTTTTGGCTGCGCGGCCTGCGCTATCCCGCCCGCTTTCTGGCCTACCTGGCCCGGCTGGTCACCAATATCGACATCCACCCTGGCGCCCGCATCGGCCGCCGCTTCTTCATCGATCACGGCGCCGGCGTGGTGATCGGCGAGACGGCGGAGATCGGCGACGGCGTGACCCTGTATCACGGCGTTACCCTGGGCGGCACGACCTGGAGCAAGGGCAAGCGCCACCCGACTCTGGGTGATGGCGTCGTGGTCGGGGCCGGCGCCAAGATTCTGGGCGCCATTTTGATCGGCGAGCGGGTGCGGGTCGGCGCCAACTCGGTGGTGGTCAAGGACGTGCCGGCCGACCGCACCGTGGTCGGCATTCCCGGCCGGGTGGTGGTGCGCTTGGATGCGGTAGGCGAGAACCCGCTGGGCATGAACCTCGATCATCACCTGATCCCCGACCCGGTCGGCAAGGCCATCGCCTGCCTGATGGAGCGGATCGAGGTGCTGGAGGCGCGGCTGCGCGACCAGGGCGAAGCGGTCGACGGCCAGTGCGGCCTCTGCGAGGCCGACGATCTGTGCGGTACCGAGACCGCGCGCAAAATCAGAAAGGGTTGAGCGATGGACTTGATGGATTTCGATCAAGCAGGCCTGTATTTCGACGAGCCGGTTCAGGCCGAGGTGGAGGCCTTGATCGCCGAGGCCGGCGCCGAATACGGCGAGGCGGCGGCCGAGCCGCTGCTGCACAAGGCCTATTTCCTGGCACCGGAATCGCTGATGGTGCTGGTAGCCCTGTATCGCTACTACTTCTACCAGCATCGGCTGGACGACGCCTTGCTGGTGGCGGCACGGGCGATGGCCATCGTCGGCCGCCGCTTGGGTTTTCCCGACGACTGGCGGCAGCTGCATCCCGGTTTTCTCGGCCAAGGCGTGCTGCGCTCGATGGGCCTGCTGCGCTTCTACCTGAACGTGCTCAAGGCCGCCGGTTACATCAACCTGCGTCTGGGCCGGATCGGCGAGGGCCGGGCGATGATCGAGAAACTGATCGAGATGGACAGCCATGACCGCATGGGCGGCAAGGCGCTGCTGGAGACGGTCGTCGCCGCCGTCGCGGCCCGTATCGAGGAAGCCGCCTGAATACTGCGATAGCGCCGCTTGCGATGAGACCCCCCCCCCGATCAATCCTCTTTACTGGAGACATGAAATGGACGAGCTGACCCTGGACGAAGCCCTGGAAGAACTCTCCGCCGCCGAGGATTTCCTCGAATATTTCGGCGTGGCCTATGAACCGAGCGTGGTGCACGTGAACCGCTTGCACATCCTGCAGCGCTTTCACGACTACATGGCCCAGGCCAGCGAATTGCCCAAGGACGATGCGATGCGGCGCGAGCTGTTCGCCGGCTTGTTGAAGCAGGCCTATGAGGACTTCGTGCATTCCGACGCGCTGACCGAGAAGGTGTTCAAGGTCTTCCATATGCACGAGCCGCAGACCGCCTTCGTGCCGCTGACCGCCATCGGTGTCGCCCTGCCCAGCGCCGCGCCGGCGGCGGGCGGTTGCGGTTGCGGCAGCAGCAGCGGTTCCTGCGGCAGTTCGTCCATCGCTTCGCACTGAGCTTAGCCGCCATGCTGCCCCGCTTCGATTATGGCAACGCTGTCCGGGTCACGCGCAACGTGCGCAACGACGGCACCTTCCCCGGCCTGGCCACGGGCAATTTGCTGGTCCGGCGCGGCAGTATCGGTTATGTGATGAACGTCGGCACCTTCTTGCAGGATCAGCTCATCTACACCGTGCACTTCCTCGATCAGAACCGCATCGTCGGCTGCCGGGAAGAAGAGTTGATCGGTGCCGACGAGCCCTGGGCGCCGAGCCAGTTCGAGACCCGCGAAAAGGTCAGCGCCAGGATCGCCCTGTCGCTGCAAGGCGCGGTGGTGGTGCCGGCCGGCACCGTGGGCGAGGTGTTCAAGGTGCTGCGCGATATGCCGGACGCCATACACTATCACGTGCATTTCCCCGGCCATGTCTTGCAGGTGCCGGAGAGCGCGCTCGATGCGGTGGAGCAGAAGGTGGAGGCCGGGGATGACTGAACCGAATACGGTCGCCTACTTGATGCTCAAGACCGCGCAAAACCTCTATAGCCGTAATCCGCAGGAACTCAAGCCGGACGAGCAGGAGCGCGTGATGCGCATGGCCGACCGGCAATATGAGCTGGAAGAGCGCGTGCTGTCGGCGCCCGAAGCGAGAGAGGTGGTGGTGCCGGAGGCGACTGTGCAAGCCGCGCTGGCCGAGATCGCCGGGCGTTACCCGGACGAGGTCGACTTCCTCAACGATCTGAACGACAACGGGCTATCACGCCAGGGCTTCATCGCGGCGCTGGAGCGGGAAATGAAGGTCGATGCCATCATGGAAAAGGTGGCGACCCGAGCGGCCAAGGTGAGTGACATCGACGTCGAGCTTTACTACCACTACCACCCGGAACAATTCCAGCGCCCGGAAATCCGCCGCGCCCGGCATATCCTGGTCACCATCAACGACGGCATCGTCGACAATACCCGTGAGGCGGCGCGGGCGCGAATCGAGGCCATCGCCCAACGCTTGGCCAAGGAGCCCAAGCGCTTCGAGGAACAAGCGCTGAAGCACTCCGAATGTCCGACTGCGCTGCAAGGCGGTCTCTTGGGCGATGCGAAGCGCGGCCAGCTCTACCCCGAGTTGGACAAGGTGCTGTTCGACCTGCAGCCGGGCCAGCTCAGCGGCGTGATCGAAAGCGCACTCGGTTTCCACATCGTGCTATGCGAGTCGGTTGCGCCGGCCGGTGCGATGCCGATCGGCCAAGTGCGCGATGCGGTGCGTACGCTGCTCGAATCCCGGCGGAAGAAGATCTGTCAGAAGGCGTGGCTGTCGGCGCTGAATAAAACGGCCGCCTAAACCCGGCGCCTCGAAGGCGGGGGTGCTCCCGGCACGCCTCGAACGTGCGCGCCTCTGGTTAGGGGGTGACTTTCTGCGTTGCCGAGGTAAATGACTAAGTACTGGCCGGCTGCAGCCGGCGATGCGGCAGCCGCCTGGTGACATATTCGACCAGCTTGGCCAGGCTCTCGTCCATCGACTCTGACGCAGTGTTTACCGCCAGATCCGGGGCGAGGGGTTCTTCATAGGGTGCGCTAATGCCGGTGAAATCGGGCAGTTCGCCCGCGCGGGCCCTGCGATAAAGCCCCTTGGGGTCGCGCGCTTCGCATGTTGCCAGATCGGCGGCGACATGGATTTCGTGAAAACCAACGCGTCTTGCCGCCACCCTGGCCGCTTCTCGATCCGATCGGTAGGGCGAGATAAAGGCGGTGATACAGATCAGCCCGGCATCGGCAAAGAGGGCGGCGACCTCTCCGACGCGGCGAATGTTCTCGGCCCGGTCCTTCGGGCTGAATCCAAGATCGGCGTTGAGGCCATGACGGAGATTGTCGCCGTCGAGGGTATAGCAGGCGTAGCCAAGCGCCAGCAAGCGCCCTTCCAGGCCCATGGCCAGGGTGGATTTGCCCGAGGCGGACAGACCGGTCAGCCAGATCACGGCGCCATCATGGCCGAAGCGTTGCTTGCGCTCGACGGCATCGATTAGGTGGGGAACCTCGGTGAGATGGAATGGCTTGGGCATCGGATATTCGGTAAGCTGCTTTGGCTACGAGGATCGGATTTTGCAGTATTTGGAACCGGGCGGGTAGAAGAAGCGAGTGTGAAGGCAATGATCCTGGCGGCGGGCAAGGGGACGCGCATCCGGCCGCTGATGCTGGCCTGAGCGGGTTTCCATGTCCCGGCGCGTTGCCGGTCAGTCCCGCGCTGTCTCCCGTTGGTCGAGAAACCGGCGCAACGCCTCGGGGTCGGCATCCATGATCAGCTCGAGGTTTTCGAGGATATCGTCGATGTCCCAATCCCACCAGGCGAGCCGAAGCATCAGTTCGACGGTGGCGGTCGGAACCAGAAGGAGCTATTCATCAAAGTTCGGCCATTCTCGCCAATAAGTTATCAAGACGCTGATGCTGTATACACAGAGCGCACAAGCTTGTCACATCCAAATGCGACGGCGAAGGAATTTGCAAGCAATTCGGTGCAATTGACGACGCTAAACGGCTTGCATTGCAAGGGGGTTGGTGGCGCCCCCGGCACGAATCGAACGTGCGACCCTCCCCTTAGGAGGGGGATGCTCTATCCACTGAGCTACGGGGGCAGAAACGCAGATTCGCGTTCGGCCTGAATTTTACCCCAGCACTATCTATAAGCCCATGGCAGGAATCCCAGGCCTAGCCTGTTTTTACCGCATCGGCTTGAAGTCATTGTCCGCAGCGCGAATAATGAAGCGTAATCCTTATGAAAGCAGAGACGATGACTATGTTGAACCAACAAGACCGACAAACCGTGCGTACCGCGCTGGATAAGCGCAAAAGCACCTTGCTCGCCGAGATTCGCACGGCCCTGGCCGACAGCGGGGATACCCAGTTTCGCGAAGTCCTCGGCGGCTCGCCCGGCGACAGCAGCGACGAGGCGTTGGCCGCGAGCCTGGCCGATTTGTCGGCGGCGCGCATCGACCGCGAGGTCCGCGAATATCGCGCCTTGGAGGCGGCCGAGCAGCGCTTGGGCGATGCCGGCTTCGGCACCTGCGCCGATTGCGCGGTCGCCATTCCGCTGGCCCGCCTGGTCGCCAACCCGGCCGCGACCCGCTGCGTGCAGTGCCAGGAAAAGTTCGACAAAACCCATGCCGGTCAGGCGCACGGCTCCTTATAATCACGCCTTCTCATCCCACCGACGACGGGGCGCTTCGCCCCGTTAGTTTTTTATGCCCCTGCTCACCCTCGACAAACTCGAACTCGCCTATGGTCACTGGCCCCTGCTCGACAACGCCTCGCTGGTGTTGGACAAGGGCGACCGCGTCGGCCTGATCGGCCGCAACGGCACCGGTAAGTCCAGCCTGTTGAAGGTCGTCGCCGGCGAGATCAAACCCGATGCCGGCGAGGTCTGGCGCCAGCCCGGCCTGCGTTTGGCCTACGTCCCCCAGGAGCCGGCCTTCGTGCCGGGCCACAGCGTGTTCGACGCGGTGGCCGACGGTCTGGGCGCGGCCAAGCGTTTTATCGTCGACTATCACGTCGCCGCGCACCGCGTGGCCGAGGGCGACTCGGCCGCGCTGGCCGATCTGGAGCGCCTGGGCCATGAGCTGGAAGTGCACGACGCTTGGCGGCTGAACAGCCGGGTCGACGAGACCTTGACTCGCCTTGGTTTGCCGGCCGACACCCTGGTCGAGACCTTGTCCGGCGGCTTGAAGAAACGGGTGGCCCTGGCCCGTGCCCTGGTCGCCGAGCCGGAACTGCTGCTGCTCGACGAACCGACCAACCACCTCGATTTCGAAGCGATCGCCTGGCTGGAGGAATTGCTGGTCGGCTTTGCCGGCGCCATCTTCTTCATCACCCACGACCGGCGTTTCCTCGACAACGTCGCCACCCGCATCGTCGAACTCGACCGCGGCCAGTTGCGCGGCTATCAAGGCAACTTTGCCGCCTACCAAAGAGCCAAGGCCGAGCAACTGGAAGTGGAGGCGGTGCACAACCGCAAGTTCGACAAGTTCTGGAAACAGGAAGAGGTCTGGATCCGCAAGGGCATCGAGGCTCGGCGCACCCGCAACGAGGGCCGGGTGCGCCGGCTGGAAGACCTGCGCCGGCAGCGGGCGGCGCGCATCGAGCGCATCGGCCAGGTCGAGTTCGCGCTGGATGCCGGCGAGCGCTCGGGCAAGCTGGTGGCCGAGTTGGAGCACGTCACGCACGGCTACGGTGGCCGCACCCTGATCCGCGATTTCTCCACCCGCATCGTGCGTGGCGATAAGATCGGCCTGATCGGGCCCAACGGCGCTGGCAAGACCACGCTGATCCGCCTGATCCTGGGCGATTTACAACCCGACAGCGGCCGGGTGCGCCAGGGCACCAACCTCAACGTCGCCTACTTCGACCAGTTCCGCAATGCGCTGGACGACGAAAAAACGCTGATCGACACCATCGCGCCCGGTTCCGATTACGTCGAGATCGGCAACGAGCGTAAGCACGTCATCTCCTATCTGGAGTCCTTCCTGTTCCCGTCCGAGCGGGCGCGGGCCAAGGTCTCGGCCTTGTCCGGCGGCGAGCGCAACCGCTTGCTGTTGGCCCGGCTGTTCGCCCGGCCGGCCAATCTGCTGGTGCTGGACGAGCCGACCAACGACCTCGACATCGACACCCTGGAGCTGCTGGAACAACTGCTGCAGGACTATCCGGGCACGGTGCTTTTGGTCTCGCACGACCGCGCCTTCCTCGACAATGTGGTCACCCAGTCCATCGTGTTCGAGAGCGGGGGCAAGCTGACCGAGGTCGCCGGCGGCTACGACGACTGGCTGCGTTATCGCGCGGGCCGCAGCCAAGCCGCGGAACGGCCGAAGGCGGAGAAGCCGAAAGAGGTGGCCAAATCTGCGGCCAAGCCGGCCAAGTCAGGCCTGAGTTACAAGGAGAACAAGGAACTGGAGGCGATCCCCGGCCGCATCGAGGCCTTGGAGCAGGAACAAGCCGCCGTCGCCGGGCAATTGGCCGACCCGGCCATCTACCGCGACCAAGCCGATCGGGTAAAGACGCTGAATGAACGCGCCGGCGCCATCGAGGAAGAACTGCTCACCCTGCTCGCGCGTTGGGAAGAGTTGGAGGCGAAGCGCTAGCCGTACACTTGGCAGTTGGGAGTGTTAACCGGCACTTCCATAGGTTGTGGGACCATAGGGGCGCCAAGGCATCATGTTTAGGTATCTCTTCGGCTGCTTGTCCATATAGGCGATAAGTTTGTCGACGATTTCTGCCGCGGGTGTGCCGTTCGCTTTTTCGGTCTGGTACAGCGCCATGCGTTCGGACGCTATTCTTGCCGCTTCAGTCTCGAAATACGCCTTGCTTTCCTCTGTCACAGGCTGGCCTGTTCCTGTGTAACGGATAGGGCCGGTGCCATTTTCCAAACCGCTGATGTCCAGAAGTGGCTGATCCGGCCTTTTGGCCAGCTCATGGGCGAATTGCTCGGCCAAGATCGGATTTGAATGTGCTGCTTTGGAAATCCAGCTTGGCTGCTTGAGGGGCTCGGTTATGGGGGTGTCTGGTGTGGTCGCACGTGTTTTTGCGTCATCGGAGATCGCCACCGCATCGGAAATTCTTGCCGCTTCGGTGGTGGCGTTTTGCCGAGTGAGCGGCGGTTTGGTGTCGTTTGTCGAAGCGGAATAGCCCTGGCTGGGCTGAATGGATGCCGCTGTGAACATGGTTTGCCTCCTGTTTTTTGGATGAGTTATTGGATAAAAGCAAATGGCATGCCTGACACGAAGTGCCGCTCCGGTGCTACTACTAGCGCTAGGCGGTTGTTACTTAGGGAAGAGGCTTGGCGCTAAGGCCAGTGTGCGACCTCGACGCGATTGCGGCCGCCGTTTTTGGCCCTGAGCAAGGCGGCATCGGCATGCTGGATCGAGTCCTGGATCGGGTAGCCGGGGCGCAGGTAGCCGAGGCCGAACGAGGCGGTCATCTTGATCGATGTGCCTGGCGCGATCTCGATATTCAAGGTGGTCAAGCCCTCGCGCAGGTGATTGATCCGCTTCTCGGCGGTCTTCAAATCGGTGTTGGGTAGGCAGATCAGAAATTCCTCGCCGCCATAGCGGTAGATCGAATCGTATTTGCGGATCGAGCGGCTGACATATTGCGCGGTGGCCTGCAACACGACATCGCCGGCGATATGGCCATGGCGGTCGTTCACCTGTTTGAAGTAGTCCATGTCCATCAAGGCGATTATGCACGGGTGCTCGGTGCGGCCGGCCCGTTCCTTTTCTTCGATCAAACGATGGAACAGGGCATAGCGGTTGCCAGTGCCGGTGAGCTGGTCGACGGCGCAGACCCGCTGCAGTAGGGTGTATTGGAACTGCCTGGCCTCCATTTGAAAGCTGATGGCCAGGTCCATGAAGCGATCGTACTCCGTGGCGTCGATCGGCTGGCCCGCGTCGTGCCGGCGCAGCATGATGCGAGCGGCATCGTGCATGGCCTTGTGCCGTTCGTCCAGGTCCTCGAACAGCGGTTCATCCTTGAACAACTGCCTGCCGTCTGCGTCGTACCACGTGCCGAATTTGCACAGGTGATGCGCGTCGTTCGCCAGATTGCACGGGTCGAGCGGCTCGTTGCACAACAGGCCGCGAATCAAATTCTTCAGCCAGGCGGCATGGCTGCCCATGGCGGCATTCAGGTCGTCCAAGGCGGAAAAGGTTTGGTTGGTGATCTGCGCCGAATGCTTGCTTGCGTTATCCATGACTTCGGGTCCGAAGGCGTATCAGGATTCAGAATAGACAGCTTGCTCCGCTAAGGAAAGCAGGCGGCATCAAACCACGGCCTGCGGCCACGTCCAGTTGGCGACATCCGGCCGATCCACGCCGTGTTCGTAGGCATAGGCCCGGCACTCGATCTGGCTATCCCGGAGCCTTTCTTTCACGTGGGCGCCGGCCACCAACAGCCCAGGCACGCGGTTGATGACGTCGATGGCGAGCGAGTAGCGGTCGATCTCGTTCTGGATCGCGAGTTCCAAGGGCGTGTTGATGTTGCCCTTCTCCTTGTAGCCGCGCACGTGCAGGTTCGGGTGGTTGGTCCGGCGATAGGCCAGCCGATGGATCAGCCACGGGTAACCATGGAAGTTGAAGATGATCGGTTTGTCCACAGTGAACAGGCTGTCGAAGTCGCGGTCGGACAGGCCGTGCGGGTGCTCGCTCGCCGGCGTCAGCTTATAGAGGTCGACCACGTTGACGAAGCGAATCTTCAATTGCGGGAAGTACTCGCGCAGCAGGCACACCGCTGCCAGCGCTTCTTGCGTCGGCACGTCGCCGCAACTGGCCAGCACCACGTCGGGTTCCCGGTCCTGGTCGTTGCTGGCCCAGTCCCAGATGCCGATGCCCTTGGTGCAGTGATGGATGGCGGCCGCCATGTCCAGAAACTGCAGGTGCTTCTGTTTGTCGCAGACGATCACGTTCACGTCGTTGCTGCTCTTCAGGCAGTGGTCGGCCACCGACAGCAGGCAATTGGCGTCGGGCGGCAGGTAGATGCGGGTGACCGACGGGCTCTTGTTCACCACCACGTCGAGGAAGCCGGGATCCTGGTGGGTGAAGCCGTTGTGGTCCTGGCGCCAGACGGTGGAGGTGATCAGCAGGTTGAGCGACGACACCGGGGCCCGCCATGGGATGTTTTCGGCGATGCTCAACCATTTGGCATGCTGGTTGAACATCGAGTCGATCACGTGGACGAAGGCCTCGTAGGTCGAAAAGAAACCATGGCGGCCGGTGAGCAGATAGCCTTCCAGCCAGCCCTCCAGCGTGTGTTCCGACAGCAGTTCCATGACCCGGCCGTCGGGCGACAACTCGCCGCCGTCGGCGTCTTCCGGCTGGCTGTCCGCCAGCCAGGTCTTCTTGCTCGCCTGATACACCGCGCTCAATTTGTTCGAACTGGTCTCGTCCGGGCCGAACACGCGAAAGTTGTCCGGGTTGTGGCGCAGGATGTCGCGCAGCAGCTCGCCGAGCGGATAGGTGTTCTCTACTTGCACCTGGCCCGGTACCTCGACCTTGACTGCATAGTCGCGGAAATCGGGCAGGCGCAAGGCGCGGCGCAGCAGCCCGCCGTTGGCGTGCGGGTTCGCGCTCATGCGGCGTAAGCCCTTGGGCGCCAAGGCCTTGAGTTCCGGCCGCAGGCGGCCGTCGACATCGAACAATTCGTCCGGCCGGTAGCTCTGCAGCCAAGCCTCCAATTGCTTGAGGTGGGCCGGGTTGTCGCGCACGTTGGCCAGCGGTACTTGATGCGCGCGCCAATAGCCTTCCACCTTGTGGCCATCCACCGTTTTCGGGCCGGTCCAGCCCTTGGGCGTGCGCAACACGATCATCGGCCAGCGCGGCCGAATCGGCTGGCCGCTGGCCCGCGCCTGGCGCTGGATTTCGCGGATGTTCGCGACGCAGGTTTCCATGGTCGCCGCCATGGCCTGATGCAGGGTCATCGGCTCGTCGCCTTCGACGAAATGCGGCGTCCAGCCATAGCCTTCGAACAGGCTGTTCAATTCTTCATGGCTGATGCGTGACAGCACGGTGGGGTTGTTGATCTTGTAACCGTTGAGATTGAGGATGGGCAGTACCGCGCCGTCGCGGATCGGGTTGAGGAATTTGTTGGAATGCCAAGCGGTGGCGAGCGGGCCGGTTTCCGCCTCGCCGTCGCCGACCATTACCGCGACCAAGAGGTCCGGGTTGTCGAAGGCCGCGCCGAAGGCGTGCGAGATCGAATAGCCCAACTCGCCGCCCTCGTGGATGGAGCCCGGCATCTCCGGCGTGCAATGGCTGCCGATGCCGCCGGGGAAGGAGAATTCCTTGAAGAACAAGCGCAGGCCTTCGATGTCTTCGCCCTTGTTCGGGTACACCTCGGAATAGCTGCCCTCGAGATAGGCGGGGCCGAGGATGCCCGGCGCGCCGTGGCCAGGGCCGGCCAAGAAGATCGCATCGAGGTCGTGCTTGACGATCAGCCGGTTGAGATGGAGATAGGCGAAGGACAGCGCCGGGCTCGCGCCCCAGTGGCCGAGCAGGCGCTGCTTGATGTGCTCCGGCTTGAGCGGCTCGCGCAGCAGCGGGTTGTCCTGCAGATAGATCATGCCTGCCGCCAGGTAGTTGCAGGCCCGCCAATAGGCGTGTAGCCGGGCCAGTTCGTCGGCTTGCAGCGGGGGGATGGTCGCGGGCGTGGTGCTCATGCGCATTCCTTTCCTGAGGTGAAAGGGGCAGGCGAGTGCGCTGCCTCGTCGTGCTGATGTGCAGAATAGAACACGCGTTTTGCCGCGCGATGACACCGGCTAGGCCGTGGCGAGCGCATGCGCCTGGCGCGCGATGATGCGTTCCTCGTCGGTCGGGATCACCCAGGCCGACAGCCGACTGTGCGCCGCGCTGATGCACGGGCCGTGTGCGGCGTTGGCTTCGGCATCGAGTTCCAGGCCGAGCCAGGCGGCCCGGGCGCAGATCTGCGCCCGCACCGGCGCGGCATGCTCGCCGATGCCGGCGGTGAACACCAGCGCATCCAGGCCGCCCAGGGCCATGCTCAAGGCGCCGATGCCCTGCGCCACGTGATAGACGAAGTGTTCCACCGCCAGGCGCGCCTCGGGCCGGTCGCTCGCCAGCAGTTGCCGCATGTCCGAACTCAGGCCCGATAGGCCGAGCAGGCCCGACCGGCGATGCAGCAGATCGGACACCGCTTCGATATCCATGTTCCGCTCGCGCATCAGATAAAGCGGGATGGCCGGGTCGATTGCACCGCAACGCGTGCCCATGGTCAGGCCGTCCAGCGGCGTGAAGCTCATCGTGGTGTCGATGCTCTTGCGCGCATGCATGGCACACAGGCTGGCGCCGTTGCCGAGGTGGGCGACGATCACCCGGCCGTCGGCCACCGGCCCGAGGTAATCGGGCAGCACGTCGGCGATGTATTGGTAGGACAGGCCATGGAAACCGTAGCGGCGCACACCGGCCGCGGCGATCTCGGCCGGCAGCGCGAAACGCTGGGCGAGCTCGGGCATGTGGCGATGAAAGGCGGTATCGAAGCAGGCGATTTGCGGCAGCTTCGGCCGGGCCTGCATCAACGCGCGGATGCCGGCCAGATTGTGCGGCTGATGCAAGGGGTCGATCGGGACCAGTCGTTCGAGTTGGGCGAGGATGTCCGCGTCCACGCGTACCGGCGCCGCATGATCGGCCCCGCCGTGCACGACGCGATGGCCGGCGGCGATCAAGTGCAGGCCGTCGAGTTTAGGATCAAGCCAGTCCAGCAGCGCGGTGATGGCGGCATTGTGGTCGCGCACGGCGACCGGCGCGTCGATGCATTCGTCGGCGGCCGGCGCGGCCGATACCCGCAGGCGCGAGGCGCCGCCGATCTCTTCGACGATGCCGCGGTAGCGCAGCGCGAATTCGGCCTCGCCCTCGACGCGGTAGAGCGCGAATTTCAGGCTCGATGAGCCGGCGTTGAGCACGAGCAGGGCGTTGTCCATGGCGGCGGTAGTCGGGTCGGAAGTCGCCTAGGATAAACGCATGTCGCCCCAGGTCACACCTAGGCCGCCGAAATTGTCATCGAATCATCGAATCGGCGTACAGTTGAACTAACCCAGGGTCAGGCTATCTATCGATCATGTCTCCGCAGAACGACAAAATCGACGACTTCGTCCATGTGCCGCGCGTGGCCTATTTCTCCATGGAGATCGCGCTGGCCAACGACATTCCTACTTATAGCGGCGGCCTGGGCGTGCTGGCCGGCGATACCCTGCGCGCGGCGGCCGACATGGCCTTGCCCATGGTGGCGGTGAGCCTGGTTTCGCGTGCCGGCTATTTCCGCCAGGAGATCGATGCCGACGGTCGGCAACTGGAGCATGAGGACACCTGGGATCCCAGCGCGCATGCCAGCCAACTCGGCGCCGTGGTGGCGCTCGATATGGAGGGCCGCCGGGTCTGGGTGGGCGGCTGGCTCTATGTGGTGCGGGCGCGCAGCGGCGGCACCATCCCGGTTCTGCTGCTCGATACCGACCTGCCGGTCAATCAGCCGGAAGACCGCAACATCACCCATTACCTTTATGGCGGCGACGAGGCCTACCGCATCAAGCAAGAGGTCGTGCTCGGCGTCGGTGGCGTGGCCATGCTACAGGCCCTGGGCTTCAAGCTGAACAGCTATCACATGAACGAGGGCCACTCCGCCTTCCTCACCCTGGCCCTGCTGCGGCGCTTCGCCTATCCGGCGAACGACCTGCGGCCGGGCGACAGCCCCTATGACCTGCCGCGAGTGCGCGACCTGTGCGTGTTCACCACCCATACCCCGGTGGAGGCGGGCCACGACCGTTTTGCCTACGATCTGGTACAGCGCATCTATGGCGACCTGCTGGATCGGGCCACCATCAAGCTGTTGGCCGGCCCCGACCGCTTGAACATGACTCAGCTGGCGCTCAGCCTATCCGAATACGTGAACGGCGTGGCCAAGCGCCATGCCGAGACCTCGCGCCGCTTGTTCCCCGGCTATGCAGTGCATGCCGTGACCAACGGGGTGCATTCGTCGACCTGGACCCATTTGCACTTCGGCGCGCTGTACGATCTGAACATCCCAGGCTGGTGCCACGAACCGGAACTGCTGTCGCGGGCCGACCGCATCGACGATGCCGATATCTGGGAGGCCCATGTCCAATGCAAACAGGATTTGATCGATAGGGTGCGGCAGCTCACCGGCGTGGTGTTCGATCCCGACAAACCCATCCTCGGCTTCGCCCGCCGGATGACCGCCTACAAGCGGCCGGAGATGCTGTTCGCCGACATCGAGCGGCTCAAGGCCATCGCCGGCAAGCGGCCGTTCCAACTGGTCATGGCCGGCAAGGCCCACCCCAAAGACACCGAGGGCAAGCAGCTGATCGAGGCCTTGCACCGGCATATGCGCGAATTGGCCGATGTCATCCCGATGGCGTTCCTGACCAACTACGACATGGAGCTGGCGCTGGCCATGGTCGCCGGCTCGGATGTCTGGCTGAACACCCCGTTGCGACCCTACGAGGCCTCGGGCACCAGCGGTATGAAGGCCGCCTTCAACGGCGTGCCGCAACTGTCGGTGCTCGACGGCTGGTGGCTGGAAGGCTGCACCGAGGGCGTGACCGGCTGGGCCATCGGCGACGACAGCGCGGCCGCCAACGGCCGCGATGCCGTCTCGCTCTACGACAAGTTGGAACAGGTGGTGCTGCCGTTGTGGTACGACAACCGCGCCGGCTGGATCGCCGTGATGAAGGGCGCCATCAGCAAGAACGCCGCCTATTTCAACAGCCAGCGCATGATGCGGCGCTACGCCACCGAGGCCTATTTGCGCTAGTGATCGCGAGCGATCGCTTGAAGCCGCGCGGTCCGCACGGCATCATTGCGCGATCATGCGAATCGCTCTTGCCCAATTCAACCCCGTCGTCGGCGACCTCGAAGGCAATGCCGCCCGCATCGCCGAACTGGCCGACCAGGCCGCCGTGGCCGGCGCGGCCGTGCTGCTGACGCCGGAACTCGCGCTGTGCGGCTATCCGCCCGAAGACCTCGCGCTGCGCGACGATTTCTACCATGAGAACGCCCGCGTGCTGGCCAACTTGGGCCAGCACCTGCCGCACGGCCTGACCGTCGCGGTCGGCCACCCGCTGATGGAGGCCGGGCGTCGTTACAACGCCGCCACGGTGCTGCGCGACGGCCAGACCCTGGCCGTCTACCGCAAGCAGCAGCTGCCCAACTATTCGGTGTTCGACGAGGGGCGCACCTTCAACCCCGGCAGCGCGCCTTGCGTGTTCGCGGCCGGCGGCGTCCAGTTCGGCCTCGTCATCTGCGAAGACCTCTGGTTTCCCGAGCCGACGGCCCAGGCCAAGGCGGCCGGCGCCCAAGCGCTGCTGGTGCTCAACGCCTCGCCCTTCCACATCGGCAAGCAGGCCGAGCGCCACGCCGTGGCCCGCGCCCGCGTCGCCGAGAGTGGCCTGCCCGTGGTCTACCTCAACATGGTCGGCGGCCAGGACGAGCTGATCTTCGACGGCGGCTCCTTCGCCGTCGACGGCCAAGGCCGGCTCGCCGCGCAATGCCCGGCCTTCGACGAGGGCCTGCACCTGATCGAGCTGGAAGACGGCGTGCCCCGAGGCGAGGTGTGCGACTGGCCCGGCGTCGAGGCCGGTGTCTACCGGGCCCTGGTGCTCGGCGTGCGCGACTACATCGGCAAGAACGGCTTCGCCGGCGCCTTGGTCGGCCTGTCCGGCGGCATCGACTCGGCGCTGACCGTCGCCATCGCCGCCGACGCGCTGGGGCCGGAGCGGGTGCACGCGG
The DNA here is from genome assembly GCA_021848725.1 of Pseudomonadota bacterium. GTDB lineage: Bacteria > Pseudomonadota > Gammaproteobacteria > Burkholderiales > Thiobacillaceae > Sulfuritortus. The sequence continues at coordinate 17,952 of JAJZTS010000012.1, forward strand.
TGATGATGCCGTCACGCTACACTGCCGACATCAGCCTGGCCGACGCTGAAGAGCTGGCCAACAACCTCGGCGTGCAATACAGCGTACAGCCGATCAAGCCGATGTTCGACGCCTTCCTGCAAGAGCTGGCCGGCGAGTTCGCCGGCCAGGCGCCCGATACCACCGAAGAGAACATCCAGGCCCGCATCCGCGGCGTGCTGCTGATGGCGCTGTCCAACAAATTCGGCAAGCTGGTGCTGACCACCGGCAACAAGAGCGAAATGGCCACCGGCTATGCCACGCTGTACGGCGACATGGCCGGCGGCTACGCGGTGCTGAAGGACATTTCCAAGACCCTGGTTTGGGCGCTGTCGCGTTACCGCAATACGCTGTCGCCGGTGATCCCCGAGCGCATCATCACCCGGCCGCCCTCGGCCGAGCTGCGGCCCGATCAGGTCGACCAAGACAGCCTGCCGCCGTATGACATCTTGGACGCGATCATGGAGCGCTACGTCGAGCTCGACCGCTCGCCGGCCGAGATCGTGGCCGAAGGCTTCGACGAGGCCACGGTGCGCAAGGTCGTGCGCCTGATCGACTTCTCCGAATACAAGCGGCGCCAGGCCCCGCTCGGCATCCGCGTGACCAAGCGCGGCTTCGGCCGCGATCGGCGGTATCCTATTACCAATAAATACCGAGCCCCCTTCAAGTAAGCAGCCGCAGATCGCGCCGATGGATGCAGATGGGGGTGTTAGGCGACAAGGCTTGATCTACCGATGAAAAATCTGCGTTAATCTGCGTCATCCGCGGATAAGACGAAACCTAGGAGCCACCATGAAGAAGATCGAAGCCATCATCAAGCCGTTCAAACTCGACGAAGTGCGCGAGGCCCTGTCCGAGATCGGCGTCACCGGCCTGACCGTGACCGAGGTCAAGGGCTTCGGCCGGCAGAAGGGCCACACCGAGCTGTATCGCGGCGCGGAATACGTGGTCGACTTCCTGCCCAAGGTGAAGATCGAGCTGGTGGTGGCCGACAGCCTGGTCGACGGCGCCATCGAGGCCATCGTCAAATCCGCCCGCACCGGCAAGATCGGCGACGGCAAGATCTTCGTCAGCGCGGTGGAACAGGTGGTGCGTATCCGCACCGGTGAGACCGGCGACGCGGCGATTTGATCGGCAAATAGTGCGCGTGCTTTCTGGAATGGCACACCACGTACTATAAATATCCGGGGCCAGTAGGTTAATTGGCTGCGGAAAGAGTCCGGGAGATTCTTGTGGCTTTTACGCTCGACAGGGTTGTGCCATGGGGACGTTCGTTCGCCGAATATGCGGCCATGTTCGATCTATCCGAGAGCGATTTACGGCTTCGCGTCCTTGGCTGCGGTGACGGGCCGGCTGCGTTCAACGCGACCTTGAGTCGGCGTGGCGGCAAGGTTGTCTCGCTTGATCCTATCTATGTTTTCGATACGGCGCAGATAAGGCGCCGCATTGCCGAGACATATGAAACCGTGCTGGCCCAACTGCGCGAGAACAAAAACGACTATGTGTGGGAGAGCATTCGGTCAGTGCAAGAGTTGGGGCTGATTCGTATGGCTGCCATGGAAGAGTTTCTAGTCGATTACGAAACAGGCAAAGAGGAGGGGCGCTATATCTCGGGTGAATTGCCTATGCTTCCTTTCGCGGATGGCAGTTTTGATCTCGCTTTGTCCTCTCATTTCCTGTTCCTGTATAGCAACCAGTTAACTGAGGCGTTTCATCTTCAGGCCCTTAAGGAGATGCTGCGTGCCGCTCACGAAGTGCGGGTATTCCCACTGCTGGCGCTCGATGGCAAGCGGTCTGTGCATCTGGACTTTGTTACAAAGCAGCTTGAAAGCCTGGGATATCACATCGGAATAAAACGCGTGACTTATGAATTTCAGCGTGGCGGTAATGAGATGTTGACGATTAGATCGAGCTGACATTGTAGAACTCGTAGTGGCCGTAGGGTGCATTCTATGCACCGTTCAATGGTGCAAGGAGTGCACCCTACAAATCCTGGGCGGCAAGCGTAGCCTGGATGCAGCGAAGCGAAATCCGGGGTTAGGCCACGCTTCCCGGATTCTGGCCTCTGGCCTGCATCCGGGCTACGCGTTGTAGAGCACGTAGGGCGACTTCGCCAGCAAGCCGCCCTACGGTAGTGCCAATCAATTGGCGATGATCTTCTTGCGGATGTAGATCGCGATGTCCTGCCCTTGCGGCCGGGCTTCGACGAACTCGTGGCCGGCTTGTTGGCAGAAGGCGCGCAGGTTGCGCGGCGAGCCGGCATCGGACGTGAGCACGCAGATCGTTTCGCCCGGGCCGAGCCGCTTCAGTTGGCGGTAGATGTCGATCACCGGCAAGGGGCAGACCCGGCCGCGGACATCCAAGACATCATGCATAAGTTCCATGGCGACCTCCTTGGTTTTTGCACTGTCGGAAGGTCATTCTTACGGCTGTTCATGTCGAATTGATGTCGGCGGCCTACGTGTTTTTACTAGCGGCGGCTGGCTGGGTGCCGCTGCGCCGTCACTCCCGCCGTTCCAGATAGCCGGTCACTTCCTCGCGGTCGTGGTAGAGCTGCTTGAATCTCAGTCGATAGGGCACCTTGGCCTTGCGCAGGGTGTCTTGGATGGTGGCCTTGCAGCGCAGGAATTCCTCGTAGCGTTTTTTCATCGGCAGCTTGAGGTTGAAGATGCTGCGCCGGCACCAGCCCTCGGCCAGCCATTTGGCCACCAGTTGGGCGATGCGCGCCGGCTGCTCGACCATGTCGCAGACCATCCAGTCGACCGGCTTGACCGGGCGGTAGCGGAAGCCGTCGTCCTGCACGTGGGTCACCGCGTATTCGGCCATCAGCTTTTTGTCCATGCGGCCGTTGTCGACGGCGGTGACCTTGAGCCCGCGGCTGGCGAACTGCCAGGTCCAGCCGCCGGGGGCGGCGCCGAGGTCGACCACGCGCAGGCCTTGCTTGAGATAGCGCTGCTGGTCGTCGTGGTCGAGGAAGACGTGAAAGGCCTCGGCCAGCTTCATGGTCGAGCGGCTGGGCGCCTCGTGCGGAAAGCGCAGGCGCGGGATGCCCTGCGGCCAGGGCGAGGCGTTGTCCGGCTCGCTGGTGGCGAGCCAGGCGGTCTGCTTGTCGGTGAAGAAGATATGCAGGCGCGGGCCGCGGGTGCTGCCGAGCTTGACCTTGCGCTCGAGCAGGGCCTTTTCCAGATAGGGCGCGAACTTGCGGCAGAACGGCAGCAGCGGCTTGCCGGCCTCGGTGTCGGCCGCCTCCAGCCACAGCTCGCAATAGGCGGCCGGCGGCACGGCCAAGGCGATGGGGCCGGTGCGGTCGCGCTCGGGCAGGCCCTCGACGTGGCCGATCACGCGCAGGCATTGGCGGGCGAACACCCATTTAAAGAAGGGTTGGGCGGCCAGTTCGTCGGCGGCCTCTTCGGGCAGCGGCAGGAACACCGCGCCGCCGCCGGGCAGGGCCTCGGCCTCGGTGTCGATGCCGAGTTCGAAGGCGTGGCTTTCGGCCTCGCGGGCGCATTCGGCCTCGAAGCCGCCGCGGCAATAAAGCAGGAGTCCGGACATGGGATTATTTTGTTTTCGGTGGAATAAAGTTGCGGATGGGAGTGTTTGTCCAATAATGCAGCTTACGCTGCAGTTCGGCGTTTTCGCAAATCAAACGACGGTGAGAGGGAGGGTAATCATGAAGCGACAGTTTTCCAAGGCGGTGGTGTTGGGCGGTGTGTTGGCGTGTTTCGCGGCAGGGGCCATGGCCGACGACGAGGATGTCATCAAGTACCGCCGGAACGTGATGAAGGCCTATGCCGCCCACATGGCGGCAGCGGGCGCCATTGTACAGGGCAAGGTGAAGGGTTCGCCGGCCGGCCATGCCAAGGCACTGGAGGCGACCACGAAGGACATCGCCGGCATGTTCCCGGCCGGCTCCGATTTCGGCGAGACCAACGCGATGGATGCGGTGTGGTCGAAGCGGGCCGGTTTCGAGAAGCGGGCCAAGGATACCGAGGCCAAGGCGGCGGCCTTTGCCAAGGCGGCCGACGGTGCCGAGGCGGCGGCCAAGTTCAAAGACTTGTCGGAAAGTTGCAAGGCCTGCCACAAGGATTACCGCAAGGAGCAGAAGTAAGCAGATGGCGCGCTGGCCGGCGCTCATCGCGCTGCTGCTAGCTAGTCATGCCTTGGCGGCGGGGCCGGATCCGGCCGCCGGTGAATACCTGTTCCGCGCGGCCGGCTGCGCGAACTGTCACACCGACCGCGAGCACGGCGGCGCCCCGCTGGCCGGCGGGCGCAAGCTGGCCACGCCTTTGGGCGACTTCTACACGCCCAACATCACGCCCGACCCGGATACCGGCCTCGGCCGCTGGCGCGAGGCCGATTTCCGCCGCGCCTTGCGCGAGGGGCGCGGGCCGGACGGCCGGCATTACTACCCAAGCTTTCCTTATGCGGCCTACACCCACCTGAGCGATGCCGACATCGGCGCGCTGTGGGCCTATCTGCGGACCGTGCCGCCGGTGCGCCAGGCCAATCGGCCGCATGCCTTGCCCTGGTATTTGCAGCCGCGTCCCTTGCTGGTCGGCTGGAAGCGGCTGTACTTCCACCCGGGCAGTTATGTGCCGGACCCACGCAAGGACGCGACGTGGAATCGCGGCGCCTATCTGGTGCAGGCGGTGGCGCATTGCGCCGAATGTCACACGCCGCGCAACAGGCTGGGCGGTTTTCGCGTCGGCCTGTATCTGGCCGGCGACAAGGCGGGGGCGGAGGGCGGCCTGGTGCCCAATATCACGCCGGACAAGGCGACCGGCATCGGCCGCTGGAGCCGGGGCGAATTGATCGATTATTTGAAGACCGGCATGCGCCCCGACGGCGATTCCGCCGGGGGGCTGATGGCCGAGGTGATCGACAACGGTCTGAGCCGGCTGACGCCGCAGGATATCGAAGCGATCGCCACGTATGTGCAGAGCGTGCCGCCGGTGGTGCATGCGGTGCGCCCGGCCGAGGCCAAGTCGGCGCAGGACGAGTTCGAGTACTGAGTTCTTCGCCGGGGTGGCCGCCGTCAGAGCGGTTTCTTCAGGAAGACCGGCATCGAGTCGCTGTGGGTGACATTCCGGTCGGTCAGCGCCTTCGCCCCGCTGCCGTCGGCGTTCATGATCCAGATTTCGGTGGTGTTCGAAAATCCGGGGTAATCCTTCTGGAAGGCGATGCGACTACCGTCGGGCGACCAGGCGGGGTGGCTGCAATTGGCGGCCGTCTCCTGGGTTAATTTCGTCTTGCCCGAGCCGTCGGCGTTCATCACGTAGATCTGTTCCTTGGCGCTGAAGTCGGGGTAGCCGGGATAGGCGGCGAAGGCGATCTTGGTGCCGTCGGGCGACCAGGTCGGCTGTTCGGCCGGCGAGATCACGGTCTCGCCGAGGAGGTTGCCGGAATAGGTCAGGTAGCTCATCGCGCCGCTGGCCAGCATCAGCTTGGCGATGGTGCCGCCGTTCTTGGTGCGGTTGGTGCTGAACAGCAGCGCCGAGCCGTCGGGCGACAGGGAAGGGTGGCGGTCGCCGGCCGTACTGGTGTCGTTGTAGATCGGACTGATCTGCGTCTCGCCGCTGCCGTCGGCGTTCATCGTGTAGAGGTATTCCTTGGCGTTGTCGGTCGTTTGGTTCAAGCGGGTGAAATAGACCTTGTTGTCGTACGACCAGGTGGTGAACATCGGGTTCAGGTTGTCGCTGCGGATGATTCTTTCGCCGCTGGCATCGAGCACGACGATGCCCTTGCTGTAGCGGGTGAACACCAGTTTGCTGCCATCGGGCGAAGATGATGGGTAATCCTCAGAATAAGAAACTTGCGACAGGGTGAGCCGCCTCGGATTCGTGCCGTCGGCATTCATGATCCAGATGTTGTTCCAGCCATCGCGGAGGCTGACGAAGGCGATGCTGTCGACTGCGGTGGCGGGCACGGTGTAGATCAGGCCGAACTTGCCGTTGGCCAGCATGTCGTTCTCGGTCAAGCCATAACCGAGGTAGATCGTGGTGCCGCCGAGCGCCGACATATCGACGTTGCGCAGGGCCTCGATGCTGCGGTCGGCCAGCGTGCCGGCGGCATAGGCCGGCAGCGGCCCGCTGCTCCACGCCACCCAGGTCGTGCCGTTGTGGACATACCAGGCACTGCCGACATTGGCGACCAGATAGATGTTGCCGCTGTGCCCGGCATCCGCGTCGGCGACGCTCAGGCTGGCGGTCAGGGTGAGGTTGTAGGTCGAGCCGGCGGCCGTCGCGGTGAAGGCCGGCGTCGCGGCGGCCAAGCTCGTCTTCGGCAAGCCGGCCGCGATCAGGATGAATAGCAGCGACCGGATCAGCGGCTTGAGCAAGCGCTTGCAGGTGTTCATTTTTTCCTCGCGATGGGGGTATGGCTCTACGAGTTGACTATAGCCAATCGATTTCGACCCGCTGCCCTAATCCGGCAATTTTTTGCCTGGATTCAAGATGCCTTGCGGGTCGAAAACCCGCTTCAGGTCGCGCATCAGGGCCAGGGTGTCCGGCTCGATCTCCAGCAGGATGAATTTGCGCTTCTTGTTGCCGATGCCGTGTTCGCCCGACAGCGTGCCGCCGAGGCGCAACACGGTCTCGATCAGTTCGCGCAGGCAGGCCTCGGCGCGCGCCATTTCGCCCTCGTCGTCCGGATGCACCATCAGATTCACGTGCAGGTTGCCGTTGCCGGCGTGGCCGAAGCTGACGATGGGCAGACGGTGCAGGGTGCCCATGGCGTCGATCGCGGCGACCAGTTCGGCCAGGCGCGAGACCGGCACGACGACGTCTTCGTTGAGCTTGAGCGGCGCGATCTTTTTCACCGCATGCGACAGCGATTTGCGCGCCGTCCACAGGTTTTGAATCTCGGCCGGGGTGAAGCCGGTTTGCAACTCCAGCAGGCCGTCGCCGCGCAGCGCATTTTCCAATGCGGCGACTTGGCGCGGGATGTCCTCGGCCGGGCCGTCGGCCTCGACCATCAGCACGGCCTCGGTGCCGGGTGGCAGACCTTCGGCCGCGCCAAACTCGGTGATCGCCTCGATCGAGCGGCGATCCATGAACTCCAGCGCGCTCGGCACGACCGCCTGCTGCATGATGCGCTGCACGGCAGTGCAGGCGGCGGTGTCGCTGGCATAGCAGACACGCAGCGACACGGTGCGCTCGGGCGCGGGCACCAGCCTCAGCGTGGCCTCGGTGATCAGCGCCAGCGTGCCTTCCGAGCCGATCAACAGCCGGGTCAGGTCGTAGCCGGTGGCGTATTTGCTGGTGCGCGAGCCGGTGCGCAGTTCGCGGCCGCTGCCATCCACTGCGCGCAGGCCGAGCACGTGGTCGCGGGTGACGCCGTATTTCACCGCGCGCGGTCCCGCCGCGTTCATCGCCAGGTTGCCGCCGATGCGGCTATAGGCGCCGCTACCGGGGTCGGGCGCATACATCAGGCCGGCGCTGCGCGCGAGGCGGTCGATGTCCTGGGTGATGACGCCGGGCTCGACCACGATCAGGCGATTGGCCGGGTCGAACTCGACGATGCGGTTCATGCATTCGAAGCTGAGCACCACGCTGCCCGGCGTGGGCTGGGCGCCGCCGACGTTGCCGGAGCCGGCGCCGCGTGGCGTGATCGGCAGCTTGTGTTCGAGCGCCAGACGCACACAGCCGACCACCTCGGCGTGCGAGGTCGGAAACAGCACGGCCTCGGGCGTGCAGCGGCCGGGTGTCTCGTCCTGGGCGTAGAGGGCCAGGGTGTCGGCGTCGACGCGGGCCCGCTCGGTCCCGAGCAGCGCGGCAAATTCGGCGAGGACGGTGGGGGGCAGCATCAGCCTAGGGTGGCCTCGACCACCTCGGCCGCCTGTGCCATCGCATCGCCGTCGGGGAAGCGGCCATAGGCCTCTTGCACGGCGGCGTCGTAGAGCAGGCGGTTGAACGGCTGTGCGGCCTGTTCTTGCATGGCGTGGCGCAGGGCCTGGGTCATGATGCGGTCTAACGAGACCAGGCGTTTGGCCATGACGATGCCGTCGTCGGCATTGACCAGGGTGATGCGCAGGCGGCCGCGCTCGCCCGCCGGTTCGGCCGGTAGTTCGCGTTCGGCCTCGGGGACCAGATGGACGTTGAAGGCGACGTCGGACCACTCGCAGACGTTGCGGATCTTGTACAGCAGGAAGGCGGCCGGGCCGCAGCCGAGCAGGCCGACCTCGATCGGCTGCGCGCGCAGGCCATCGATCTCGGCCTGGCTCGGGCCGGCCCAAAACAGCACCAGATCGTGCGCCTGGTCGCGGTAGGCATAGCGGCTGCCCTCGTCGTAGCGCTTGTGCTCGGGTGAGTAGATCTCGCCGACCTGGGGGCCGAGCCGCTCGACATCGGGGCGCAGAAAGGTGTGGAACTCGCTCACGTTTCTTCCTCGGGCAGCAGGGCCAGCAGCATCGCGATCATGTCGGTGTCGAAGTCCATGCCGAGTTCCATGTCCGGGTTGAGCGCGATGCCGAGGTCGTCGGCCATGCGCCGCAGCACCCAGGAGAACTCGGTGAGCAGGCCGCCGCTGTAACCGGGGAAGTCGCTCATGAAGGCCTTGGCCCGCTCCGGCGACGAGAACAGCACCAGCACCGCAGTGCCGTCGTCGGCCTCCAACACCAGCGGCTCGGCCTGGGTGGAGCGCTGAAAGCCGGCGATGGCGTGTTTCTCGTCTTTCACCGGCATGAACACCTGCAGGTCGAGCAGGCGCTGGGCGAAGGTTTCGGGCTTGATCGAACCGGCGTGCAGCTCGGTCAACAGGTATTCGAGATCGTTTTTTGGGAGTGCGGGGATATCCATGGAAAGGGCCGTCCAGACGAGGGCGCCAGCATAGCACCCACGGGTCTTGGGCGCGAATTAGAATGCCGGTCGAGGAGGCAGGCCATGATGCATTTCGGTATCGATTTGGGCGGCACCAAGATCGAGCTCATTGCCCTGGACGAGCAGGGCGGCGAACGCTGGCGCCGCCGGGTGCCGACGCCGCAGGGCGACTATGCCGGCACGCTGGATGCCATTGCCGGCTTGGTGGAGGCGGCCGAGCGGGCCCTGGGCGCGACGGGTTCGGTCGGCATCGGCACGCCGGGCGCGATTTCGCCGGCCAGTGGTTTGATGAAGAACGCCAATTCGATCTGCCTCAATGGCCGGCCGCTGCAGCAAGACATCGAGGCCCGGCTCGGCCGAGCTGTCCGTATGGCCAACGACGCCAACTGTTTTGCCTTGTCCGAGGCGACCGACGGTGCGGCGGCTGGGGCCGAGGTGGTGTTCGGCGTGATCGTCGGCACCGGTTGCGGGGCCGGCGTGGTGGTGCGCGGCCAGGTGCTGACCGGGCCGAATGCGATTGCCGGCGAATGGGGCCATAACCCGCTGCCGTGGCCGCAGGCACACGAACTGCCGGGGCCAGCCTGTTATTGCGGCAAGCACGGTTGCGTGGAGACTTGGCTGTCGGGGCCCGGGCTTGCGCGTGAGTTCGAGGCGGTGGTGGGCCAGGCGCTGGATGTGCCGGAGATCGCGCGCCGGGCGGCGGCGGGTGATGCGCGATGCGAGGCCGCGCTGCAGCGCTATGAAGACCGCTTGGCGCGTGGTTTGGCGCAGGTGATCAACGTGCTCGACCCCGATGCGATCGTGTTGGGCGGCGGTCTATCCAATCTCGGCCGTTTGTATGCGAACGTGCCCTCGCTTTGGGGGCGCTATGTTTTCAGCGATGCGGTGCAGACTCGGTTGCTGTCGCCGAAGCATGGCGATTCGAGTGGGGTGCGCGGCGCGGCCTGGCTGTGGAACGAATAGGCGCTTATTGCGGCAGCCATTTGGCGGGGTCGATGCCCCAACTATCGAAGGCCTCGTGGCCGATGATGCGGTCCTGGCACGAGGGTTTGGCGAGGTTGACGATCTCGGGCGTCAGGTAATGCCGGCTCTTGGCGCTGTAGAACACCTTGACGATGGGCTGCATCATCTTTTCCTCGTTTTGCTCCATGACCACGCCGAGGCGGTCGCTTTCCAGGTGGACCAATGAGCCGGTCGGATAGATGCCGACTGATTTGATGTATTGCCTGACCAGTTCCGGGTCGAAGTGGTACTTGCTCCATTCGAGCAGTTTGCCCAGTGCCTCGGTCGGCGGCATGCCCTTCTTGTAGACGCGTACCGAGGTCAGCGCATCGTAGACGTCGACGATGGAACCCATCTGGCCATAGAGCGAGATACCGTCGCCCTGCAGTTTGTTCGGATAGCCGGTGCCGTCGAAACGTTCATGGTGCTGGCCGGCGACGTCGAGCGCGATCTGGCTGATGCCCGGCGTGTGCTGCAGGACGATGATGCTTTGTACGACGTGAGACTTCATCTTGTCGAATTCGGCCTCGGTCAACTTGGCCGGTTTGTTGAGGATGCTGTCCGGCACCTTCGCCTTGCCGACATCGTGCAACAGTGCGCCGATTGCGATTTCCTTGATGGTCGGCCGGTCGAGCTTGAGACCGCGCGCGAAGGAGATCATCAGGGCGCAGACCGAGACCGAGTGTTGAAAGGTGTAGTTGTCGTGATCCTTCAGTCGGGCCAGTGGCAACAGCGCATCCGGGTTGCGGAAGATGGAGTCGATCATGTTTTCGACCAGCGGCTCCACTTTTTCCATTTCGATCTGCTTGCCCAGGCGGATATCCAGCAGCATGTCGTGGGCGATCTGGTTGGCCTCTTTATGCAGAATGCGGGCGCGGCCGATTTCCTCTTGCAGTGTGACCGACATCGGCAGGCTGGGCTCGTTGGCGATCGCTGCCATGGCCTGGGAGATTTCCTGCTTCACCTCTTGCTGGGTCAGCGCGTCGGCGACATCCAGGCCTTTTTTGGTATCGATGTAGAGCTCGCGTAGGCCCATGCCGCACACGGTCTTTAGCGTGTCGTCGTCCTTGACCGGGAATTGGTTGGTCAGGAAGGGATGATCCATCCAGCCGCAGTTGAGGTCATGAACGAACATCCCCTTCCGCAATTTGGAAATAGGGATTTTTTTGATGTAGGGCGAGGTGTCTGTCTTGCTCATCGCTTCTCATTCTGGTGCCCTCTTGGCTTGTTTTCAATTGCGGCAAGCCGCTAGGTAGTCAACCCTAGTACATCGGATGCCGCCTGGAGCGGCGTGTCGATACGGACGGGCGATGAGCTTGATGGCTTGGCCGGGCGTAGCCGCGATCAGGTTGGCGCCGTTGGGGGGCTGGCGATGGGCAGGTCGAAGGATTCCGACCGCAGTCGTGCGCAAGGCGGCTAGTCGTAAAAAATCGGCCAAGCATACGAGAAGAATAAAAAACGCGGGCCATCGGGCCCGCGTTTTTGGGATGGGTGGCGGAGCGGACGGGACTCGAACCCGCGACCCCCGGCGTGACAGGCCGGTATTCTAACCGACTGAACTACCGCTCCGCGCTTGAACTGCAAAGCAAAGGGGCTGCATGGACAGCCCCTTTGCTTAGTGACTGGCGCGCCCGAAGAGATTCGAACTCCTGACCCCCTGGTTCGTAGCCAGGTACTCTATCCAGCTGAGCTACGGGCGCAACGTAGACCGAAATTATAACAAAAAAATTTAAAAAATGTCTCCAGGCACGCTCTTTTTTGCCCTGAAGCTGCTGGCAGGCCCTGCTGTTTGGATGGTGTTGTCTTGAAAGGACTTCGGTTTTTGCGGCAGACGGAGCAGAATTTCCCGGTGTCGATAAATAAAAAAGGAAACGATGGAGATGAACTGGTTCCTATCCTTGAGCATTCGTTGGAAGCTGCAAATCGGTTTTTTTGCGGTGACTATGGTGACCACGATTTACAACCGGCTGCTCGCCTCGCATGAGCTCGGCAAGATGGTGGAAATTGCCCGTATGGGAGGCGTCGATGCTCGAGTGATCGAGGCGCTGGATGCCAATCACAGCGCGTACATCTTCAACTCGTTTTGGGAATCAGGTCTTGAGTTTGTCTTGCAGTTTTTTCTGATCGGGCTGGTCGCGACTTTGTTCGTAAGGCCGATCCGTGTTCTCTGTGAGGCGTTGAAGGCGGTAGAGCGGGGTGATTTAACAAAAGGGGTGCCTCATCGTTCGCGCGACGAGATCGGGGTGCTCGAGCGCAGCTTTAACGATATGTTGGCCAAGTTGAACCAAATCCTGCGCAATATCGACGACAGCAGCAAACAGATGGGGCTGTCCAGCTATCAGATCGCGACGATCTCCCAGGATATCGCCGAGGTCAGCCAGCAAGAGCAAAGCCGTTCGGCCGAGGTTTCGGGGGCGACGGCAGAACTCCGCGAGATTTCCGAAGTGGTGCAAACGCAGGCAGGTAGTGCACTGGAACGGGTCAAGCAGACCGAGGCTTCTGCCCGGTCTGGCATTGCGATGGTGCAAACCAATATCGCCGAGATGGATTTGACGGTGCAGGAGGTGAATCGCACAGCGCAAAGCATCTCGGAGTTGGATCAATCGGCCGACCAGATCCATCAAATCATCAACGCGATCCAAACGATTGCCGGGCAGACCAATTTATTGGCGCTGAATGCGGCGATCGAGGCGGCGCGGGCTGGCGAACAAGGGCGCGGCTTTGCGGTCGTGGCCGATGAGGTGCGTAAACTCGCCGAACGGACGACTGACTCTGCTCAAGAGGTGGCGGCCATCATTGAGCAACTGACCAGTAAGGTCAAACAGGCATCGGCCACGATGAATTCCGTGGTCGAACACGTGCACCACAGTCAAAAACAAGCGGCGGAGACGTCGCGGGTGATCGAGGACATGGCCGCTGCTGTCGGACTCACCGCAGCGGCCAACGATGAAATATCTCAAGCTGCGTCCCAGCAATTCGAACGGCTGGGGCAACTGGAATCTACGCTGGACAAGCTGTTCCGTACCTTGGATGCCAGCGCGGGCAAGGTGCAAACCACGGCAAATATTGGCCGAACGTTGCATGAGGTAACTGAGAAGATTAAGCGCTTGATGGCGGAATTCGATTTCGAAAAGCGCGGAGAGGTCGAGGCCGTCCAGCATGAAAAACGACATTACCCGCGTGTGCCTCATACCTTGCGGGTAGATGCCAGGGTGGGCGATGAGAACATCGAGGGCCTGTGCCGCGACTTCAGTCTATCGGGTCTGCAGTTGCTTTTGCCTAAACGGGTAGCGAAGGTGGATGCCCTCAATCTGGAGGTCTATCTGCCTTATGAGGAGCTCGGTCGGTACCAAAGCCAGGCCCCCGTTCGGCTGCTGGGCCGGGTGGTCTGGTCACGGGCTCAGGATGGCGGATTTCTCTGTGGACTGGAGTTCGTCAACCCAGGCGCAGAACAGCTTTCCGGCATTCGGCGTTGCATCGAATACTTCAATGTGGCGGCGGAATTTGACCGATCGCGAGGGGGTAATTGAGCCAATCCCAGTTATTTAGGGGATTAGGGGGCTTCACATTTGCCGTTTCATTGGCTATTGTTGGCAACCGCAGGTGCTTGAAAGACACGGGGCAGCCGAAGAAACGATGGTTTTGCGGCCGCCAGCCAGTCACAATGCATCTGAAGGCTGGTAGCATCACAACTCTTCATCCACGAACTAAGGGGCATTTATGAACAAATCCGAGATGATCGAAATCGCTGCCAAGGAAGCGGACATCAGCAAGGCTGCCGCTGGCAAAGCGCTCGATGCAATGATTAACGCCGTCGTTAAGGCCGTCTCCAAGGGTGACACCGTCACGCTGGTCGGCTTCGGTACTTTCAAGTCCTCCAAGCGTGCCGCTCGTACCGGCCGCAACCCCCAGACCGGCAAGGAAATTAAGATTGCTGCGACGACTGTGCCCCGTTTCACCGCGGGCGCTGGCTTCAAGGCCGCTGTCGCTGGCAAGAAAGCTGCCAAGAAGAAGTAATCCTGGCGTTGGCGTACATGGCCACAGCGCCATGTACGCTAGTTACACCTCTGAAGTCCTCAAGCTTTTCTCCGCTTCATCTCTCCAAGGTTGTTTCGGTAGTAGTCCGATATCTCAGTGCTGACTGGACTCGGTATTCCCAATAGTTGGTATCGCGAGTGCAGGGCCTTGTGAATGGCCTGGCCGGCTGTTTTGCGTACGACGCAATGTGAAATCCCAGAAAAGACTGGCGAGTCTGTGGTGGCGGTCGTTTGTGGGCGTGATTATTTCCTTGTAAAGCGAACTGTCGAAACAAATGGCTCAAAAAGTTTCAAAGGGGAGCAGCGGCCAATGGGCCAGTTTGACTTATTCCTGCACCCTGGTAGTTATGCCGTGATTGATAAGAATTAAGCGGGATAGCTGTCCGCCCAAAGCCGCTAAATACTTATTTCCATTAGAGGGGCGGCTTATTGGGCTGGTTGGTGCTGAGAGCACACGGCGGTGGGGTTGCTCGGGTTTGGCGTGGCATCCGCCAAACCCTCGTCCCTACGCTGCGCTCCGGGACCGCCCTTTGGGCATCCTTCGCAAGCGGTGCTTGCTCAGCGAACCCGGTGGGTTCTCACCCACCGGCTTTGCCAAATTTGCCAAATAAAAATGGCCCCATTCGGGGCCATTTTTATTTGGCGGAGACGGTGGGATTCGAACCCACGAGGCAGGTTTTGCCCGCCTACTCCCTTAGCAGGGGAGCACCTTCGGCCTCTCGGTCACGTCTCCAAATCGTCCTGCGCTAGGCAGGAAAAGGCCGCGCAAGGATACCTGCGCGGGCCTCAAAATGCAATCAAGCAGCCGGCGCTTTATCCAGCTCAAAGGCCTGATGCAGCGCGCGTACGGCCAGTTCCATGTACTTGTCTTCAACCACGACGGAGATTTTGATCTCCGAGGTGGAGATCATCTGGATGTTGATGTTCTCGGCGGCCAGGGTCTTGAACATCTTGCTGGCGATGCCGGCGTGGGTGCGCATGCCGACGCCGACGATGGAGACCTTGGCGATCTTGTCGTCGCCGATCACCTCGCGGGCGCCGATCTCGCCCTTGACGCTGTCCAGTACTTCCATGGCCTTCTTGAACTCGTTGCGGTGCACGGTGAAGGAGAAGTCGGTGGTGCCGTCGTGGCCGACGTTCTGCACGATCATGTCGACGTCGATGTTGGCGTCGGCGATCGGAGCCAGGATCAGGCCGGCGACGCCGGGCTTGTCGGGCACGCCCAGGATGGTGAGTTTGGCCTCGTCGCGGTTGAAGGCGATGCCGGAGATGATGGGCTGTTCCATGGTGTCTTCCTCGAACGTGATCAGCGTGCCTTCGCCTTCCTCCTGGAAGCTGGAGAGCACGCGCAATTTAACCTTGTACTTGCCGGCGAATTCGACCGAGCGGATTTGCAGCACCTTGGAGCCGAGGCTGGCCAGTTCCAACATCTCCTCGAAGGTGATGGTCTCCAGCTTGCGCGCCTCGGGCACGATGCGCGGGTCGGTGGTGTAGACGCCGTCGACGTCGGTATAGATCTGGCATTCGTCGGCCTTGAGCGCCGCGGCCAGGGCCACGCCGGTGGTGTCGGAACCACCGCGGCCCAAGGTGGTGATGTTGCCGTTGGCATCCACGCCCTGGAAACCGGCCACGACCACGACATGGCCGCCGTCCAGATCGCGCCGCATGTTTTCTTCGTCGATGGCGAGGATGCGGGCCTTGGTATGGGCGTCGTCGGTGAGGATGCGAACCTGGCTGCCGGTGTAGCTTTTGGCCTTGAGGCCCAGGTCCTTCAGGGCCATGGCCAGGAGGGCAATGGTGACCTGCTCGCCGGTGGAAACCAGTACGTCCAGCTCGCGCGGATCAGGTTCCTTCTGAATCTCTTTGGCTAGGCCGATTAGACGATTGGTCTCGCCGGACATGGCGGACAGGACGACGACGACCTGATGCCCCAGCATCTTGAATTTGGCGACCCGCTCGGCCACGTTGCGGATGCGCTCGATGGAGCCGACCGATGTGCCGCCGTACTTTTGGACAATCAATGCCATGATGGTGGAAACAAGCGCTTGAAAAAACGGCGATTCTACCCGATCCGGCCGGGCTGCCACCAGCGGCCGAAGATTGAAACTTTCACCCGCTGCCGTTAGTCTTAGGGTTGTTTCCTTACTGCACGGAGCCAAACCGTATGCAACCGCAATTCGACCTGTCCGGCTACAACGCCTCGGCCACCCTCGACGTTTCCCGCAACAAGGTCCTGCGCAACACCTACATGATGCTGGGCCTGACTATGATCCCGACCGTGATTGGCGCCCTGGTCGGCATGTCCATGAACTTCGGCTTCATGGCCGCGAGCCCGATTCTGTCCGCTGTCGTCATGCTGGCCGTAATGATGGGCCTGTTCTTTGCGATCTCTGCCATGCGCAACAGCGCCATGGGTGTCGTCCTGTTGCTGGTGCTCACCGGCTTCATGGGCCTGATGCTGGGGCCAGTCCTGCAAGTGGCGCTGCACCTGAAGAATGGCGGCGAGATCATCACCTTGGCCGCGGGCGGCACCGGCGCCATCTTCTTGACCTTGGCCGGCATCGCCACCGTGACCAAGAAGGATTTTAGCTTCATGGGCAAGTTCTTGATGATCGGCATCGTGCTGCTGATCATCGCTTCTTTGGCCAATCTGTTCTTTCAGATTCCGGCCTTGGCCTTGACCCTGTCTGCTGCGGCGGTTCTGCTGTTCTCCGGCTTCATCCTGTTCGATGTTTCGCGTGTGGTGAACGGTGGCGAAACCAACTACGTGATGGCCACGCTAGCGATCTACCTGGACATCTACAACCTGTTCGTAAATCTGCTGCAGTTGTTGATGGCCCTGATCGGGCAGCGGGAATAAGCAGTACTACTGCCTAACAAAAAAAGGCGGCTGGTGCCGCCTTTTTTGTCGATGGTTACGAGGGGCTATGAAGGACCAGTCACCATTGCAGCGGCTCTAGGCCTAGCCCTCTGAGGTAGAGATTGAGGGTGTTCTTAACGAGATATTCGACGCCTAATTCGCCGGTCTGGTTTGGATATTGAAGGCTTTGGGCCAGAACGATCTCGCGTACAAGCCCAACATATGATAGCGCCGCAATTCGCCCATCAATGTCTTGTAATGGACCGGATTGCTGGATTTCTTTCAGGCTGAACTGGATGTAATCCGTCAGCCCTTGCCAGTGATTGATAAAAAACTGCTCTGATACATCGCTATTGTCGATCAGTGCGCGCAATTCGATGCGCACGAGATCCGGGTCTGCGATGCGGCTTTTAACGAAGACCACGGTCATTCGGTAAAGCACATTTGGAAAGTCAGGTGGGCCGGCTAGCACTGCGTCTACATAGTCATCGCGCTTGCAGGCGAATCCTTGGATCACGGCTTCGTACAGCATTTCCTTGGACGGGAAGTGCTGATAGAGCACTGCGGGGCTGACTTTGCATTCCTCTGCGATCTCGCTGACCGAGACCCCGTGCAGGCCTTTTTGGGCAAACAGGCCTTTCGATCGTTCTAAGATGGATGTCTTGCGATCTTCTGCTTTGAGTCGTTGTTTCATGTTTTGCGTTTTATGACGTTGTGATCCATCTCATTAGAGGGCATGGGGCATCTATATCAAATAACTAGTCACTAATTATTATGATCCACGCGTCGGATCGGGTTGAGTGATAAGCGATCAATGAGAAATTATATTGTAAAAATACTATATAGAATATGGCTATAAAGTCATTGCAAATTGATTTGACGCAAAGTTTCTTCTCGTATTAATATAAATAAATAATCACTTAATATGCGCTAGAGCGATGTGCTGGCCTAGTCTGTGGCGGTGGTGAATAAACGCTGCGTGACAATGCGTAGCGAAAATATACAGGTTGGGAGGTATGAAATGACTACGGTGGTCTTGAACCGCACCTTGGGTGCGCGCTCGTCCCTTGTCTTTGCAGGCGATTACGAAGTGGTGGGGCCAGAACCGGCATTGGGGCACGAGGCGGTAGCTAGTCTAGCTGCGGACATGATCTTTATTCATTATCACCACCGGCATGAATTTGAAGGTGGTGCGAATAAAGGCTTATGGGGCTCGGTGTCCCGAGCAAGTGATGCCGCATACGATTGGGAGGAACTGGATCGTACGGTAGGCTCCGCGAACAAAAATTTTTCCTTAGTGGCTGTGTACCCCGTAGGCTGGGCGCACATGGTGCCCGAGCACTTGGGCGAGACGATTCTGGATGTCCCCCCGGAGGTTGTGTCGGACTGGGTATGCGCGGTGGTAGAGCGTTACTGGCAGCAGGTTGACCTGTTCCCGATCTTTTACGAAATGAATGTGTTCGACCTGTTCTTCAGGACGACGCATGGTCAGCCGTATGGCGATGAACAGAAGCGGCACATACTCGACTGCTTGGCGTTGTCGGCCGAAAAGGTGCTGGAACGTTGTGGCGAAACGGCCTATAGCAAACTCACAGCGGCCACCTTTGTGGAATTGACCCAGTCCTGCTTTTACTGGATGAGCGAAGGCAAACTTATGGAATTGCCGCGCGGCTCGTCGTTATTGAATGCGCCGCTCTCGCCGCCTGATCTGCTTGCCACGGCACAAAAATTCGACGACGAAGCAGGGGTCGTACGCTACGTGCCGGTAATCAGGCAGCTTCTCCATCAACTGGTGTTCTGGAATGCGGACGACAGCGGCGCGATGGACACCGTGGGTAATGACATGTTCCGCATTTACGATGCGGGCTTTTTTCATCATCCAGAAAAAAATCCAAAAGGCTTCGTGCATAAGCTGATCTGTGGCTGGGATGCACAGCCGCAGAATACCTTTGCTTATCTGCTGGAGCGCTTGCAGCCTAAGTTAGTCGTGCCGAGCTGTGCCGATCTTCTTGAGGAAAATTGGCGTGGTTTCCAGGAATTCCTGTCGGCGCCGCGTGTTGAGGACTATGCCAAGAAGGCGGTCAATGGGTTCGTCCTGGACGATATTTTCAAATGCACCAAGCAAAGTGGCGTCACCTCGGCCGTCTACCCCACTGAACGCCTGCTGAGCAGTGGCCGCCGCCATGGCGGCGAGCCCCTCACAGTCAGTCCGATTGGGGAAAAATATCGGTCGATTATCAATAACTACAAATCCAATATTCAAAAACAGGGAGAACACTATGGAAGTGTTAAACAAAAACCAGCTTCAACAAGCGAGCCGCTTCACTATTCCGCAGGCTGAGGCAAAGAAAAGCGTCGCTGATTTAGTCGTAGAGCATTTAGTCGGCGAGGGTATCGATAAGGTATTCGGCATCCCCGGCGGCGCAACCATCCCATTTCATGTCTCGCTCGAACGCAGTCCTGGTATCGAATTCGTTCTCACGCGACATGAGGGCGGGGCCGCATTCATGGCGGACTGTTATGCGAGGACGTCGGGCAAGATTGGAGTTTGTTGCGCTACGACAGGGCCTGGTGCAACAAATTTAATTACCGGCGTGGCTGCGGCTTATGTCGATTCGATCCCTATGCTGGTAATCACCGGCATGAATTCGATCGAGGCATGGGGGCGCGGGGATTTTCAGGAATCGAGTCCCTACACGGGCGTGGATACCACGCAAATTTTCCGTTCTATTTGCAAGAGCTCAGAGGTCATCGTATCCGAGAAGAACTTGCAATTCCGCTTGCGTAACGCGCTGGCAACGGCCCTATCCGGTCGCCCCGGGCCCGTGCACATCGCGATCCCACGGAACTTATGGCACAAGCAGATAACGCCTGAATTGTGGGATCGAGCCCGATATCTTTCACATTCGCCGGCGCCCAGCAACGAAGATATCGCTCGCGTACTCGGCTTGCTAAAGTCGGCCAAACGACCACTCATTCTGTATGGAAGCGGCGCGAGCGATGCCGCAGCAAGCAAGCTGTGCGTGATTGGTGAGATGCTGCATATCCCGGTGATCACGACGCCGCGGGCGAAGGGAAAACGAATGCCCAGAATCACCGCTGCCTTGTTGGGAAGCATGGGCATATCGAGCACGCCCGTGGTCGATCAGCTGTTCAACGACAATAGTTTCGACGTGGTTTTGACGGTTGGCGCAGGCTTCGGGAGCTATGCGACCAATAGTTGGAATAATGCGTTATGTCCCGCTGGGACGATGATTCAGGTCAATATCGATCCCTGTGCCATTGGACGGATCTATCCGGCGGATATTGGGATTACGGCCGACGGCGATAAATTTTCAGAAAGCCTGTTGCGCGAAGCAAAGGCAGCGAGCCAGGACATTTCCTTGGAACGGAAAAATTGGCTATCGAAATATAGCCAACAGGGAAAATGGCCATTCCCGGCGCCGTCGATGCATCGCTCAGAAACCGGGCCCTCCCCGGTGGAGATCATTCGCGCCGTCGATCAGGTGGCCGGCGAGCAATCCATCGTCATGGCCGATTCGAACTCGATATTGTTGTGGGCTACCCACCATTTGCCGGAGAGAGCCGGCCGCAGCTTCGTCAGCGTATGGGGATCGGCCAGCATGGGGCATGTGACAGCAGGCGCAGTCGGAGCCAAGCTGGCCAATCCGGATCATGATGTGATCGCGATGGTGGGCGACGGTTGTTTCCTTATGAACGGAAACGAAATTGCGACCGCAGCCGATCTGAAGTTGCCGATCGTTTGGATCGTCAATGCCAACCAGCAACTTGGGATGATCCACTACGAGTTGCGCTCCGGCACCGAGACCCGTTCCGCGACGCTGGAAAATTACGATCTTGCCGGGTTTGCCCGTTCGCTAGGGGCCTATGGCATTCGCTATCGGCCGGGGCAGGATCTTTCGGCGATTATCCAAGAAGGGCTGCGTTTGGATGGGCCTACGGTAATCCAAGTCGACGTCGATCCGTCGTTGACGCCGCCAATGGGAATGAAAAAAGAAGGTTCCCGGCAGTGGCAGGAATATATCAACACTCTGTAATGGGAGGACATATGCAAATCTGGTTGGATGGAAAAACATATCCGAGTCACGAGGCGCGTATTTCGGTAATGAGCCACACCTTGCATTATGGAACCGGCGTATTCGAAGGTATAAGGAGTTATCGAACCGAAGATGGCTTCTCGGCATTTCGTTTGGAAGATCACGTCCTGCGACTTTTTCGTTCGGCCGAGGCACTCGATATGCATATTCCTTATGAGCCGGCCGAGGTCTGTAATGCGGTCAATCGCGTGCTTGAAGCAAATGAGTTGCTCGATGCCTATATAAGGCCTTTGGTCTTTCTTGGCGAAGGTTCCATGGGCTTGGATGTAAAGGCACAGGGAAAGCGTAACCCGGTGCATCTCATGATCTCGGCCTGGGAATGGCCAAGCTATTTCGGGCAGTCCATGCCTGGTATTCGCGCCATGCTCGCTGAGCACCGACGAGTATTTTCCAGTCCGACTCTCGTGCAAGCCAAAGCGGCGGGGCACTACCTGAATTCCTACAGTGCCTATGCCAGCGCCAAAGCGAATGGCTACGACGAGGCATTGCTGTTGGATGATGAGGGCCATTTGGCCGAGGCTACGGCCGCCAATCTATTTGTGGTCAAGGACGGTGTGCTGCGCACCCCATTCACAACCTCTGCGCTGGAGGGGATTACCCGAGACACCATTATTACGCTGGCCAAAATCAGCGGCTATACCGTGATGGAGTCTCGCATCAAACCAGACGAGCTACTGGACGGCGACGAGGTTTTCCTGACAGGAACCGCCTATGAGGTGGCCCCCATCATCTCCGTCAATGGCCAGGCAATCGGTGACGGCAGTGTCGGTCCGATTACGGCTCAACTCACGAAGCGATACCAGGATATCGTTCGCGCGATGCCACCGTCGCTAAGTCATGGCGATGGCATGGCGCTGACTGAAAAGGCTTATTACACGGCAATTCAATAAGGCCTAAACGCAGCAGAAGTATTTTTTTGATTTATTGACAACGACATTGAAGGAGTAACCATGAGTCAGCAAGAAAAAAGCCTGTTTGATCGTCTCGGTGGCAAAGATAAGATCGCCCAAATCACCGAGGATGTTTGGCTAAACCATGTCAGCAATCCCGATGTTGCGACGCGTTATGCCAACAGCGATGCCGAGAAGGTGAAGGCGATGGTCAATGAATTCGTGTGCTGGGGCACGGGCGGCCCGGTCGACTACAGCGGCAAAAACATGCTGGATGCCCATCGCACGATGAATATTACCCATCGCGAGTTCATGGCGGTGATCGACGACGTCATGCGGGCCCTGGATAAGAACGACGTGGGGGCACAAGAAAAGAATGAACTGTTGGGCCTGCTGTTCTCGCTGCGCGACCAAGTCATCCATCAGTAAGGGCGAGGTCGGCGATGAAAGTATCGATCCTCGGTACGGGAAAAATGGGGAGCGCGGTCGGCCGCCAATTGGCGTCGGCCGGTTGGGACATCGTCTATGGATCGCGCGATCCTGATGCGAACAAAGGGAAATATGCCGAGTTCGAAAACATCACGGTCACAACCTACCCCGATGCGGCGGCGGCATCGGATACTGTGCTGATTGCAGTTCCATGGGCTTATGCCCTGGATCTGCTGCAGACGTTGGCGAATCCGCTGAAGGGAAAGATCGTCGTCGATATGACGAATCCCTTGTCCCCCGATATCTCTTATTTGGTCGTTGGTGGCGCCGACTCGGCTGCGGAGCGGGTCTCGGCCCAGCTTCCCGAGTCGCAGGTGGTCAAGGCGTTCAATGCCATCACTGCCGATAATTTTCCAACGCCTTCCGCTAGCGGCGAGCCGGCGCAAGTGTTTTACTGCAGCGATCACGACGAGGCCAAGCAGGCCGCGCGGCAGCTGATCGAGGCGACAGGCTATGTGCCCAAGGATTGCGGTGCCTTGAGTAATGCGCGATACGTCGAGGCCATGGCTATGCTCTGGCTGCAGTTGGCCTTCTGGGAAGACAAAGGCTCGGAATGGGCCTTTAAGATCGTGGAGAAGTGAGGCGCCGAGGGTGTTCTGCCCATCAGCGCTCGAATAGGGCAATACTCTCCACGTGCGCGGTGTGCGGGAACATGTTGGCGACCCCAGCGGCCTTCAGCGTGTAGCCCTTCTGGTGGACCAGCACGGCGGCGTCGCGGGCCAGGGTGGCCGGGCTGCAGGAAACGTAGACGATGCGGCGCGGGCTGCCCTGCTCCGGCAGCGACTTCACCAGTTCGATGGCGCCGTCGCGCGGCGGGTCGATCAGCAGCTTGTCGAACGCGCCCAGTGCGGCATAGCTCTCCGGTGTCATCTGGAACAGGTCGGCGACGCGGAACTCGGCCTTGTCGGCCAGGCTGTTGCGCTTGGTGTTCTCGACGGCGCGCTCGACCAGGCCCTGGCTGCCCTCGATGCCCAGCACCTGCGCGCCCGAGCGGGCAATGGGCAGGGTGAAGTTGCCCAGGCCGCAGAAGAAATCGGCGATGCGTTCGCCCGGCTTGGCGTCGAGCATGCGCATGGCGCGGCGCACCAACATGCGGTTGATGCCGTGGTTGACCTGGGTGAACTCGGTCGGCTTGAATGGCATGACCAGATCGAATTCGGGCAGGCTGTAGCTCAGTTCCGGCGCATCGAGCGGGTGGAAGGGATAGGCCGTATCCGGCCCTTTCGGTTGCAGCCAAAATTGCACGCCGTGCATAGCGGCGAAGGCGCGCACCTTCACTTCATCTGCGGCCGACAGCGGCTCGAGGATGCGCAGCACCAGCACGGTCACCTTGTCGCCCTGGGCCAGTTCGATCTGCGGCAGGCGGTCGCGGATGGACAGGTCGGCGACCAGTTCGCGGAACAGCGGCAGCAGGGCCGAGACCTGCGGCGGCAGCACCTCGCAGCTGGTCATGTCGGCGACATAGCTGCTGCGCTTTTCGTGGAAGCCGACCAGCACGCCGCCCTTCTTGATCACGTTGCGCACCGACAGCCGGGCGCGGGTGCGGTAGCCCCAGGCCGGGCCGTGGATGGGCGACAGCATAGTCTCCGGTGCGACCTTGCCGATGTGGGCAAAGCAATCCTCCAGCACCCGCTGCTTGGCCGCCACTTGGGCCGATTCGTGCAGATGCTGGTGCGAGCAGCCGCCGCAGATGCCGAACCAGCGACAGCGCGGCGCCACCCGGTTGGGGCTGGCCTTGACGATTTGCGTGACTTGGGCCTGCTCGTAGGCCGGTTTCTTGCGGTAGCTGGAGTGGATGACCAGCTCGCCCGGCAGGGCGCCTTCGACGAAGATCGCCTTGCCGTCGAGATGCGCGACGCCACGCCCCTCGTGGTCGAGGGATTCGATGTACAACGGTTCGTTCATGTTGGGTTGATCACCACAGTTGCATAGGGTGCGCTTTGCGCACCGGTTTTGGTGCGTATGACGCACCCTACGGATGGCTGGCGTGCTGCCTCACGCCTGCCAGGCCGCGAGGAATTCTTGCCAGTGCTCGGCACCGATGCCGGTCAGGGTGTCGCGCACCACCTGCAGTTCGCGCTCGTACTGTGCGTCGGTCAGTGCCCCGCGTAGGAGTTGGAAACGCAGGTAGACCAGATAGGTATTCACCACGTCGGTCTCGCAATAGTCGCGGATCGCCGCGATCTGGCCGGCCTGGTAGGCGTCCCACACCTTGCTGCCGTCCATGCCCAGCTTGCCGGGAAAGCCGAACAGCTTGGCCAGCTCATCCAGTGGCGCATTGGCGCGCGGCTGGTACAGCGCCAGCAGGTCCATCAGATCCAGGTGCCGGGTGTGGTAGCGGCTGATGTAGTTGTTCCACTTGAACTCCTTGTCGTCCTCGCCCATGTCCCAATAGCGCGGGGCGCTGACCTTGTGGCGCATGGCGCGGTAGTGCAGCACCGGCAGGTCGAAACCGCCGCCGTTCCAGGACACAATCTGTGGCGTGTATTTCTCGATGCCGTCGAAGAAGCGCTGGACGATCTCGGCCTCGCAAGCATCGGGCTCGGACAGCGAGAACACCTTGAAGCCGTCCTTGGCACGTAGGGCACAGGAGATGGTGACCACGCGATGCAGATGCAGCGGCAAAAAGTCGGAGCCGGTCTTCTGTCGGCGGAACAGCAGGGCCATTTCGCCGACGTCGTGATCCGTGGTGTCCGGGCTCACGTCGTACAGGCGGCGCAACCCCTCGATGTCGGGGATGGTTTCGATGTCGAAGATTAAAACCGGCGTCATGGCTGACCCTGTCGCAAAAAGGGTGTAATTTTACCCGTTCAAGGGAGGGGGGAGCTATGGAAACACGTTGGCATGTGGCACAAGGCGAGGCGGACTGGCTGCGCCAGGCCGTGGCCTACGTCCAGGCGGCCGGGGCACGGGCGCTGCGGGAACGGGGGGTGTTCCACGTCGTGCTGGCCGGCGGCGGCACGCCGCGCAAGGTCTACGAGCAACTCGCCCAGGAACAGCACGACTGGGCGCATTGGCAGGTTTGGTTCGGCGACGAGCGCTGCCTGCCGCCGAACGATCCCGAGCGCAACAGCCGCATGGCACAGGAGGCCTGGCTGTCCCAAGTGGCTATCCCTCCGCAGAACATTCACGTCATCCCGGCCGAGTGGGGGGCGGCGGCCGCCGCCGAAAGTTATGGCCGGGAACTCGGCGCTATCGGTGCGTTCGATCTGGTCTTGCTCGGCATCGGCGAGGACGGCCACACCGCCAGCCTGTTTCCCGGCCACGACTGGGGCGAGGCCATCGATGCGCCGGATGTCCTGGCCGTGTTCGATGCGCCGAAACCGCCGCCGGAACGGGTCAGCCTGTCGGCCCGAAGGCTGAGCCGGGCCGAGGTCGTGCTGTTCCTGGTAGCGGGGGCAGGCAAGCGCGAAGCGGTGAAAGCCTGGCGGGGGGGCGTCACCTTGCCGGCTGCGGCCATACGCCCGGCCTGTGGCGCCGATGTCTTGCTCGACGCTGCCTCAGCCCTGCCCTAGCAAGCTATCCAACTCCGCCGCGCTGAAACCGGCGCGCAGCCGGGCGGCGGTGTTAACCGGCCGGCGCAACTTCGGCGCTTGGTGTCGCGCCAGCAACTCACGATAGGCCGTCTCGGGCTCAAGGCCGCGCAAGTCGCAGAAGTGGCGGAACCAGCGGTCGCCGGCGGCGACGTGCGTGACCTCGTCGCGCAGGATGATGTCGAGGATGGCCGCGCCCCTGGCATCGCCATAGCCGCGCAGTTTCTGCTGGATCGCCGGCGTGGCATCCAGGCCGCGTGCTTCCAAGAGCCGCGGCACCAGGGCCATGCGCGCCAGCGGGTCGTCGGCGGTGTCGCGCGCCATCTGCATCAGGCCGTCGTGGGCGGGGAAGTCGCCGTAGTCGTAACCGAGCGTGCGCAAGTGGTCGCGCAGCAGGCCGAAGTGGTCGGCCTCCTCGGCGGCCACCTGCAGCCAGTCGCGGTAGAACTCGTCGGGCAGGCCGGGGTAACGGCAGACGGCGTCGAGCGCCAGGTTGATTGCGTTGAATTCGATATGGGCCAGGGCATGGATCAGCGCGGCGTGGCCTGCGCGGTCGCGCAACGTGCGCTTGGCCAGTTGGTTGGGCGGCACCAAAGGCGGCCGTTCGGGCCGGCCGGCGAGATCGTGCGGGATGGCTGCGGCAGAATCGGCCGCCGCGAGCTGGCCGGCCTTCCAGTCGGTCCAGAGCCGTTCGGCGCCCTTCAGCTTCGTCTCGATGTCGCGCTCGGCCAGCACGGCAAGGGCCGCGGCATGGACGTTGCGAACATCGGACATCAGCGGTAGTCGACTAGATCGGCCAACGGCAGCCGGCGTTTTTCGTGCGGCGTTTCGGTGCAATAGCCGATGGGTAGGACCAGGGCGACCTCGTACCGGGCGGAGTCGATATGCAGGACCTGTTTCACCTGATCCGGCAGGAAACCGCCGATGGCGCAGGAATCGAGGCCGAGCGCCGTGGTCGCGGTCATCATATTGGCCGCAGCGATGTGGCACTGGGTCACGCTCCAGGCGCGCAGATCGGTCGCGGCGCAGAAGTTGCGGTAATTGGCCAGCGCCATAGCGTATTGGTCGCCCGGATATTCACGCGCCAATAGGCGCTGGGCGTATTCACTGTCGGGCGACAGCTCGGCCAGCTTGGCCAGGATCACGATCACCGCACTCGCCGTGCCGACCTGGGCTTGTTGGAAACAGGCGGTCTGCAGCGCGAGCTTCAGGTCATGCGATTGCACGACGACGAACTTCCAGGGTTCCAAGCCGAAGGACGATGGCGACAGACGGCCGGCCTCGAGGATGTATTCAAGGTCGGCGGCCGGAATGGCGCGTTCGGGCTGAAACAGGTGACAGGCGAAACGGCGCTGGAAGAGTTCGGTGAGTGACTGCTTCATGATCGGATCAAACGGAAAAGAGTACACATTTTACTCGTAAGACCGATCTTGGCGGGGTATGCCCCGGCGCTAATCAGGGATATTTGCGGCCGGGGTCGCCATCATGGTTCGGTGGGTTTGCCATAAAGCAAACGATGGAGCAGCCAGGCGGCGAAATACACGATGTAAAACGCGAAGATCACGTCGCTCAGAAAATGGCCGCCTTGCGCTAGGCGCATCAGGCCGAGCAGGCCGCCGGCGGCGAGGCCCACCGCCAGCCAGGCGCGGCGGCGCTTCGCCAGGATGAAGGCGGGCGCTAGGAAAAAGAAACCGACCGAGGCGTCGCCACAGGCGAAGG
>JAJZTS010000012.1:45533-51948 GCA_021848725.1 Pseudomonadota bacterium
AGGCGCATCAGGCCGAGCAGGCCGCCGGCGGCGAGGCCCACCGCCAGCCAGGCGCGGCGGCGCTTCGCCAGGATGAAGGCGGGCGCTAGGAAAAAGAAACCGACCGAGGCGTCGCCACAGGCGAAGGCGCAGTTGCGTTGGCATTGTGTGCCGGGCACCCAGGCCGGCGAGAAGGCCTTGTCGCCGCCGAAGTTCTCCACCTGCGCCGGGCGGGCGCGGCCCCAGTGGTCTTTAAACAGGGTATTCACCAGCAGGCCGGGGCCGAGCAAGGCGACCAGCAGCAGATAGATCAGGCCCTTGCGCAGCGACTGCGCGGCAGAAACGAGCGAGGCGATGAGCCAAGCGGCGCACAGCGTGACCACGATGGCGGTGGAGAGCAGCGGTACCGCCTTGTGGATGGGATTCAAGGGCGGCGCGAGAAAGAAACCGTCGCCGACGCGATAGAACAAGCCGCTTGCCCACAAGTCGATTTCCGGCACGAGCAGGAACAGCAGGCCAAAGGCCAGGAAAGAGGCGTACAGGGGATGCCGGCGTAGCCAGGTCATGGTGCGTAGCCCTTGAAATCGCGCAGTCGATAGGCCTCGGCCGTGCGCGCGTAATTGCGGTAGAGCGGGATGCGGAGCGTGCCCAGCGGCTCCACTTCGGCGAATTCGCGGGCGAGCCGCGCGGCATCGGCATGCTCGCCGATGAAGATGAATTCGCCCTGCGGCGCCAGCTTGAGGTCGTGTTTCAGCGCATATTGGTCGCCGATCAGGCCGCTCGGATTGTAGATCAAGGCATCGAAGGGGTGCGGTCGCACATAGTAGATCAGCTCGGCCAGCAGCTTGCGGTCGTCGGAAACGAGCCGGGCCGTGGGGTGTGCGGCCAATAGTTTGCCGGCCTCTTGTCCCAGCGCGCGCCAGCCGCTCACGCGCGAATAGGGATCGCTCTTGCGCGTCAGCTCGATACCGGCCATGCCCGCCAGGGCGTGATAGTGGTAGAGGCCAAGCATGATCGCGACATTGACGGCGATCGCGACTTTCAGCCAATGCAAGCGATTGCGCGCGAGCCACCAAGCCGTGACCAGCAAGGTGGCCGCCGGATAGGCCATCGCTCCCCAGTTTGCGAAGGCATGGGTGAGGAAGGCGAGCAAGATGAACAAGGCCAGCACCGGCGCACTGAAGGCGAATAAGAGCACATAGCGGTGATCCGAAACCAGGTGCGGGCCGCGACGCATGGCGAGGTGGGCGAAGACCGCGAACAGGATCGGGCCGAGCACGACAAACTGCGCACCGAGAAATTCCGCCAACTTGTCCGGGTGGAACAATGCCCGATCCAGGCGCGAAATCTCCGCCGTGTGCTCGAGGCTGACGAATTGGTGCTGCGCATTCCAGAGCAGATTGGGCAAAAAGATCAGGCAGGCCAACGCGATGGCGGCGTGCAGCCGGGGATTTTTCAGTTGCCGCCGAGTCTCGGCATTCAGCGCCAGTAGGGCGAGGCCGCCGACGCCGAAGAAGACCATGCTGTATTTCGACAGACCGCCCAGGCCGAGGGCGAGGCCGAGCAAGAGCCAATCGCGCCAATGGTTGCCGTCGAGGGCGCGGATCAAGCTATACAGGGCCAGGGTCCAGAAAAACAGCAAGGCGGCATCGGTGGTGATGAACCAACTGCCGAGCGAGACCATCGGCAGGGTGACATAGGTCAGCGCGGCCCAAAAACCGACGCGCGGCGCGAACAGGCGGCTGCCGAGCAGGTAGAGCAGCCAGGCGGTGGCCGGGTAAAGCAGCGCGGCGCCGAGCCGCAGGCAGCCCTCGGCCTCGCCGCAGAGATGGCTGCCAAGCCAGATCAACCAAGCCACCATCGGCGGTTTGGAGTAATAGCCCCACTCCAACGATTGGGCCCAGCCAAAGTAATAGGCCTCGTCGCCATAGAGTTCGAGTTGCACCAGTTGGGCGGCGACGATGCGGTAGGCGATCAGCGCCAGCAGGATCAGCCCGAGCCGCAGGCCATAGCGTCGTTGCTCAGTCATCGCGCGTCTTTTCCTGCACGGGCCGAAAGAACAGCACGATGCCGGCGAAGGCGGCGGCCTGCTCCAAACGCCGGGCATCGGGGTAATGGCTGTCGTAGCCGGTGAACAGCCAGACCGTGCCGGCGATCAAGAAGGCCTGCACCGCACGGCACAGCGCGCGGTGATGCAGCACCTGCCAACGCTGTGCCAAGGCGGTGCCGGCCAAACCGGCCAGCCAGCCGCCGGCGGCACCGGCCAACACATCGGCCGGCCAGTGCGCGCCGACCGCGATGCGCGAGATGCCGACCAGCGCGGCGAGCAGCAGCAACGGCGTCAGTTGCCGCCACGGCAGCTGCGCGCCGAGCAGCGCCACCAGCGCAAAGACCGTCGCGGTGTGACCGGAGGGAAAGGCACCGGCCTTTAGCGCGGGACCGATCACGGTAAAGGCGGCATGGTCGAGCACGGCGACCGGGCGCGGCATGGCCGCGAGATACTTGACCCCATGCACATAGGCCAAAGTGAGCAAGACGGCCAGCAACACCGCCGCCGCGATGTCCGGCCGGCGCCGGGCGAAAGGCAAGAGCAGTGCGAAGGCGACCAGGGTGTCGCCCACGGCCGTCAGATTGGCCCAAAGCGCGGCCGGCAACGCGGCGGCGGCGTGATTGACCGCGAGGAACGTGGCCGGATTGCCGGGGCCGAAGTAGAGCGCGGCCAGGCCGAACAAGGCGAGGGCGGGGACGAGCCAGACCCGCATCGATCCCGTCATTTCTGCAGCCTCACCAAGGCGATGTCCTTGCGGATATAGATGATGTCATAGGGCGGCAAGTCGGCCAGATGCGGGGTGACGGTGAACACCGCCTCGCCCGGCAGCGGCGTGCGGCGTTCGACCACGCGACCGGCATAGACGCTGAAGCTCGGGTTGTTGATGCCGTCCATGACGACCGGCGTGTCGAGGTGGCGCGCAAGCAGGCCGGCCTCCTTGACCGGCCCTTGCAACAGGTTGCCGACGGCCGGCAGCAGCACCAAGGCGAGGCCGTAGCTCATGGCCAGCGCGGTCAGGCGCAAGCCGACGGCGATGCGGCCCCAGGCCATGAGCAAGGCAGTCGCGCCGGCGGCGGCCGCAAAGTAGATGCGATAGGCCTGGCCGAAGTGGTGGTCGATGTCGGCGAGCAGGGACTGGTAATACGGCTTGGCCTGATCCTGTTCGGCGGTCAGCAGGTCGGGCAGGAAATATAGTGTGGCGAAGGTCAGCAGGGCGGGCAGCAGCAGCCAACGGCTGCGCGCATCGCGCAGTTCATGGGCCAGCAGCACCAGCAAGGCGGACAGGCCATAGAGCAGATAGTGCGGCAGTTTGGTGGCCGAGAACGAGACCAGGACGAAGACCAAGCCGAGCAGGATCAGCGCATAGCGGCCGAAATCGTCGCGCCAGTGTTCGCGCCATTTTCTAGCCAAGCTCAGCAGCAGGCCGGAATAGGGCAACGTGGCGACCAGCAGCACGGGCAGGTAATAGAACGGCCCGCCGCTGTGGCCTTCCATCGCGCCGGCAAAGCGGCCGACGTTGTGCTTGAGGAAGAAGGTCTCGATAAAGCCCGGTCCTTTGACCAAGGTGACGGCGAGGTACCAGGGCAAGGCGATGGCGATGAAGATCAGCCAGGCCCGCTTGTTCGTAACCAGGCCGAGGAAGCGGCGCCATTCGCCGCGGCTGGCCAGATACAGCAGCGCAGTCAGCAAAGGAATCGCGATGGCCACCGGCCCCTTGGTCAGGAAACCCAAGGCCATGCCGGTCCAGGCAAAGTAGAGGTCGTGGGTGCGGCCCTGTTTGAGCCAGAGGAATTGCGCGAACACGGTCGCGGCGAGCGCGGCGTTGAGCAGCGCGTCGGCGGTGGCGGCACGGCCGATGAAGCTCACGCCTACGGCGGTGGCGGTCACGATGGCCGCGTTCAGCGCGGTGTCGCGGTCATACAGCCGGGCAGCGAAGCGGTAGGCCAGCAGGGCCCAGGCCACGGCGGCCAGGGCCGATGGCAGACGCAAGGCAAATTCGTTGAAGCCGAAGGCCCAGGCCGAGGCGGCCTGCAGCCAGTAGCTCAAGATGGGCTTGTCGTAACGGGGTACGCCGTTGAGGTAGGTGGCAAGGAAATCGCCGCGCTCGAACATCTCCAGGGTGGCGGCGGAGAAGGCGCCCTCGTCGAGATCGAACAGGGGCACCGAGGCGAGGCCGGCGAAAAAGCTGGCGAGTGCTGCCAGCAAAAGGCCCCAAGTGAAGGCCCGGACCATGGCGAGCTTATTCAGCGCTGGCCCGGTGGCCATAACGACGCGGCGCGTCGCGCAGGATGTACTGCTTCTGCCCGGCCGGCTCGTGATAGATGCGGGTCAGCATTTCGCCCAACAGGCCCATGCCGATGAACTGCGCGCCCATCAGGGTCAGCATCATGCCGAGCTGCAACAAGGGACGGTGGCCGATGTCGGCGCCGGCGAACAACTTCAGGCCGGCCAGATAGGCCAGCATCGCCAGGCCAGGCAGCAGCATCACGGCGCCGACGCTGCCGAAGGCGTGCATCGGGCGATGGATGAAACGCAGCAGGAACTTGACCCAGAGCAGGTCGAGCAGCACGCGGATGGTGCGGTCGATGCCGTACTTCGACACGCCGCGGGTGCGGGCGCGGTGGTTGACCGGCAGCTCCATGACCCGGGCGCCGAACTGGGCAGCCAGGGCCGGCACGAAGCGGTGCAGCTCGCCGTAGATCTTCACGTTCTCCAGCGCCTCGCGCCGATAGAGCTTGAGCGAACAGCCGTAGTCGTGCAGCGACACGCCGGTGACCTTGGAGATCAGGGCGTTGGCGATGCGCGACGGAATTTTGCGCGACAAGGTGCGGTCCTGCCGGTCCTTGCGCCAGCCGGACAGGATGTCGATCTCGGGGTGATCGGCCAATTCCTTCAGCAGGCGCGGGATGTCGGCCGGGTCGTTCTGCAGATCGCCGTCCAGGGTGATGATCACCTCGCCCTGCGCGGCGTCGAAGCCGGCCTGCATGGCGGTAGATTGGCCGTAGTTGCGATTCAGGAACAGCGGCCTCAGCCAGGGCCGGGTCTCGGCCAGCTCCGCCAAGCGGCGGTCGGAACCGTCGCGCGAGCCGTCGTCGACGCACAGCAACTCCCAGACCGTACCGCTCGGGGCCATGGCCTTTTCCACTTGCTCGACCAAGTCGGGCAGGTTGTCGAATTCGTTGTAGATCGGGATGACGATGGAGACGTGCATGATTCGATGACTGGCCGTGTGTGCTCGCAGAGGGCAGAACTATAGCAGACCGGCCGGGCCCAGGCTGGCCCCCTAGGCCGCGCTGGCCTTGCCGGGCGGCGGGCCACCCGGCGTGTGGCCTATTTCGCGTCGAAGTCGAAGGTCCACAGGCCCTGGTTCTTGGTCAGGGCCACGTCCACTTCGGTGGCGGTGGTCGGCATCACGTACTCGGTCATGTCCGAGAAGTTCTGCACGATATAGGTCTGGCCGGATAGGGGCGGCGAGGCCACCATGAAGTAGAAATTGCCAAACTGACATTCGAAGCTCACGGTCATGTTGGCGTCGACATAGGGCATGGTCACCACCGGTTTGTCGTACACATACCAGTTGCTGTTGAACTGGATGAACGGGTTGGTCTGGTTGATCACGCCGCATTGGGTGGGCGTCAACTTGGCCTCGGCCAGCGAGGCGGGGGCGAGTTGCAACATGGGTGACAGGCCGTTGGGGCTGATCGCCGACAGCAACTGGCCCGGCTGCACGGTTTGCCGGCCGGAGACGATGGTATTGCGGTCGTTGTTGCTGGTCACGTCGGTCGAGATGGTCGCTTCGTACATGAACGATTCGGTTGCGCCGGCCGAGCCGGTGAGCACCTGCCAGGCATGGATCATGTAGTTGCGCTGCGGGTTCTGCGGCTTGAGGAAGACCAGGACGGTCTTGCCCTGCATGTCCTCCACGTTCATGGTGACGTTGAATTGCGTAGCCATTTATACCTCCTTGATTTATTGGGTTTGTATTGTCGAAAGCAACGAACTCAGGCCACGAGGGGTGGCCGGGTTGCTGGTGCAGACTATAGCCCATGTCGGCTGGGCACAAACTTGAAAAGAGCTATGAAGGCGTTGCGCGATGACAATAAAAAACCCCGGTCGCATGACCGGGGAAGAGGCACATCGTTGGGTAGGGGGGCTTTCGATGTGCCCGAACCGAGCGGTTTAGGGCAGGTAGACGCCGCGCAGCGACTGCGCGCCGAGGTCGCTGTACAGCGCGATCAGGCCACTCATGTACTTGCCTGCGGATTTGCCGGGCGTGGCGCTCGATGAGATCGATTTCGGGCCGGTGATCACATGGGTCTTGGTGCCGTTGACCAGGATCGTCCAGTAGAGGCCGCTGCTCAATAACGGCACGAGTTTGTTGCCGCT
>JAJZTS010000060.1 GCA_021848725.1 Pseudomonadota bacterium
TCCTGGTCTCCATCCACTGCGGCTCGCGCGGCCTGGGCCATCAGATCGGCACCGATTACCTGGTCAGCCTGGCCAAGGCGGCGGGCCGGCTCGGCATCCAGTTGCCGGATCGAGAGCTGGCCTGCGCCCCGATCAACTCGCCCGAAGGCCAGGAATACCTGGGCGCGATGAACGCTGCGATCAACGTGGCCCTGGCCAACCGGCAGATACTCGCCCACCTCACCCGCGAGGTGTTCGCCCAGTTCATCCCCGGCAGCCATCTCGCCACGCTGTACGATGTCTCGCACAACACCTGCAAGCTGGAGAAGCATCCGGTCGAGGGCAAGGAACGCCTGCTCTATGTCCACCGCAAGGGCGCGACCCGCGCCTTCGGCCCGAATCACCCGGCGCTGCCGGCCGAATACCGGGCCGTGGGCCAACCGGTGATCATCGGTGGCAGCATGGGCACCGGCTCCTATGTGCTGGCCGGCACCGCCGAGGGCGAGCGCAAGGCCTGGTCCTCGGCCAGCCACGGCGCCGGCCGGGCCATGAGCCGCAACGCCGCGCTCAAGCGCTGGCATGGCCGGGAGTTGATCGAGCAACTCAAGGGCCAGGGTATCCTGATTCGCACCAAGTCCATGCGCGGCGCGGCGGAAGAGGCGCCCGGCGCATACAAGGACGTCGACCTGGTGGCCGAGGCGACGGAGAAGGCCGGCCTGGCCCGGCGCGTGGCCTTCCTCCGGCCCAAGGTCTGCATCAAGGGCTGACGCCGCGTCGATGCCAGTCGGCCCTTGACAAGGTACCGGGGGCCGAGGATAAATAGCGCCGTGCGGGAGCCACTCCCGCCAACCTAACCAGGGCAAACCCGTCGAAAGGCGGGGACGCAAAGTTTCCGGTCTAAGGGGGAAACCCTATGACAGCGGGGCCGCTAGGTGTGCAGCGCTCGACGCTGCGCGTCTTCTGCTCGCTAGGCCCTCTGCCTAGACCCGTTCCTGCGTCTGCCCTAACCGTGATGACGACGTCATCGTGACCGATAGGCCGCCATTGGCTGCCCAGAGGTCGGGAGCGAGGGCATGCAGGATTCAAACAGCGTATCGAAACAGGCCGATTCAGGATCGGCTGGCGATTTCTTTGCCGAGTGCCAAGAGTTTGCTCTGGCATGCCTGCCTATCGCTGTTTCCCAGTGCCTGACCGACATCCTTGCCGATTTCTCCAACCAAGCCGGCCTGCTGGACGACGCACCCGAGCAGGTGCGGTATGCACTGCGCAATCGCAACGACGAATTGATGGCCAGTTTCCATGAACACCTCGCCGAGCAGATGTCGGGCAAGTCTCGTTTACGTGCGGCGGCAACTATGCCGCGTTCCGGCTTTCTCCAGGTGGGGCTTATGCTGGAGGACGAGCATCATGATTTCACTGCACCCGAGGCGATCGCGGCGGCCATCGGCACTGCATGTAGCAGCGAGCTGTATAGCCTGAATCGACGTTTCGAATACAAGTTGGGGTCCGCCTCGCATCGCGAGCTGCCTTTTGGTCCGCGCCAGATCGGGCAGGCCATGATGGCTGCCCTCAAGACTATCGGTATGCCATTGAGCCTCCGCCAGCACTTGTTGCCTGGCGTGATCGAATACCTTCCCGGTAATGTGCGCGGGGTCTATCAGGCGCTCAACCAGGCCATGATCGAGCGCGGTGTGCTGCCGCGAATGCAGGGTGGTGCCATCGACAAGACAGACAGTAGTGCGATAGCCGGGGCATGCCGGGATTGGATTGCGCGACGCAAGGCAACAGCGTCGGATAGTCATGTCGATGCGCCTATGCGTCCGCTGCTATGGCATTTGGATGCCTTGCAGACTGACAGTGACCGGAACGGCTACGGCCTAGAGATCGGTGCCTTGCTGAATGCAGGTGCGAACTTGGCGCGTGAGGTCGAACAGAGGATGCAGTCTGTTCTAGGCGCAAGCGATAAGGTATTGCTCAATTGGCTGGCGGTATTGTTCGACGGGGTGTTCATCCGTACCGACCTGGATTCGGCGTATCGCGAAGTCTTCGGCTATTTGCAATGGCCGATGCTCAAGGCGGTGCTACACGACCAGGAAGGCTTGATCGACGATTTGGCGCATCCAGCCCAACGCCTGTTCGGTGCCTGGGTGCAAGCTGCCGATAGGCACCAGGCCAAGGATGAACACAGCGCGGCGAGGTTGGCGCGAATGCACTCGCTGGTTGACGGTCTTAGCGGCTCACCGCGACCGGATTTCTTAACTGCCTGGCAACGGTGGTGTGCCAGCGATGCGGACGCTGGGCCGCCATCCCTTAATACCGAGTATTTGGCGTGTCATGCCGAACCGATCCGCATGGCCGTGTCTAAGCGGCGTATCCCTCGGGCCATGGAATCCTTTTTGGTCGAGCATCGGCTGTCGGTCTTGAGCGGCATCGGCTCGCGCCATGGCGAGGGGAGCGCGGAATGGCAGGCGGCGGTCGAAGTCATGGACGACTTGCTGGCTACGCTGGACCTGGCCAATTGGCAGCGAGATCGAAACGGCCTGTCGGTATCGCTGGCCGGTACGCTTGAACGCCTGCGCGACAGCATGGAAATAGCCGGAATGACTGGCGAGGCCAGCAACCGCTTCTTCAGCATGCTGGTCAAATACCACGCCATTCTGATGAAGGCAGCGCAGGGGCGATCAATAAGCCCCGTTAAATGATTTCGAGGACATCATGGTTGATCATCACCTACGCCTAGTGAAGAACGATGCCGGTCCAACGCGTGTCGGAGGTAGAGCGTCTCAGCCTGAAACAGGGCCGATGCGGTTTCTGATCCGCCAGCCGATCTTCGGGGCGAATCAGCGACTTGCCGGCTATGAACTCAAGTTGCGGGACAGCGTGCCCGTGCCAGTGGTTTCAGGGGTGACAAGCCTGCAGCAGATGCGCGACGAGATGTTGCTGACGTGTGCGCTTAACAGCGACGTGCAACAGGTGACCAGTGACAAACTGTTGTTGCTTTTGTCATTGGCACCCGAGACCTTACACAGCCCATTTATAGAGTTTTTGCCCAAGGCCCATGTCGTTGTATCCCCAGCCGGGCTGCAGTCGCCGGACGATGAAATGAAAGTCAGGTTGGGAGAGCTAGGGCGAATGGGGGTTCGTCTGGCGCTTGACGATCCCGATGAAGGGATAGCGCTTAAATTGCCGCCGGCGTTATGCCGTTATGTTCGGATCGATAGCAGAAAGCACGATACGCTGAGCCTGGCGCGGCATGTCGATAAGCTGCGGGCGATGTATCCATTGGCCAAACTGATGGCGACGCACGTGGATAGCGATGAAATGTACGAATGCTGCAGCCGCTTTGGCTTCGATTTTTTTCAGGGGAGCTTCTTTGCCGAGCTGCGCCCTAGCACCGAGTCTAAGCTCGACGGTAGTCGCTTGCGCATCATGGAGCTGCTCAATTTGGTGATCAGTCATGCCGAGGTCGGCGAGATCGAGGAGAAGTTCAAGACGGATGCGGCGTTGAGCTATCGTTTGTTGCGCTACATTAATTCGCCCGCCTTGCTGCTGCAGCACCCCATTCAGTCTATTTCGCATGCGGTGATGTTCTTGGGGCACGATCAGCTTTATCGCTGGCTTGCCCTCTTGCTGTTTTCCGGCGATAAGCCGGCGGATCCGAGAACGCAGTCCCTGTTGAGAAATGCTTTGGTGCGGGCGCGCTTCACCGAGAATCTCGGGCAGTGCCGGATTGCGCCGCCCAGGCGCGGCGGCTTATTTATCGTCGGTTTGTTGTCGATGCTGGATGCGCTGCTGAATATGCCTATGGCGGAAGCGATTGCGGGGCTGAAGTTGCCCGAGGAAATTGTTTTTGCCTTGCTCAAGCGGGCAGGGCCGTTGGCGCCCTACCTGGAACTGGCCATTGCCTGCGAGAACTTCGACCGGGACACCATCAACCACTGTTCCGCAGAAAACGGGTTTGGTCCGGATGAGGTGAATTTCGCGCATGTCGACGCCTTGATCTGGTCGGAGCGACTGCTGCAGCAATGACGCTCAGCCTCCTTAATTCATAGTAGAAGCCATGCCCCTATCAACCCTATGCTAGTCATGGTCATGCCCGGGAGGACTGTACGAACCAATTGCCCCCCGCTCAGGACGCTCGCCAGTGCAGTCTTGAATACGATATTCGATAGCAGTGCCAGTAGGATCACCGTGATGGCCTGATCGGCCTGAATCGTCCCGAGGCCAAATAGGCGCAGACCGGACAGCGTGATCGCATCGACATCGGTCAGGCCGGAAACGATCGCTACCCCGTAAAGCCCTTGTTTGCCGGCCAAGTCGGAGAGCCATGCCGCCACCAGGAGAATGACCGCGTATAAGCCGCCAAAGGCGAGTGCCGTGCGGATTTCCGCTGGGTTATGGACTTGCAATATCGGTGGCTTTGGTTTTTCTTCGAGCCTGCGCCAGAGCAGGAGAATGCCGATCAATCCGGCTGCACCGCCGCCGGCCAGGACGATACCCAGGCGCGGCAGCAAGGTGGGCATGACCACCGCGACGACGATGGTTAGCCTGATCAGTACCATCCAGTTGGCGAGCAGGATGACTATGGCGGCGATGCCGGCGATGCCGGGGTTGTCGCGGCTGTTGCGGGAGAAGGTTAAGGTGGTGGCGGTGCTGGAAACCGCGCCGCCCAGCAGGCCAGTCAGCAGCGTACCGTTGCGCTCGCCGGCAATGCGCAAGGCCGCGTAGCCGGCGAGCGAAATGCCCGAGATCAAGACGACCATCCACCAGATCTGCGACGGGTTCAGCACGCCATAGGGGCCGTAGCTCTCGTTGGGCAGCACGGGCAGGATGACCAGAGACAGCACGGCGAACTGGAGGATGGAGACCAGA
This sequence comes from Pseudomonadota bacterium, assembly GCA_021848725.1. GTDB lineage: Bacteria > Pseudomonadota > Gammaproteobacteria > Burkholderiales > Thiobacillaceae > Sulfuritortus. The sequence continues at coordinate 4,852 of JAJZTS010000060.1, forward strand.
TCGGTGCGGGTCAGGCGCTGGCTGACGCCACGTAATTCGGTCTTGAAATAGAGCAACACCGTGCTCAAGATGGCCAGCGAAACGGCCAATTCGATATAGCCGTACCAGACCAATGCACCCAGGCTGTAGCAGACGACGATGGCGGCGATTGTGGTGGTGCCCGGATCGCCTTTTTCCGGCATGCGGTGGTAGGCGGCCACCATCATGCCGCCTAAGATCAGCAGGCCGGCGGCGAGCAGCCAGGACGAGCCGGTCTTTTCCGCCAGAAGTGCGCCTAGGGTGCCGGCCAAAGCAACCAGCGAGAACGTACGCAGGCCGGCCTTGGCGGCGGGCGAGCGTTCGCGCTCCAGGCCGATGAGCAGCCCAATCGCCAAGCTAACCATGAAGGCCGACCACGGCCACAATGGATGGATGATGTCGTTCATGCCGGCGCCCAGTGCTCCAAGGTGAGTTGCAAATTGCGGTTGCCGTTATATTCGTTGACCTCAAGCCGATAGACGGCCTGGATGCGATCCGGCAAGGGGCTGTCGTGGTTGAACAGCATGGCCTCTGCTTCGATGCCGCCGCCGAGCTTCAACTTTAGATGTTTTTCGCCGACCAGTCGCTGCGACAAGACCGAGAACTCACCATGAAAGCTGGGTTGTGGGAAGCCCTGGCCCCAGACCCCGTGCTGGATGGCTTGAGCGTTATCGAGTGTGAAGTCCTCGCTGGCCAAGCTGCCGTCGGTTTCGATAATGCGTTCCAGGTCGGCGGGTGACAACAGCGCTCTCGCTATGGCCTCGAAGCTATCGGCAAAGCTCGTGAAATCGGCAGCACGTAGCGTCAGCCCGGCGGCCGCCGCATGCCCGCCAAATTTCAGGATCAGTCCGGGCTGGCGTTTGTCGACCAGATCGAGCGCATCGCGTAGGTGCAGGCCCGCGATGGAACGGCCCGAGCCCTTAAGCAGACCGTCGCCACCGTCGGCGAATACGAGGGTCGGCCGATGATGGCGCTCCTTCAAGCGCGACGCGAGTAGACCGATCACACCCTGATGCCAGCCCGGCTCATAGAGACATAGGCTGGCGCCATCTGCGACGGCTATGCCATCGAGCAAGGCCAAGGCCTGTGCTTGCATCTCGGCCTCGATCTCGCGTCGCTCACGATTGAGCCGATCCAATTCGCTGGCCAGTCTTTGGGCTGCCGAAGCCGTCTGCGCGAGCAAGCACTCGATGCCCAAGCTCATATCGGTTAGGCGGCCGGCGGCGTTCAGTCGCGGCCCGAGCGAGAAACCGAGGTCGTAGACCGAAGCGCGTTCGGCCCGACGGCCCGCAGCCTGGAACAGGGCGGCGATTCCGGGGCGCATAAGCCCTTTGCGCATGCGGGCGAGGCCTTGCGCCACCAAGAGGCGATTGTTGGCGTCGAGCCGCACGACGTCGGCCACGGTGCCGAGTGCGACCAGGTCGAGTAGTTCGGCGAGGTTGGGTTCGGACTGGGTGGCGAAGGCCCCGCGTCGGCGCAGCTCGGCGCGCAAGGCCATCAGCAAATAGAACATCACGCCGACACCGGCCAGATGCTTGCTCGGGAAGGCGCAATCGGGCTGATTCGGGTTGACGATCAGGGCATCGGGCAGGCTGTCGCCGGGCAGGTGGTGATCGGTGACGATCACCTCCAGCCCCAGACTTTTGGCCTCGTCGATGCCGGCATGGGCAGCGATGCCGTTGTCTACGGTGAGGATCAGCTTGGGTTGGCGCTCGACGGCCAGGCGGACGATTTCGGGCGACAGGCCATAGCCGTAGTCGAAGCGGTTGGGTACCAGATAGTCGACTTCGGCCCCGAGGCTACGCAGGCCGGCCACGGCCACCGCGCAGGCCGTGGCGCCATCGGCGTCGTAATCGGCGACAACCAGCAGTTTTTCTCTACGCTGAATGGCATCGGCCAGCCGGGCGGCGGCGGCATCGGCATTGTGCAGCCGCTCATGCGGTTCCAATTCGGCCAAGCGCTGGCGAATCTCATGGGGGTTTCGCACGCCGCGTGCCGCATTGAGCCGGGCGATGAGATAAGGTTGGCCGGCCGCAGCCAAATCCTGCGCGACGCGCTCAGAATAAGGGCGATCGACGATTTTTAGCATAGAGGGAGACTACCTTGGGGGCCGGTTGTGTGCCAAGCCGAGTTTGGCGATGTCTTCAACGACAAATAGTGCACAAAAACAATAACTAGGAGTATTGTACTAGCGATCTGGATGGAGATAACGAAGGGGCAATTGATTCACCAAATTGCAGCGTGGTTTCAATAAAGCTTGGCGCCGGTGCGTTATCCGGTAGCGAAGCATCGAGCGAGAGGGGGCTTTTTTGTCAAACCCTAGGAGGATTGGAGATGGAAAGTAACTTGAGTCGACGCAGTTTTTTGAAAATCGGCGGAGCTTCAGTCGCAACCGTAGCCACTGCCGGCGTTGCCGGATCGATGCTCAGTGAAACGGCCGCCGCTGCCGCACCTCATGCCATGGGACGCACTGCCACTGAGGCGGTCTTGCCCAAGGCCAAAGGCCAGCGGGTGGTCGTGGTCGGTGGCGGCTGGTCGGGTTTGTCGGTCGCCAAGTATGTCAAGAAAGAGGCACCGGAACTCGATGTGGTATTGATCGAGAAGAACAATAGCTTCATGTCCTGCCCGATGAGCAATCTGTGGCTGGCGGGTTTGGTGGACTTGGAGTTCCTGAGCCACAGCTATCTCGACGCGGCAAAAAATAATAACTACCTCTTCTTCAATGCCACGGTGGTCGATGTGGATCGCACTAAGCGCCAGGTCTACACAGACCAGGGCTATGTCAAATACGACTACTTGGTGTTGTCGCCCGGTATCGACTACAACTACGAGGCAATCGGGGTGTCCGATCCGGCCGATCAGTTCCGTTTGCGCACCCAATATCCGGCCGGTTTCATGCCGGGTTCCGAGCATCTTTCGATCAAGCGCAAGCTCGAGGAGTTCGAGGGCGGTACCTTCTTGCTCACGGTGCCGGCCGGCAATTACCGCTGCCTGCCCGGGCCGTACGAACGCGCCTGTCTGATGGCCCATTATTTCAAGAAGAACAAGATCAAGGGCGAAGTGTTGCTGCTCGATGCCAATGCCAATATCACGATCAAGGCCGAGGGCTTCCAGGCTGCCTTTGACGACCTGTACAAGGGCGTGCTGCGCCGCGTCGCATCTGCCGAGATCAAGGGAGTGGACTTGGCAGCGAAGACGGTAAAGACCGAGTTCGATACCTATAACTTCACTGACGCAGCCATCTATCCCCGAGTCCGCGGCTCGCGTTTGCTGGAAACCTTGGGCTTGGTCGCCAAAAATACGCAGATGGAAGCGAACATCGATGTGTTGAAGTATCACGTCAAGGGCGACGAGCGGGTGTTCGTGGCTGGGGATTCGCGCCCCATGCCATTCTCCAAGAGCGGCAACACCTCCAACTCGGAAGGGCGCTTCCTTGGCAAGCTGATCGCGGCGAAATCCAGGGGTAAAGATCTGCCTTGGGAAAGCCCGCGCACCATCTGTTATTCGATGGTCAATGGCGATCCGGAAGAGGCGATCAAGGTCGATGCCTTCTATAAATACGACCCAGCCAAGGGCTTCAGTTTCGACCGCGCCAAGGTCGATAACACGCGAACCAAGGACCTCGGTATCGCGGCCAAGGATTGGGCCAAGGGCATGTATCGGGATATGTTCTCCTGATCTCCGCCCCTGCCGGGTATTCCCCGGCAGGGGTAAGCGTGGGTGTGGTGATCCAGTGTTTTGGGTTAGAGCAAAACTTCACGAGGAGATGCGATGAAACGCAGGGGATTTATCAAACTATGCAGCACGGCAGCGGTCACGGCGGCGCTGTCTCCATCTATGTTGGGTACGGCCCTGGCGGCAGAGCCTGTTCTATACAAGCGGGCCAAACTCATGGATCGGGCAGGCAAGCCGATCAAGGCGAGCCAACTGGCAGTCGGCGAGGAATATGTATTCCACTATCCATACAACAGCACGCCGGTTCTACTCTTGCGCCTGGATAAGCCGGCCAACGGCGGTGTCGGCCGCGATGGCGGCTTGGTCGCTTTCTGTGCGGTATGTACGCATCAGATGCAATATCCCAGGAAAGGGGATGCGAACCTGTTTAACTACTACCACACGGAGAAGAGCAGTGCTGCCGAGCGATCGGGGGTGATCGTTTGCTGTGCCCACAACAGCGTGTTTGACCCCGCGCAAGGGGCGAAGGTGCTGGGTGGGCAGGCCACGCATCCGCTCACGGCCATCGCCTTGGAATACGATGCCGCTACGGATGAGGTTTATGCCGTGGGTACGCGTGGCCAGGAAATCTACGAGGATTTTTTTAAGGCATACAAGCAGGTGCTCAACGAAGATTATGGCCGTGGCCAATATAAGACCTTAGTCGAAGGTCAGGCCCCGGTTTCTTTACTGAAAGAGTTCGTGTCCATGCAGGTTCGTTGTTGACGATGACAGTGTTTACGGGAGTCGGAGGTGCTGCGATTTTTTCTTCAAGTCATTGCTGACTCCCAATTCCGGCCTGGGCTGGATGTCGCGTTTGTGGCATCGATCATGCGCCCAGATAGGTAAAGCCGATTAAGACAGGGCATGCCTCATTACCTGCCAGTTTCTCGCGTAGCCCGCCTGGTTGGCGTGCCTCGCGGCGTCTTGCAAAACATGATCAAAGAAGGCGCGCTCGATACCTTCGACGGCATGATCGAGTTGGAAGAGTTGCTGAGTAAATTCCCGGATGTGCACTGGCAGGACGAAGGGGAGCTCGAACATGTCAATGCGATCAAGGAGCGGGCCTTCGGCAAGCGGATCTTCGAGCGCGCCTTGCCCGACAAGGAGGTATTGGCCGAGCGTTTGTACGAGTTGGGTAGAGAGTTCGCTTCGGCCAAGTCACTGTTGCGGCACTACGATCAAGTGCTCGATTGGTTAAGCCAGCAATTGGACGACCTGGCCGATGCCAGCGGCACGAGCAGCTCGGCCCTGCACTCCCTCAAACAGCGCTTGCGCCGCCAACTCGAAGCGGTACCGCAAGAGGCCGACCGAGGCCGAGCCTTGCTCGCCCAGGAGAGCGTGATGCGAATGATGTCTGCGCACGTGGTCGTGCAGCCATCCGGCCACGAGTTTTTCGTGGAGGGTAACGATACCCTGCTGGAGGCGGCTTTACGTGCCGGTATCCCGCTCGATTACGGCTGCAGCAACGGCAACTGCGGCGAATGCAAGGCCAAGCTGGTGTCGGGCCAGGTCAAGAAGGCACGGCCGTATGACTTCGTGCTGAAGGAGCCGGAGAAGGCCAACGGCACCATCCTGCTGTGTTCTTATACGGCGGTGACCGACGTGGTCATCGAGGCCCATGTGGCCGGGGCCGAGGATATCCCGCGACAGACCCTACAAACCCGCGTTCGCAGTGTGGAGCCGCTGACGAATGGCCTACTTGCCCTGCATCTCTTCACGCCGCGCAGCCAGCGTTTGCGTTTCCTGGCGGGGCAGCGGGTCAAATTGAGCGTCGGCGATGTCACAGGCGACTACTATGTCGCGAGCTGCCCGTGCGAGGAACGCCATATCGAGGTGCACGTACGGGCCGCGGCCCAGGCGTTTGCCGACAAGGTCTTTGGCGAACTGCATAAGGAAGATAGCGTGACCTTGACCGGGCCTGAAGGCAGCTTTGTCATAAAGCTCGATTCGCGCCGACCGGTGCTATTCTTGGCCTGGGATGAGGGGTTTGCCCCGATCAAGAGCTTGGTTCAGCACGTTATGTCGCTGGAAATGGCCGACAGCATGGCTTTATATTGGGTGAGCGACCGTTTGCCGCATTACCAGGAGAATCTTTGTCGATCTTGGGCCGATGCCCTGGATAACTTCCGCTACCAGCCCCTGTTTGCCCAGAGCGGGATGGATGCGGTGATCGAGGCGATATTCTCTGGCCATGCCGACCTTGGCCATTGCGACATCTATGCCGCCGGCCCAGCCGGATTCCTCGATGCGGCCAAGGCCGCGGCCATGACTCGGGGTTTGTCCTTGCTCGGTTTCCATTCGGAGAAGGTAGAATAGGGCCATGACAGCAAAAGTGATCGCCGTAGTGAATCAAAAGGGCGGGGCCGGCAAGACCACGCTTACCATGCTTTTGGCCGGGAGCCTGGGCAGTGCCGGGCATCGCGTTCTGGTAGCCGATGCCGATCCGCAAAATACCGCCCTGCGCTGGGCCAGCGCCGGTGATGCCTTCCCGGCCGACGTCGAAGACCTGTCTGGCGAAGAGGGCAAGCTGCACAAGCACTTGCGCAAGCGCGAGGATGAATACGATTACATCGTGATCGACAGCCCGCCGGCGGCCACCGCACCGGTGACCGAAAGTGCCTTGAAGCTGGCTCATGTCG
>JAJZTS010000061.1 GCA_021848725.1 Pseudomonadota bacterium
AGCTGGCCGGTTGCGAGGTGGTGCTCTGCGCCAAGGTCGGCTACGAGCCGTGGCAGCCCCTGGAGGCCGCCGGCATCCAGCCCAACGGCGAGCACGCGATGGAGCCGATCGAGGATGCGGTGCTGGCCGTGTACGAAGAGATGCGCGCCGCCGGCAAGCTGGCGGCGAAGTCGGATAGCGCGCAGAAGGTGGCGTGATGCCTTTCTTATCCGTCATTCCCGTGAAAACGGGAATCCAGAGGTTTGAAGTGGATTCCCGCTCTTGTGCCTTTATGCCCTTTAGGGTGCTTTAGGGTATGCGCGGGAATGACGGCCACTGTTGAGGAGTGATCATGGCCTTGGAAATCATCGAATCCTGCGTCAACTGTTATGCCTGCGAGCCGCTGTGCCCTAACCAGGCGATCTACCAGGCGAGCCCGCACTTCCTGATCGACCCGGACAAGTGCACGGAATGCCTGGGCGATTTCGACGATGCCCAGTGCGCCAGCATCTGCCCGATCGAGGGCGCCATTCTCGACGAGCTGGGCGTGGCCCTGAACCTGCCTGGCTCGCTCACCGGTATCTCGACCGAGATGCTGGCCAAGTACCAGGCCGCGGTCGAGGCCACCTACCAGGCCGCGCTGGCGGCCAAGACCGCCTGATGCCGGAGAGCCCAGCGAGCATGATCGTCGTCTTCTACGAAAAACCCGGCTGCGCCAACAACACGCGGCAGAAGGCGCTGCTCGCCGCGGCCGGGCACACCGTGCAGGCCAAGAACCTGCTGACCGAGCCGTGGTGCGCCGAGCGCCTGCGCGCCTTCTTCGGCGACTTGCCGGTGCCACAATGGTTCAACCCGAGCGCACCGCTGATCAAGAGCGGTGCGGTGAACCCGGCGCAACTCGATGCGGAAACCGCGCTGCGCTTGATGTTGGCCGACCCCTTGCTGATTCGCCGACCGTTGATGGAGGTGGCCGGCGACTGCCGCGTGGGCTTCGATCCGACGGCGGTGGATGCCTGGATCGGCCTGCAAAGCCCGGCCCTGCGCGACGAGGATTTGGAAAGCTGCCGCAAGGGCCAGGCCGCGCAACCTTGTCCCGTCCCCGCAACCACTTGAAAGCCCATCATGCCCAAGGCCAACGTCACCTTCGAAGACATCGGCGTCACGCTTAGCGTGCCGGCCGGTACGCGCTTGATCGAAATCTCGGAGAAGGTCGGCGCCGGCATCACCTATAGCTGCCGCGAGGGCGAGTGCGGCACCTGCATCATGAAGATCGTCTCGGGCATGGACAACCTGTCCGAGCGCTCGGTGCTGGAGGACAAGGTCTTGCAGGAACAGATGGCCGGGCAGAACCAGCGCCTGGCCTGCCAGGCCCAGGTCTTGGGCGGCGATGTCGTCGTGCGGCCGGGCTAAGCCATTTTCGATTTTTTCAGGAGCTACGCCTCATGCCCAATGTCACCTTTTCCAGCCCCCTGCACAAGGACAAGACGGTCTACGCCGTCGCCGGCAGCCACACCAAGTCCCTGCTCACCCTGGCTAAGGAAAACCACATCCCGATCGATTTCAGTTGCCAGGACGGCGAGTGCGGCACCTGCCTGATCAAGGTGACCAACCTCACCCTCAAGGGCCCGATGGGCGGCCCGCTGACCGAGCGCGAGATCAAGGTGCTCAAAGACCTGGGCAAGATCACTCAGGCCGAGATCGAGCGCATGCAGGTCGAGGACGTGGTGCCGACCTCCTGGCGCCTGGCCTGCCAAATGGTGCTGCGCGACGAGGATATCGTCGTCGAGTACCCCAGCCGCTAAAGCGGCACCTGGAACGAGGCGAGGACGCGATGAAGGCCGTGATGGCGCAAACCGAGGCAGTAGCCAATGACGTTCACTCCAGTGCCACGATCTATGCGCAACTCATGGCGCACAGCTTAGGTCTGCCGAACGACGAGCTATTCGCCCGCATGCTGCTTAGTCAAAGGCAAGGCCAGGGCGTGTTGCCACCGGGGTTGGGGCTGGCCGCGGGGGATTGGGCTTTTCTGCTGGCCCGGCATTTCCCCGGCTATGCGTCGGCCGAGCCGGCGCTGGCGTGCGCTGCCGGCGACGAGCGTATGCCGGAGCGGCAGGACTTGATCGACCTGCTGGTCGAGCACCGCGCCGGCCTCGATCTATCCGAGCTGTGGATGGCGCAGATCGTCGCGGCGGCCTGCATGGGCGGCGACCACCTGTGGCAGGACCTGGGCCTATGGTCGCGCGCCGACCTGAGCCGCCTGATGCAAGATAACTTTCCGGCGCTGGCGGCCAAGAACGACCGCGACATGAAGTGGAAGAAGTTCATCTACCGGCAGATCTGCGAACGCGAAGGCATCCACGTCTGCCCGGCGCCGTCCTGCCAGGTGTGTGCCGACTACGCCAAGTGTTTCGGCCCGGAGGCCTGATGCCGTGAGCGATCTCGCGGATCGCGCCGTGGCGGCCTATCTTGGCTTGGCTATCGGCGATGCCCTGGGTGCGACGGTCGAGTTCATGTCGGCGCGCGAGATCGAGCACGAGTATGGCGTGCACGAGCGCATGGTCGGCGGCGGCTGGCTCAAGCTCAAGCCCGGCCAGGTCACCGACGACACCACCATGGCCCTCGCCTTGGGCCAGGCGATCCTCAGTTCGGGCGGCATCCATGCCCAGGCCATCGCCGAGGCCTTCGATGGCTGGATGCGGGCCAAGCCGGTCGACATCGGCAATACCGTGCGCCGCGGCCTGCTGGCCTTTCGCGCGACCGGCGTGCCGGCAGTACCGTTGAGCGAGCACGACGCCGGCAACGGCGCGGCCATGCGCGTGCTGCCGGTGGCCTTGGCGACATTGGGCCAGGGCGAGGCGGCGGTGCGCGAGGCCTGCCGCATCCAGGCCCATGTCACCCATCATCATCCCTTGTCCGACGCGGCGACCGAATGTCTGGCCCTGATGGTGCAAGCAGCGGTGCAGGGCGCCGACTTGGCGCAGCTGTTGCATCGCTATGCCTATCCGCTGGCGGGTGGGTATCCGGCCTTCGTCTTCCGCACCCGGCAGCGGCGGGACAGCCCCGGCGGCTATATCGTCGAGACCGTGCAGGCCGTGTTCCAGGCCTTGTTCGATACCGACAGCTTTCGCACCTGCCTGGTCGACGTGGTCAATCGCGGTGGCGATGCCGACACCACCGGCGCCATCGCCGGCATGCTGGCCGGCGCACTGTACGGCACGGCGGCGCTGCCCGATGCCTGGCTCAAGGCCCTGGACCCGGCGATTCGCACAGCCTGCAGCGAGCAGGCCATGCAGCTGATCGAGATGGGCTGCGTCGAGCAGCGGGCTGTCGGTTAAAGCCTAAAACAAATGTGCTTGACCCTCTCCCTCCGGGAGAGGGTGGCGAAGCCGGGTGAGGGTGAGGCGCCGAAAGGCGCCCTGACGGGCGCCACTTCCCTCACCCTGCCCTCTCCCGGAGGGAGAGGGTCAAGTACATTGATTTTGTATCGATCACTACCGACCTGGGCTAAAGCCCGATCTGGCTAAAGGCCGATCTGGACCAGCCCTTCGATCGCAAACCCCTCTTCTTGGCTGCGCAGGATATGCGCGGCTAGGGCCGAATCCATGCTGCCGACATGCAGCTTGAACCACTCGCTCAGGCCGTCCTTCACATAGGCCCGGGCCAGCGCGAGCCGGCCGTTGCGGACATTACGGTTGAACTGCAGCAGGTCGCCATAGACGCGATGGTGCTCGCCTTCGTGTTCGGCCAGGGCCGGGAATTTATACAGCCGCATCAATCGGCCTTCCTCGACGAAGTGCAGCCGGGTGTGTTCCAGCAGCTTCTGGAACAGGAACACAAAGTTGTCGTGGTCGGCCGTTTGCAGCGCATGCACCAGCGCGACGAACTCGCGGTGCGTGCCGTCCATCTCCTCCAGGCCGAGGCCGTATTGCGCTGCGTCCCAGTCCATGGTCGTCGCCTCGATCAGCCGACGGTGCCGGTGGCCAGCGGCTCGCCTTGCCAGGCCTCGGCCGCGGTCAGGAAGTCGGCCACGTCGGCCTCGACCAGCTCGATGCCGATCTTGTCCAGATAGCGCTTCTCCTTGTCGGTGGCGTTCGGGATCAGCGCCCAGCCGGCCGGCCTGTCGGCGCCGAACACGATGTCGGACAGCACCATGCGCTCGGTGTCGCGGGTCAGCCGCATGCCCAGCAGCAGGTAGCGCTTGCCTTGGCGCATGCGCTTGACGAAGCCGGGGATGGCGAAGCCGCCCATCAGCTCGGTGATGTAATCGACGAAATCGGCGTCGGAGGCGATGAAGTTCGGCTCCGGCAGCGGCGTGCCCAAGGGCTTGAACAGCACGGGCAGGCTGACGTTCACCGCCTCCTGGTCGATCGCGCGATAGCCGGTGCCGTCGTAGTGGAACAACTTGAACCGGTATTCGGTGCCACCGAGGCGGGCGACGCCGACGATCAATGTGTGCGGCGCGGCGGCCAGGGCCTTTTGCAGCAGGGTGTCGCGGTTGCTGTCCACGACGTAGGGCAGCTTTTGCTCGGCCAACCAGTTGTGCAGGGCCGAGGCGCTCCAGGCGGTGTCGCGGTAGGTGGCGTTCAGGAACTTCATCAAGGTCGAGCGGCCGCGCTTCAGCTCGACGTGCATCGCGGCACGGGGGAATTCGTACATCAGCTTGGGCGCCATCGGCTGGCCGTTGTTCATGGCCAGGATCAGGCTTTCGCTGTCGGCCGGCATGGCGCGGCCGGATTGGGTGTCGACCACGCCGGCCAGGGCGCCGGCGCCGAGGTAGGGCACGACCGTACCTTCGCTCAGGCCGGCCAGGATGGAGGGAAAGGCATCGTGCATGGCATTGCTCCTTGCTGACAATGCCTAGCGATGTGCAAGAAGCAGGCCAGGGGCCAGGGCAAGGCTGGGTGCGGGATTGCGGCCGGCGGCCATTGTCGTGTTTTCGCCAAAGGGCAGGGGAATTGTCGGGTTAGGCCGACATCGGGCGATCCGGGGCCGTGCGGAAAAGCAATGCCGCTCATGGGTTTAGGCCCGGCGACGGCCTGGTACGGATATTGCGAAAGCGACCCCGGTGTCCTCTTTTTCTGTGGAGATAGTCATGCTGTTGGATAGCTACGAAAAGAACGGTCTGCTGTACAACGTCAATTTCAAGGAAGCGGCGAGCGCGGGCGGCCTGGCGGCCTATCGCGGCGACCTGGTGGTGGTCGAGGGCGAGATCGCCGACGCCCAGGGCCGGCGCAAGCCGCCGGTGGCCGGCCTGATCGGCGGCGTGGTGCTGACCGATGCCGACAAGATCAAGCTGCTGGCCGGCTCGCTGGACGACCTGGCCCAGATCACGCCGCTGCTGGAGAAATACCGGGCCGACTTCGCGCCCGGCATGCGCGCCGTGCTCTACGTGGTCAACATCGCCAAGCCGGTGAAGGTGGAGATCGACGGCGCCGAGATCGTGCTGATCCCGATGACCGACGGCATGGTGTGGAACGAGCTGGTCGACGAGCTGGCGCTGGAGAAAAGCGACTTCAAGGGCCAGTCCAGCGCCGACAAGGTGGTCACCGTGTACGAGGCGTTCAAGGGCTACAAGCCCAAGTACGAGGCGGTCGCCTTGGACGCCGCGCTGGCCATGGCCACCGACGCCAAGCGGGAGTCGCGCGGGGCGGTGTGAGCGATGGTGCAGATCGCATGCGCGCCGATCGGCGTCGTTTGCAGCCCGTTCCGTCAGGCTGCGGGCACGCCAATCCAGTCATCCCAAGCGGCCGGCGCCCTCGGCACGGTCGTGCTGGAGCCGCGCTATGCCGACGGTCTGGCCGATCTGGCCGGGTTCTCCCACATCATCCTGTTGAGCTATCTGCATCGGGCCAAGCCCTATAGCCTGAAGGTCGTGCCCTATCTCGACACGGTGCCACGCGGCCTGTTCGCCACGCGGGCGCCCAGCCGGCCCAACCCCATCGGCCTATCCATCGTCAAACTGCTCGGCATCGAAGGCCACGTGCTGACCGTGGAAGGGCTGGACCTGCTCGACGGCACGCCGGTGCTCGACATCAAACCCTACTTCGGCGACTTCGACCGGCGCGAGGACGTGCGCTGCGGCTGGCTCGATACGGTGCGCGAGCGCGAGGTGGTGGCGGACAATCGTTTTGCTGCTGCCAATTCAGAAGAAAATTACGCGTCCAAGTAATTGCGGAACACGGGCAGTCATGCCGTGTTTTTATCGATTGATAGCTGAATAGGGCGAATACAACGGGCGGAGCCAAACCCCGCCCGTTGTCTTGACGCTCAGGCCCGTAGCAGGGCCTTGGCCATGCGTGCGGATAGTTGGTCTGCGGTGAACTGTGGCTCGTTAGGGGGATACAGGGCGTCCTCCTCGAACTCGAAGCCGTGTTCCTTCGCCAGGGCGAACATCTCCTTGAGTTTTTCACAGGCCTTCAATTGGGCCCCTAAGGCGGCGTCTTCCTTGGCTTTGGCAGAAAAAGCAGCAATTTGTTTGATGGACATGGTTCTCTCACATTCTGGTTGGGGTGACATAGATCGTTCCGTCCTATGGCTAGGCGGGCGACCCGGAGAGAACACGCAAATTTCGGGCCAAAATACAGAGCGGAGTGCGATTGGGCTGTTAAGTGATTACGTGGCACGAGTGGTTGTGCCGTTTAGCCATGCCCAAAAAGTTTGAATCGGGTCAAAAGAAGGTTTTCAGGATCTCTTATGAACACCCCTAAACATCCCAAAATTGTGTTGCTCAAAGGTAATGGGCCCATCACCATCAATAGCGAGATGATGGAGCTGATCGCCATTACCTTGTCGCACGGCATGATCGGTTTGCCGCTAAAAGACCTGCGTGCCGAAAAAGTCTATATCGTGGATGACATGCAAAGATTTTGGGACATCCATAAACAGATCAAGGATAAGCCTTGTTGCTTCTTGTATTGCGAGCAGGGTCTGGATGAAGCTGATTTGCAGCGCATCACCGCAGAAACTATCGAGCACGTTTAGAGGGGGTGTAAGCGCACCAAAGCCCGCCAAGTGGATGGGGATAAATGGAGTCTGACCCTATTTATTCTGAAGAAGAAACTGTGAGAGATATATGGAAGAACAAGACATACATTTTTCATCGGCAAGCACTAACTTGGTTGTTGCATTTCCAGGTGTGGTCGAACTGTATTTTGATAAATGTTCTTCAAAATCTAAAAAGCGAGATTTTGATATCCTAGACAAGCGATTTGCGCTAAGCGGAACTAATACCTATACCTTGGAGGATCTTGGGACATACTACGATCTAACACGGGAACGAGTTCGTCAAATTGAAGCGAAAGCAATCAAAGAGATTGACTTGCTCTTGCGTGGAAAACTTCGAACTAAAGGGTGGTCAATAGCTTTACCCCTTTGCACTGAGTACACATCAATGTTGGGCTCGCTCAGTGGTTCATCGTTGCTTGTTCTTGAGGAACAGGTTGATGCCGTATTTTTAAACAGATATGGCGAGCGACTATCAGCAGGTTATCGAAGCCTTTTCATGGAAGTGGCGGGGTACGCAAAAATACCGCAATCTATCCATGGCTTTCGAGGGGATATCAAGAGTTGCTGGTACAAATCGGAGCAATTTAGAGCTAAAGATATTGAGTCGATATTTCGCTCTTTGGACGTCATTTTTGATGACCCATCAAAACCGCTATCGCTTTTCGATCTCACTATCAAAGCCAAAAAGGCTGCAAAAAACAAGGTGTCCAACGAGGTCTTGCAAATGGCTATAAGTGCATGCAGCGATTTGGAGCTTATCGATGACAATGTTCGCGTGAGATTCCACTCGCTACGTAATGCGGCAGATAAGGCATTTAGAATACTCGATGCGTCTAAAAAGCCCATGCATTTTTCCGCTATTACTAGAGAAATAAATCTTCTGCAAAAAGACTCACAGAAATTTCGTCCATTGACGGAAACAAATCTTAAAAACCAACTCGTTTCTGATGAGCGATATGTCGCTATTGGTAGGAGTGGTGAGTGGGGGCTATCAGAGTGGAAAGACCTAAATACCGGCACGATTGTGGATGCCATAAGCAACGTTCTGCACAGAAATGGCACCCCAATGAAATTCGAACGGATTGTTGCCGAGGTCAAAAATGTTCGGCCTGATGCCTCATCTCACTCCGTTTCTGTGTATCTGAATCAGAATGACGAGTTTTCACGTGTTGGAAGAGCGGAGTATGCGCTGTCCGCTTGGAGGCTGCCCCAAGCAGATAGTTTGGTAAGGGTTAGAAATGTGAGCGCGGATGTCATTATTTCGGCAGTAAAGGCGTGTTTCGTAGAAAGAACTTTGGTTCCTTTCCCGGAGCTTATTCAATCCGTACGCAACAACACCAAACTTTCTGAGGCTAGTGCCAGGCAGCGGCTTCTGGCACTTCCATTTCTAGATGTGCGCGCCGTTAAGGGGCAGAAATATAAAACCGCTTGCTTGGTTGGTGCCATGGAAGATACAGGCACTGACCAGCCAGCAAAGAGTTACCTGCGGGAGCTAATTCAAGAGGAAGCGAGATCCATTCTTAAGGACCGTCCAAACGAACCGCTTAAGAAGGGTGATTTATACAAGCAAGTTTCAAAAACAATTAAATGTGTCCGCCCCACGTTTTATAGCTACCTTAGTGAGATGAAGGACATTCGGCAGTACAAAGAAGGAAACCATTATTTTGCAGTGCTTGATTACAAAGAGGCTGATCCACGCATTGATGTAGATCTGAGCGCCTACAACTTAGACCAGACTCTTAAAGCCGAGTTGAAGCGCCCCTTATCAAAGTTAACCGTGGAGGAGGTCGATATCGCACTCTTTGAATTGGGGGTTATTTTCGAGAATAAGTTGCGTGAGTTTCTGCAAGCCGAAAGAACTAAGAAGGTGCTAAACATATACGCCAAAGACATGAATCGTCTTGTTGATATGGTCAACTGTGCGGTCCGTGAAAAGGTGGTAATGGAAGGCCACCACTTGAATACTTTACGTGAGGAACGAAATAAACGCGCCCATGGGAAGGTCCCAACGTTACAAGAGCGTCAGCGGCTGTTTAACAAAGCGCATTATGTGGCTGACCTCTTTGTTAAATATATCGTTCTATTTCACGAGAAAAAGAACAGCACATAGTCTGGCAAGATATTGAGCGAGTCACATTTTTCGTTCGCAGTACTCACTATATTGCGCCGAGTATGACGGGCGATTAAATGATCGCAATCTAGGATTTGTGGCGGACACCTATGGACGATGAGTGTAGGGGTAGCCAATAGAGTGGTTGAGTGCGTATCACGAGCAATCAGCACCATTCAAACATTGACGTTCCAACAGGGGCTTGTTTGTCACAAATGCAACAACAAGCCCTGTCATTTTCTATATCTATCAATAACCTACGAGCTGGCGCGAAATGTGAATGGGGTATTGGGTTCATAGCGCCAATAGAAACCCATGCCTGAGATCGTCCAGTTCCCCGTTTCGCACTCACACCCCAAGTCGGACCTCGATGCGGTCATCGATGAGGCGCTCAAGACCATTCCGAAGCCCGACCGGGAAAAGCTGCGGTTCGGGCTGATCAAAACCGTAGACAGCTACGACGGATTTTTCACCGAATGGTCCTTGGCGCTGCCCAAAGACAGCAACGAAACACTGCGAAAGCAAATCTACGATATCGCGCATCAGGAGCATGACCGCAAGATGCGCATGCTGAAGGACATCATGCGGCTCAAGATCAAGGTGCTGGTGGCGGAATACCATCGGCGCAAGTGATTCGTCTTGTTGTTGGCTGAACGGCTTCACAGCGTCGAATAGCCGACCTCGTACACCCCGCCGATCACCGCGTATTCGTCCTCGCCTTTGGGCATGCCCGGCAGCAACTGCTGGAAGAAGAACACTTTGGCCAGCGGTATCGAGGCCTCCAGGATGTAATCGCCGAATTCGCCGGCCCGTTCGCGTTCGGCGCTGAACGAGGACAGGCTGTTGAGCAGCACCACGCGGCGGCCGCGGCCCAGGTCGGTTAGCGTTTCGTGTTCATCGACATGGTTCACGCCGCGGTAGAGGGTGAGGTGGCTCTCGCCCGCCTGTTGCCGGCCCAGTTCGTATTGGCAATAGCTGTAGAGCAGGTCGAGCTGGGCCTCCAGGCCGTTGGTGCCGTAGAGGCCCTGGGCGCGCATTTCCAGATAGCGCCGGTAGGGCTCGCCGGACAGGTCGCGGATCGGGCCGCCGTGATGGCGCGGCAGCAGGCCGAAGCGCGATTCGACCCAGCCCTTGAGCACGGCGCCTTCGATGCCGTCGCTGTCGAAGGCCCAACCCAAGATCAACTTCAGGTAATGGCTCTTGCTGCGGTCGTGGCTGGCGGCATGCGACCAGCCGGCCGCCTCCGGGCTGTCCAGGCTGAACGCGGCGGCCATGTGGGCCGTGAACAGTCGCGCGCGCCCGGCCGTGTCGGCGATGCGGTCGAGTTGCCGGAACAGGCCCTGGTGCAGTTCGAGCACGCCGTCGAGCGTCAACGCGACCGGGTGGCGCTGAAAGGTGAGGCCGCCGAGGATGTCGGCCGGCACGCTGCAGCGGTTGATCGGCAGGCGCGCGTGGCGGGGCAGGGCGGGGTGTTCGGCCGTGTGCGGTTTTGTTGTGGGCACCCCGACAAAGGCCGGGTCTTTGTCATGTCCTGTACGCATATTCGGATTCGTGTATCCAATAAAAAATACCAGTTGTTTCAGGTATTTACATTAACGAGCCAACTATGGCACGGCCTTTGCAATGTATTGGCTGCGAGCGAGTTTTTCCTTCGCACCCCTTTGTGTCGAGTCATAGGAGAAAGAACATGGCGCTGCGTCAATGTGCAATTTACGGCAAGGGTGGTATCGGTAAGTCTACTACCACTCAGAACCTGGTGGCCGCCCTGGCCGAAGCCGGCAAGAAAGTGATGATCGTCGGCTGCGACCCCAAGGCCGATTCCACCCGTCTGATCCTTCACGCCAAGGCCCAGAACACCATCATGCACCTGGCCGCCGAGGCCGGTTCGGTGGAAGACCTGGAGTTGGAAGATGTGCTGAAGGTGGGTTACGGCGACATCAAGTGCGTCGAGTCCGGTGGCCCTGAGCCGGGTGTCGGCTGTGCCGGCCGCGGCGTGATCACCGCGATCAACTTCCTGGAAGAGGAAGGCGCCTACGAGGAAGACCTGGACTTCGTGTTCTACGACGTGCTGGGTGACGTGGTCTGCGGCGGTTTCGCCATGCCCATCCGCGAGAACA